>JAMDEO010000179.1 GCA_023483915.1 Actinomycetota bacterium
TTCTTGTATTTGTCTTGGGCCTATGTTGGGACACAAGAGAACAAGCGTGATCTCCCCATGGGCTTGGATGCGATGGCAGTCCTGGGTTCGGACCAAGCATATGAGATAGCCAAACAGGATTATGCCCAAGACAAATACAAGAACTGGGAGTCCCAGCTGGAGAAGGTCAACCAGGAGTTCAGCAAGAGAACTCCCGATGTCTGGCCGGCCAATCTCTACACCGGTTGGCTGGAGTCATTGCAGCAAGTCATGGGAGTCCCGGCGGCCGGGGCGCCCGATTTCATGAAGACCAAGGCATGGGCCCGCAAGAGCTTGAACGCGGCCTTGGGCAGCTGGACCGAGTTGCGACACGACACGATCCTCTACGCGAAGCAGTCGGTGACGGCGGAAGGTGATGGCGGGGAGGAGCCCGAAGCACCGGGATATGTCGAACCATATCCTGGCTTCTACGCGAGAATCGGAGAGCTGGCGGGCGCCCTCCGGCAGGGACTGATGGATTACGGGTTGATCGACATCGAGTTGGCCAATAAGCTCGAAACGATGATCTCTCTAGCAGATACCCTTAGGTCGGCAGCTCAGAAAGAATTGGCCGGCCAGGAATTGGCACCCGACGAAAAGATCACCATTGCCGAGTACGGGCACTATCTGGAGATACTGGAACAGTTCAGCGATTCTGAGGAGGGAAGGACGTTGTCACCGACTCCCGAGAAGAGCCTTTTGGCTGCGGATGTGCATACGAGCGGCAACAGCTACCGGGCCCTCGAGGAAGCGACCGGTTATCCCCTTGTTCTTTACGCCGCGTTCGAGCTTGATGGCAAATTGCAGCTCTTCGCCGGGGCCTCCTACGCATACTACGAGTTCACCGTACCGTACACAGAGAGGCTTACCGACGAGGAGTGGACGGCGATGTTCGACGCCGGCAAGATTCCTCCGCGCCCAGCCTGGACGAATGAGTGGATTTACGAGAGGTAGGCGGCGAGAGGTTGCCGGCTGCCCCGCCGTCGCCAGCGGGTCGGGCGCAGGCAACAGGCCGACCAGACCGCCGCAGACTAGGCTGGAGTGGCGCGCGCCAGTACGGTAGTCACCTCGGATGTCAGGCGCAGATAAAGCGACACCGGCACCGCTTCCGCCGCTAGGAGTTCGAGCAACGCGTCACGCGCGGCGGCGACAACCTCGCGCTCCACAAGATCGGACCGGGTGGCAACAGATGAGTCGACAATAACCACTGAGCGGCACCAGGTCTCGCCGGCGTAGATCACATCGAATGTAGCGACAAACCTGTCCGGAGGTTCTGCTTCTTCGAGTGATACGAACTCTATGTCCGTGAAGATGGCCAGGCCTCATCCCTTATCCAGAGAAGCTGCGGCTTGTCTCCGTCCAACTGCGTTTTGCGACGACGTTTCCCAGAGACAAGCCGCAGCTCCGAAAATGGTGGTAGCCTGACCTATGAGCATTTGGAGTAGCCACAGGCCCGGCAGACCATACATCCACCCTCGTGCTCGATCGCGCCTCCGCAGTCGGGGCATGCTCCTTGTGCATAGGCAATGGGCATCTCGAGCTGACCCACTGCTTTGTCGCCATTACCACCCGCCAGATGGTACTTGTCCGCAAGGGCCTTGCCTATGGCATCGGGACAAGACAAGATCTGATTGGGACCGAATCCCAGAGGGACATGGCAACGGATGCCACGCAGCTGCTTGACGATTTTGTCAGGGGGAACACCATACCGAAAGGCCAGCGAGATCAACCGGCCGATGGCCTCCGTCGAGGCCGAGGCGCACCCGCCCGCTTTGCCCATGTTGGCAAAGACCTCACGGGGTCCGAAGTCATCTTCATTTAGGGTGACGTAGAGGCTGCCACATCCAGTGACTTTCTCTCTGGTTTCGCCACGCAAAACCGGTGACCGGCTGGGGCGGACAGGCATGACCGGAGTACCCTGCGGGCCAAGCTCCATCTGGACCGCTTCATGGCCGTCAGCACCCTTCCGGTTCACCTCGCCGATGTTGAGCACCTGCTCATGCCGCGAGCCATCGCGGTAAATGGTGACCCCTTTGACCCCAAGCTCGTAGGCCAACAGGTAAACCCGCTCCACATCTTCGGGCTTGGCCTGGTTGGGGAAATTGACTGTCTTGGACACGGCGTTGTCGACGTGGTCTTGGAAAGCGGCCTGCATGCGGATGTGCCATTCCGGACTGACATCGTGAGCGGTGACAAACACTTCTTTGAGATCTTCCGGCACGTCCAATTCGTGGAGGCTGCCGACCGCGGCCACGCTCTTCATGAGGTCCTCGGAGTAGAGGCCGCGCGCCTTGATCACATGCTCGAACGCCGGATGAGCCTCTGGTAGCTCCGTGTTGTCCATCACGTTGCGGATGTAGGCCAAGGCAAAGATGGGCTCTATGCCGCTGGAGGAATTCGCGATGATCGAAATGGTGCCTGTTGGTGCAATTGTGGTAAGGGTGGCGTTGCGCACCCGCTTGCCTTTGGCAGCCCAGGTGCTCAGGTCCCAGTTGGGAAAGACCCCGCGATCGAGAGCAAGATCCTCAGAGGCCTTGATCGCCCCCTCGTGGATGAAGCCCATCACCTCATGAGCCAGGCGGATCGCCTCTTCGGAACCGTAGCCGATGCCCAACTCCACCAGCATATCGGCCCAGCCCATGACGCCAAGACCAATCTTGCGGTTGCTCTTGGTCGTCTCGCCGATCTCGGGCAGGGGATAACGGTTCATGTCGATGACGTTGTCAAGGAAATGGACGGCGGTCCTCGTAACCCGGCGCAGTCGCTCCCAGTCAACGGCACCATCTTTGACCATCAGGGCCAGATTGATGGATCCGAGATTGCAGCTCTCGTAGGGAAGTAGAGGTTGCTCGCCGCATGGATTTGTCGACTCGATCTCGCCGAGTCGAGGGGTGGGATTGTCGCGGTTGAGGCGATCGAGGAAGACAATACCTGGTTCCCCATTCTTCCAAGCAAGATTGACGATGAGATCGAAGATCTCGGGGGCACTCTTGCGGCCCACCTCGCGATGGTCCCGCGGGTTGCGCAAGGCATAGTCCTGGCCCGTGAGGACGGCAGCCATGAATTCCTCCGTCACTCCAACTGAGATGTTGAAGTTGTTGAGGATATGCTCGTCCTCTTTCGCCCGGATGAACTCGACGATGTCCGGATGGTCCACCCGCAGGATGCCCATATTGGCTCCGCGCCTGGTGCCACCCTGTTTGATGGTTTCAGTGGCCATGTCGAAAACGCGCATGAACGAAACTGGGCCGCTCGCGACGCCCATGGTGGACTTCACCAGATCGTTTTTGGGCCGTAGGCGGCTGAAGCTAAACCCCGTGCCCCCGCCCGATTGATGAACGAGAGCAGCATTTTTAATAGCCCCAAAGATAGAGTCCATGCTGTCCTCGACCGGCAGCACGAAACAGGCAGAGAGTTGCTGCAACTCGCGTCCGGCGTTCATGAGAGTCGGGGTGTTCGGTAGAAACTCCAGCGCTGCCATGACCGCGAAGAAGTCCATGATCGTCGCATCGATGTCGGCCTCCGGATGGTAGAGGCGGTCGGCCTGAGCAATGTTCTCAGCCACGCGTGCGAACATGTCTGCGGGCGCCTCCAAGGGCTCACCACTCTCAGTGCGTTTGAGGTACCGTTTGATAAGCACCTTCTTAGCACTGGGGGATAGATTGTTCTCAAGGTCGGCCGACAAGGCCCGCAACTCTGCGACGGTCATCTGATCCCCTCTTTCGCAAGGCTCTCCAACTCGTTTTTGAACTCCTCGACACTCTCAAAGTGGCGGTACACCGAGGCAAACCGGATGTACGCCACGAGGTCGACCTCCCGCAGGCGTTCCAAGGCCATCTTACCCACGCGCTCAGACGTAACTTGATAGACAAGCTCCTCCCGAAGCTGTTTCTCGATGTCGGTGACTATCTGCTGCAGCCATTCGAGAGGGACGTTCCTTTTTGTGCAAGCCCGCATGAGCCCACGCAAGAGCTTGTCCGGATGAAACAGCTCCGTGCTCCCATCACGTTTGACGACCGTGATAGGGATTTCCTCGATCTTTTCATAGGTGGTGAACCGCTGCCCGCAGTTCGCACATTCACGCCGGCGACGGATGGCCTCGCGACTCTCCGTCTCGCGCGAATCAACTACCCGGCTGTCCGCCAACCCGCAGAATGGACAGTTCATGCCCCAACCCTCTTCTGATCTGTCCTCGATTTCGGCCCCTGACAGCGGACTGCCGGGATGAACCCTTGGGTGGTGGTCCGCCAATATGCTGGAGCACAATATCTTGTGTGTTGAGAAATGGTACCACCCAATATGTGGAGTGTAAAGAGGCCTTTTCGCGCGTCGGAGTGCGCATCGATCAGGACTGAGGCAAACCATCTCGTCCGCCCTGGGCGGGCTATTCTTGGGTGCGCTGGACCAACCGCGGGCGGGGGGGGGATAATCCGGGGCATGGAGAACTCCTGCTTATCGTAGAGGATGACCCCTCTTTGCGGGAGGTCATCCGGCTGGGGCTCGAAGGCGAGGGCTACCGCGTGACCACCGCAGTAGATGGGCCTTCTGCCTTGAGGGCCTTTGCCGACCAGCGACCGGACCTCGTCCTGCTCGACATCATGCTTCCGGGTCTCGATGGGTTTGCCGTGTGCCGCGAGTTGAGGAAAACCTCCCTCGTGCCCGTGATCATGCTGACCGCGAGATCCTCCACAGTGGATGTCGTGGTAGGTCTCGAGTCCGGTGCAGATGACTACGTCACTAAGCCGTTCGAGTTTCCGGAGTTGGTGGCGCGAGTCCGCTCTGTCCTTCGGAGGGCATCGGTACGCTCGCTACCTGAGGGTGCCGTGGAGACCACTTCCGAAGACCTCGCCGCGGTTGCCCACCCGGCCATGCCACCGTTGGCCCTTGGACCACTCACCATCGACCCCGGTGCCTTCTTGGTACGACGTGGCCCGGAGAACGTGCCTCTAACCGTCACGGAATTTCGCTTGCTCTACGAGTTGGCGAGACACTCCGGCCAAGCCCTCTCACGTGACCAACTACTCGAACTTGTGTGGGGCTACAACTATCTTGGGGACAGCCGCCTGGTGGATGTGCATGTCCAGCGGCTTCGGTCTAAAATCGAAGACGATCCGGCACATCCGGTTCTGATTCTCACAGTAAGAGGCATCGGCTACCGTGCGGACCGCGGCAATGCCTGACCACGGACGCGTCGCGACTCGGCGGCGCGCTAGGCAGAGTTACGGGCAGGCCGAGCCGCATGGGCGTCATCGGACCCGGAGCAAGCACTCGCTCAGGCGTCGTTTGGCCTTCATCTTCGCGGCCGCCGTCGCATTTACCGCGTTGGCGCTGGCTTTATCAGCCTACTTCATCACCGAGTCCGCGCAAGAGGACGACGCGCTCGACAAGGCTCTTGATCAGTCGCGATTCAACTTGTACCTGGCCGATACGAAACTTCTGCCTGCCGATCCACAAGCCGCTGATTTCACGAAGCTTCTAGATGCGCTGGAAATACGCGGAGATTTCGCCACACTTATCGAGACCAAGTCCGGGTGGTTTCAGTCCGATCTGCAGGTGGATCCGGGCTTGATCTCGCCCCAGTTGGCGGCCAGGGTCGCCGAGCAGCGGCTCGGCTATCAGACGGTCGGGTTGCCCGGACAACCGGCCATTGCCGTAGGGGGACGAATCCGACCCGATGTGGCCATGTATTTCTTCTATCCGCAAGGAGAGCGGCTCGCCACGCTGACTCAACTCCGCAACATTCTGTTGATAGGCGGCTTCATTCTTGCAGTCCTGGGAGCAATTGCTGGATATTGGCTCGCCCGGCGCCTCGTCTCTCCCGTGAGGGCGGCCAGCATCGCAGCAGACCGGATGTCTCGCGGTGACCTTCACATCCGGCTCCAGGCAGGTACCGACGAATTCGGCGTGCTTGCCGGCTCTTTCAACCGGATGGCGGAGAACCTTCAGGCCAAGATGGACGATCTCGAGGCCGGCCAGGCAAGAGAAAGGCGCTTCGTCGCTGATGTTGCCCACGAGTTGAGAACACCGGTTTCCGCTCTGGTCGGCGAAGCCTCGATTCTGCAGACTCGCCTGGAGGCCGGCCCTGGTGCGTACCCTCCAGAAGTAGCCCATCTTGCTCAGATGGTCGCCGGCGACGTCGCCCGGCTTAGACAGCTTGTGGACGATCTTTTGGAGGTCAGCCGCCTTGAGGCAAAGGCTGCCGAGACGGTGATGGAGTGGGTTGACATGGGAAGGTTCGTCCGACAACTCGTTGCCGCGCACGGCTGGTTGGAGGTTGCGCGGGTCGATGGAACCGACGAGCTCTCGCTCCGCACCGACAAACGAAGAGTGGAACGGATCCTTGTTAATCTTATCGAGAATGCGCTGCATCACGGGAAACCACCTGTGACCATACAACTGGAGTACATGCCGGTGGAGGCCGGAGGTGATGGCATCGGCACAGCGGCATCCGAGGCCGTCGCAGCCGAACCTGCGAGCGGCTTGGTAGCAATATCGGTCACTGACAGCGGTCCGGGCGTACCTTCCGCCCATCTTGCCCATATATTCGACCGCTTTTACAAGGCCGATCCCAGCCGGTCCTCCAGCCCTGGTAGCGGGCTTGGACTGGCTATCGCGAGGGAAAACGCCCGTCTTTTGGGCGGTGACCTCATGGCCGAGAACGCCGATGCGGGAGGGGCCCACTTCCTGCTGACCCTACCCGCCGGCCAACAAACGGGGTGACCTCTTGTGAGTCACCACGACACCAACGCCGATGGCATTGCCGCGGAAGCATTGCGAGCGCACAGGAATCCCGGACTCCGAAGCATTAGCGAGCTAAGCTCAGCGGTGATGCCATCGGCGCTGGTGTTCGTAACATGATCGTTACCGAACCGCGGCAGGTCTGTGACTTCCCTGGTCAAACATAGAACTGTACAAGGGTAGCCGCCGGGCTGTTGTCCGGGCCCGCAGGAGGAGGAACCATGAAAAGAACGAGAATGATCGGCTTGTTCGTTGTATTGGTAGTATTCGCAGCCATTGTGGTGGCGGGATGCGGTGTCAATAGTGGTGTCGGGGATGGTGGGACTGTCAGCACAACTGAGGCGATCTCCACAACCACCGTCACACTCCAACCACAGGAGACGACGACCACGGTCGAGACCGAGACCACCACCACTACGGCGCCGCCGGTGGAGAAGACGCTCACCCTCAACGTCTACTACTCAAGGGGCGAGAAGATATGCGCGGCCGCTCGCGTGGTACCCGCAACTAAAGAGGTCGGCGCAGCAGCTATGAAGGCGCTTCTAGAGGGACCAACCGTTGAAGAGAAAGGCGCCGGGACTGTCAGCAACATCCCTGAGGGAACGACCTTCCTGGACCTGACTATCGAGAACGGCATTGCCACGGTCGACCTTTCCAAGGAGTACGAATCGGGTGGTGGCAGTCTTTCGATGGCCATGAGGCTGGCTGAGGTGGTCTTCACGCTGACTCAATTCGACACGGTCAAAGGAGTGAACTTCAAGCTCGACGGCCAGCCGGTGGAGGTCTTCAGCGGCGAGGGCATTATCCTCGATCATCCGGTCAACCGCTCTGACTATGAAGACTTGTCGCCGGCAATCCTTGTTGAGTCACCCACTCTCGGCCAGGAGGTCGGCAGCTCGTTCCGGATTCGCGGCACGGCCAACGTATTCGAGGCGCTCTTCCAGGTCGAGATCCTCGACGCGTCCGGGAATGTCCTCGCCGACGAGAAGGTGACCGCAACTGCCGGCACGGGAACTCGAGGAGACTTCGACGTGACGATTCCCCTCGATATTACTGAATCAGGATCCGGCAGGTTGGTCGTCTTCTCCAACTCGCCCAAGGATGGATCCAAGATCAATGAGGTGGAAACACCTCTGGTGCTGAAGCGGTAGGGCCGACCAAGACGGGCCCCAAAGACGAAGGCCCCTATTTCGCAGGAGCCGCCCATCGAGAAGCCGGCCTGCCCCGGCCGGCTTCGAGGGCGGCTCGGCTGTCTCTGGAGTTCCATTGCCTTCCGGCCCGTCGTGCCCTGTGATAGCTCTGAAACACCAAGGTTGCCTGAAGGCGATTGGCCACTCCCAGCTTGCGGAACACGTGGTTGGCATGAGTCTTGACGGTCTTCTCGGTGATGAAGAGCTTCGCCGCAATCACCTTGTTCGGCATGCCCAGTGAGATCATCTTCAGTACTTCGCGCTCTCGTTCGGTTAGGAGTTCCACTCCCTCCAGCATGTCAGTGGTCAAATCGTCGGGTGAACCGTGGGCCAAATCGCGGAAGTACTCCTGCAGGCGTCTGGGAAGACCAGGAAGGATCTTCTCTCGGATAAAGCTGCCTGCCTCGAAGCGATCGCAAAGAGCCAGGATCGGGACTGCGAGTTGGGCTTCCTGTCTCAAGAAATGAACATGCTGATGCTCAGCACTCAGTTTCATGCACTCAGTCAACGTCCGGGACGCCTCGTGCTCGCGGCCGGCAAGCGCATAGACCCAACCAAGGTAGAAGAGCCCGGGGATCAGCGAGCCCACTAGGCCAAGTCGCCGGCTGATGGCTACCGCTTCCTCAAGAGATGACCTGCCCTCTTCCAACCGTGTGAGAAGGATGAGGTCGATCGCTCTACCGGTCAAGGCCCTGACTCTTTCGAAGTCGGCCAACCGGTTGCGCTCAACAATCTCGAGGGCCTCTCGATGATGCTCCAAAGCAAGCCGCGGATTCCTGTTGCGGCGGCAGAGATCGCCAAGCATATCCTCCGCCCAAAACAGTTCTTCGGCGTCATCGGCCTTACGCGCCAGGTGCTGAGCTTCCCTGATCAGCGACAGCGCCCGCCTGTAGTCCCAGACCCCTAGAGCGGCGCCGGCCTGGCTGAGGAGAGCCGAGATCTCGACAAAACCGTACCCACGGTTACGGGCCAGATTGATGCACTCCGCGGCGTAGGCTTCCGCGGAAACGTAGTCCCCAGTAGCGCACTCCAAGATCGCAACTCCGTTGAGAGCAAGAGCGCGAAATGGAGTGCCCGTTTGAGAACACGCAAGTAGGGCCTTTTGGGCCCACTGTCGGGCGACTCGATAGTGTCCCAGGGTATAGAACAGCCGGCCTCTGTGATGGTCGATCCGCGTTGCCAGCGAAGCCCGCTCGGCGGGTGGAACGAGAGCAAGGGCTTTCTCCCAATTCTCGGCCGCTTCGTCCCAACGGCACAGACTGACTAGCACGTGACCCTCACAGACCAGCACCTCTACCTTCTCTGCGGCAGAACGGGCAAGACTTCTGCAACGCTTGAGAACGGAAAGGCTTCCTTCCCAGAGACCTTGGTTGAAAAGGCAAAACGTAGAGCCGAGAAGAGCCAGAAGAAGCCCCGCTTTGTCATCCGCCGCCGATAGTTGACCGGCGGCTTTCTCGTACATGGCCTGGGCGCGCGCATAATCGGTCTGCCGCTGAAGAATCCGGGCTTTCGCCACCAGTAGCCAAGGATGCCGGTCCGTGGCGCCGTCGGGGATGAGTTCGAGCCAATCTTGATCCGCGACGTCGGCCACAACATTCAGCGACGCAAGGCCGAGCGATCTCAGCGGGCACTCCATTTCGTCCCAGGCGCCAACGCGAAGATATATATGGGCCGCGTGGTATATCTCTCCATGGAGACAAAGATGGTCTCCCGCACGCTCGGCGAGCGCGATCCCCCGAGGATCGCGCCAAGCTTCTCTCTCGGCATATCCGCGCAGCAGCGGATGCAGGGTGAAACTCCGCCGCCCGGTCCGCGCCACCATGAAGCCACGAGAGACCAAATCTTCCAGTATTGATTCAGCCACCCCGACCTCACCGGGCAGGAACTCGTCGTCTCGAGGGAAGACCACGCGCGGAAGCAGGCCTGCGGCCAGCACGACCTTCGCGACATCGGGCTCCATGCCTGAGAAGACGTGAGCCTCCAGGTAAGCCCGTAGGTCCCGGCCACGACAGATGATGCCCACCACATCCTTTCGTGTGATGTCCGTACGGTGGGAGAGAAGATGCTGGCCGAGCAGGGCGAGGGCAGCGGGCCACCCTTCGGTGAGCCTCCAAAGGGCCCGCGCTTCCGAGGGTTGCAGAAGCACGCCCCAGTTCTGGTGCGTCCACGAGGCAACCTCCCTGGGAGTGAGACGAAGCTCCCGGGCACCGAGGGTAACAAGCCGACCGCCGAGGTCCACAGCGTCAACGCCGAACGAAACCGGTCGGCGTGAGGACATTAAGATGGTCCATCCCGGGGGCAAGGCCCTGACGATCAGCTCGAGAGCACTCAGTACGTCTGCTGAGGAATCGACGAGGTGTACGTCGTCGATGGCAATGAGCGTCTCTTGGCCGCGCTTCGCCGACATGAGGTCGGCGAGCGCGGCTACGAGTTCGAGAATGGTGCCCTGAGAACCGCCTTCTTCGAGCCATCCCAAAGTAGTAGGCGCCGGAGGTTCGCGAGCTTCCACGCCGATGCCTGCCATTAAGCGGCGGAGAAACCGGACCGCGTCGCGGTCGCTTTCGTCCGCCGCGTAGTAGATGGTATGGCCCCCGGCCGAAGACAGCAGGTCAACGATGAAGGCGGTCTTGCCATATCCCGGCCCAGCCACCAGGTTGATGAGGCCCCCGGCCCGCGCCGGCTCCACGAGCGCGCGCAGCCGGGGGCGGCTCAACACGAAGCCTTGATGTGGCAGGCTAAGCTTGGCCGCAAGGACCCTTTGCGATTCAGTCGCATCCGACGGATGGATCACCGACATCCCATGCCTGGCGCGCTTGTCCCGTTCGAGAAGCCGAACAGTAGGCAAAGTGTCCACATTCGCCTCTAGCATGTCAATGCCGCCGCGCTACGTTTTATGTGGTCGGTTCGGTGTGGCGCCATCAGTGTGTTGCGACTCCCGCTAAAGATACTCGAGCCGCTTGGCCACCACTGACACTGCCTTGCGTTCCTCGCCGTCCTTCTCATAGACATCTTGGCGCAGCGAACCCTCCACCGCGATTCGTCTTCCTTTGCCCAGGTGGTCACCCGCAGCCTCCGCTTGAGAGTTCCACGCCTTGATTCTGAAGAAGTCCGCCTCTTCGGCGTTCCTATCTACCGCCAAGATAAAGCTGCTGACTTTGGAGCCGCCGTTCACCTCCTTGACTTCCACGTCCGTGGCCAGACGGCCGATGAGATGCACGCTGTTCATTGCGTCCTCCTCCTTGGTTCCGTTGCGTCCCTAGAGAGACCTTGAATGGGCTCCGGGAATTGCAGGGTAGCGGCCGGAAGCGCGGGCAGGAATACAACCAAAGGTGGAATGTCCCCCTTCGGCGGCACAAGGGGAACGCGAATGGGCATGCGGTAACGGACCTTAGCGGGCGTTCTCCCATGCAATGACAAGCGCCTCGACGGCCGCGGTCACGTCTCGTTCGGTGGTCCCCCGCCCCAGAGACAGGCGAACAGCGCCTAATGCCTCAACCGGGTCAACGCCCATGCTGAGCAGGACTGGAGAGGCCGTCTCCTCTCCTTCGTGGCAAGCCGAGCCGGCGGAAGCGGCGATCGCGGGAGCGGCATCGAGTAGGACCGAGCTGCGAACTCCGGGGAAGAGTACATTCAGGGTGTTTGGCAGGCGCTGGGTCGGATGGCCGTTTAAACGGATGCCCGGTATTCCCGCATTGAGACTCGCCCAAAGACGATCACGCAGAGTTCGCACTCGTTCGGATTCAACCCTTAGGCTCAGCCGAGCCACGGTGCAGGCGGCACCCAGGCCTACGATGGAGGCGACGTTCTCGGTCCCAGGACGAAGGCCGCGCTCGTGTCCGGCGCCCATCGTCACGGGAGTAAGGGGCGTCCTCCGCCGCAAATAGAGAGCTCCAACTCCTTTGGGAGCGTAGAGCTTGTGGCCGGCGACCGTGAGCAGGTCGATTCCAAGGTCATCGACGTTGAGTGGGATCTTTCCCACCGACTGGGCAGCGTCTGTGTGAACAACCGCGCCGCGCTCCTTGGCCACAGCTACTAATTCCTTAATCGGCTGGATGGATCCCGTCTCGTTGTTCGCGTGCATGACGGTCACGAGAAGAGGGCCGTCATCGACCGCTCTGCGCGCTTCCTCGAGCCTGACCACTCCCAATTCGTCGACGCCAATCCGGGCGACCTTGCGGCCCCTTCGCTCCAAGAACTCGCAAGGCCGGCTGACTGCTGGGTGCTCGATGACGGATGTCACCACCGCACTGCGTTGTTGGCTTGCGGCGGCGCTCCCCAAGATGGCCAGGTTGTTCGACTCGGTACCGCCCGACGTGAAGATGATCTCTTCTGGGAGGCAGCCGAGAAGGTAAGCGACTTCCTCGCGGGCCTTCTCCACTGCCGCCCGGGCTTCCCGCCCGAAAGGATGAAGGCTGGAGGGGTTGCCAGAGCGCTCCCTGAGATAGGGAAGCATCGCGTCCAGCACCTCGGGTAGGACGGGCGTGGTCGCGTTGTAATCCAGATATATAGGGTTGAACGAGCTGCTCATTGAACCGGATTCGGGGTTTCTAACCGGGCGAGCTCTTCCTGAGATCGCAGATGCTCGAAGAGCACTTCGCGCAGCAGATCGCAGGCCTGGACCATCTTGGGGTAGGCGATTCTGTAATACACTTCGTTGCCGTTCCGCCGGGTCCGCAGAAGGCCTTGATTGCGCAGGACAGCAAGATGCTGCGAGACCAGTGAGTGGGTCGCCCCGATCGCGTCGGCCAGATCAGTCACGCTGCGCTCCCCTTCGCGTAGAGCGTTGAGGAGCGCCAAACGGAGAGGGTGTGCCATGGTCTTGCACACCTTCGCGTGCATCTCCAGGATCGTTGGGTCGATTTGCTCTGCCATCCGCACCTTACCTAAGGCGTGTTGCTAGTAGACGATTACCTTGTCGGCGGCAAGCGTCCATTCAGACAGTAGGTCCATCGAACCCCGCTGCGCGCCTTCGACCAAGGGCAGGGATGCCAAACCACGGGCATCCATGCAAGTTCCTCATAAGGCTACCTGGGCCTTCTTGGTCACAAGGCCCTTAAGCATCCTTTCAATGGAGTAATACCCCTCGGGAGTCTTCTGGTTGGCGAGGGCGCAATTAGTTGCGTCTGCGATCAGAAAGACCCTCACCACCGCGTCCGGGTGTTTGGCCACCGCCATCGCATGTCGAAGGGCATTGTAGGAGCGCTCGGAGCCATAGGGGCCTTCATTGAGAACGAACAGAACTGATGCCACGAGGCTGGCCTCCTCCACTGGATTGTAGGTTATCTATTTATATCGCAATATAGCGATATTGAGAACTACCTACCTGCCTACGGGACTGCTGGGCTCGTGAGCGACACCGGGGAGATACAGGCCCTGGAGTCGCCGTTCACCTCCTTGACCTCACATCAGTGGCAAGACACCCCGGTGAGATTCGAGCAGTTCGCTTTTTCCCTTTGGGTGCAGTCAGCCTAGCGGAGATTCGGGAATCGGATGATAGGCGGAGCGCCGCGCGGGGCAAATACGACGTAATGTGGAAACTCTGGCCGAGCTGCCTTGGCCGCCGGGTACCGCGACCGGTTTGTGGTGAACTGACACCGATGGGGAGGAAGAGCATGATCAAGACTAAGCGCATCTACGAGCCGGCCGAGCCGGAGGACGGCTACCGGGTGCTGGTAGACAGGCTGTGGCCGCGAGGCCTCAGAAGGGACGAGGCGAAGCTCGATCTATGGCTGAAAGACATCGCCCCCTCAGCTGAGCTCCGAAAGTGGTTTGGGCATGATCCAGGACGATGGGAAGAGTTCCGAGTCCGATACAAGCGCGAGCTCACGACCAAGGCAAAGGAGGTGGACATGCTTCTGGAAATCGAGCAGCGGGAAGACACCCTCACTTTACTGTTCGCCGCCAAAGACGAGGCACGCAATCAGGCCCGGGTGCTTGCCGAGTTTCTGCTAAGTTGAGGAGGTGTTGCCGTTCACGAACATGGGGGCGAACATGGGAGAGCCTGTGAAGTCGGGCCTCGTTGAAGTCAACGGAGCTGAGCTGTACTACGAAATTCGCGGAAATGGGCCCAGAATCGCGCTCATTTCCGGCGCCGAGGGCGACGCCGAAGAGTACCTCGGGGTCGCAGAGCTACTCGATGACGACTTCACGGTCCTCACTTATGACCGTCGCGCCTTCTCCCGCAGCCCTCGGCCGGCAGACTACGCGGGGACAACTGTGGAGCAACAGGCCGACGATGCTGCGGCTTTGATCGAAGCCCTCGATTTCGCCCCCACGCTGGTATGGGGCAACAGTTCGGGCGCCATCATAGCCCTGGGCTTGGTTCTTCGGCATCCTGAGCTCGTCCAGAAGACGATGCTGCATGAGCCGCCGCTCTTTCCGGGGGCCGACGACTACACCCAGGTGCTGGCCTGGCTGAAGCAGGCAACAACCAACGGCAAGGTCCCATTCCTCCGAATGTTGACCGGGGACGAAGTCTACGATGGGTTCTCCGAGGGCTACCGTAATCGCCTCGAGGCCGACCGCACCTGGATTGAGTACGAGTTTGACGTTTTCGAGTATTACCGACCCTCAGACGAACAACTGGCCGCAGTTCAGAAACCCACTGTGGTGTTGTACGGGTCCGAGAGCGCCCCATTTTTCGGCGAGGCAGCCCGCTGGCTGGCTGAGCGCCTTGGAACTAAGGCCTCAGTGATTCCCGGCGGCCACGGTGTGCACTATGACCTGCCGGAGGAGGTGGTCAAGGTCATCAAGAGTCATCTGTCTGCCTAAACTCAGCGCCTCCCGCGACCGATAACAGGAGGGAAGGAACATCGTGGGAGGTATCGTGAACGGCGCACCGAAAGGCCAGGGCTCCAACGCTCTGACACCGGAGATATTCTGCAAGGCTTGTGCCTCGTCGCTCGTACAGGTCGGCGATTGGTCGCAGGAAGACGCCTCGAATTGGCGGATACGCATCTGGTGCCCGGAGTGTGGCTTCGAGCGTTTGGCCATCCTGGGCAGTTCCGATGTAGAGTACCTCTCGTATGCGATTGAGGGAGGGTTCGCCCGCGTCCTGGAGGCATTGGGCGAACTCCAGGACATGCCCTTGACAGACGCTTGGGGCGAGACTGCTCTCGCTCTTGACCTAGTGACCCGTCTCAAGTTGGAGAGGAAGACACCTACCACAAGGTAGTTGCCGTGAAGACCCGGCTAGTGGTTGCCCCAGTCGATCAGGTCGGGACCTTCCTGACGGCGCGACAGCCGCAACAGTGCATCCTTGTACTTGGAATGCCGGAGCCCGATCACTTCGACAATCAACTGAAGAAGCCGCCAGGTATCCGCGGGCACCGCATCGACCTTCGAGTCGATATACACCTGTCCTCCGGCGAGATTGGCCCGCTCGACCTCTTTGACGACGTGGAACACAGTCTTGCTTAGGATCATGTCGACGGCCAGATCCATGCCCTGCTGGTCAAGGCTTTTCAGGAGGTCTCCACCGTCGGAGATCCTAACAGAAGGCATATCCGCAGAACCAGCCTTATCCCTGTACGGTGTGAAATGGACGGCCACGGGCCCGTACCTGCCGGGATAGCCAAATGGGGTGGCCACTTGGAGACGCTCCCCGGATTCCAGCCGTTTCAGAAGCACTGGATTTCCCCCGAGTAATGCCAAGAACTCTAGGGGACCCAGCTCCGTCGCTTGACTCTCGGACTTCATGGGGGCGGTCCGCTTGTCAGACAATGAGTCGCCATCGTTGTGAGTTGCCGTCATTGCCGCGGGCTACGCGTCTGCTTGAGGCCAGGATTCCTCGTTCGGAGGCGGGCCCGTAGAGCTTTCGGCCTGCTCGCCTGCCTCAGCTGTAGAGGCGGCCTGTTCTGCCTCCGGCGCGGCTTCCGGTGCGGCTCCCGGCGTAGCCTCGGCACCTGGCTGCGGAGGCCCCTCCGAAGGGGGCGCTGCCGCAGCCTCAGGGCCATCCTCAGCTGTCTGGGCACCGGACGGTTGCGCCGCGCCACCCTCGGCCGAGGTGTCCGCAGTGGCTTGGGCCTTTGCAGCCGCTTCTGCCCGGGCCTTGATCAAGTCATCCTCCATGCGCGATAGGTCGTCGAGGAGCTTCTGGCGCTGGGCTTGGTCAACCTGCCGTCCGCGATAGAAGTCGAATACCAGGTAGCCGAGCTTCTTGGCTGCGCTATCCATCTGCATCTCGATCTGAAGTTCTCCAACCTTGGCCTTGCCCTTTTCGAAGGCCCTCTCCGCTTCCTTTGCCGCCCGCTCAGCCCCGGCGGTGAGTTTGTCCAGAAGACTCATGGGCGCACGTTCTCCTTCATCCTCTCCGAAGGTCCGGAGATTGCCGCTTGACGATTGGCTGCTCTATTCTCAATCTAACGATTTGCTAGGCCGGTGGCAACGGGCACTGCCGCGAGGAACGACGCCACCGCGCCGTCAAAGGCCAGGCCCCTGCATGCGACACTCACCGCCGCTCTGCCCGGTTGAGGCCCGGTGTTATCATTCAGAAGCGTCGTCGCTCGCTGCGAATTCTCAAGGAGAGTCGATTGGAGACCGTCGTCCCTTTTCGTGCCTGGCGCTACGATCCCAATAAGGCCGGGGGCCTAAGCAGCCTGGTGGCGCCACCTTATGACGTCATTGACGAGGCTCTGCAGTCACGCTTATACGCGCGCAGTCGTCATAACGTGGTCCGAGTGGACTTTGGGATGACGACGCCGGGCGACGGCGATTGCGACAACCGGTACACCAGGGCTGCGGCACAAGTGGCGGAGTGGAAGGCTTCGGGAATCTTGGTCCGCGACCCGGGGCCTTCGATGACATTCGTCGAGGAGAGGTTCACGGGCCCCGATGGACGTTTGCGCACCAGGCACGGCTTTCTCGCCTTGTTGAGGGTCTTCGACTTCGAGGACGGCGTGGTATTCCCGCACGAGTGGACGCTCTCGGGACCCAAAGAAGACCGCTTCCGCCTTATGGAGGCGACTGAGATGAGTCTCAGCCCGGTCTTCCTCCTCTATGATCTGCCCGGGAATGACATCACCAGAGCCTGGCAGGGCGGCCCCGGGACGGCTGATCCGGCTCACGTGGTCGTGGACCCGGATGCAGGTCCCGGCGCGACCGAAACGAGAATATGGCCGGTGTCCGACCCGGACATTTTAGAACTGGTTCAGCGTACTTTGGCCGACAGCCGTTTCGTCATCGCTGATGGCCATCATCGCTACGAGACGGCGCTCCGCTACCGGAAGTACCGCCACGCCGGCTCGGAGGCACCGCCGGCATGCGATTATCTCTTAGCCTACCTGAGCAACATGGCTGACCCCGCACTGGCGATCTACGCGACCCACCGGCTGGTCAAGGGTCTGGATCCGGCCTTCGTGGCCGACCTGCCGCGCCTATTGTGGCCGACGTTCGAAGTGCAGCGGCTGGACGGCGAGTCTAGAGGTGTCCAAGGCGCGGGGGCGGCCGGAGCGACACAGGGGGCGGCCGGAGCGACACAGGGGGCGGCAGGAGCGGCCGGCGCAGCCGCCGCTCGGGAAGCCATCAACCAGTATCTGGCCGCTCATCCCCGAGGGGCATTCGCCATGTGGGGTCCGGCGCTGGACGGAGTCTACGGCTTCCGTTTCGTGGATCTAGCTGCCGCTCGCGAAGCTGAACCGGGCGCCAGCGCGGCCTACCAGCAACTGGATGTCAACATCCTGCAGTCTCTGGTCCTGCGGAGAGCCCTGGGCATCACGACAGAGGACATGGCCTCGGGCACCCACGTTACCTTTTTCAAGGAGCCGGAGGCGGCTTTTGCAAGACTTGTTGCCGGCGAATTCCAGATTGGTTTCTTCATGAATCCCACGGGATTGGATCAGGTCAGGGAGGTAGCTCTGGGGGGCGAACGCATGCCCCAGAAGGCGACATTTTTCTATCCGAAGCTTCCCACAGGATTAGTGTTTCACGATTTGAGCAATGGCCTATGAACGACCACGCAATTACTGTTTGAGGAGGACCCGACGATGAAGATCGCTCTGATCGGCGCGACAGGATACGTGGGCTCGAATATCCGGGACGAGGCACTCAGGCGCGGGCATGAAGTGACGGCCATCGTGCGTCATCCGGAGAAGCTTCCCGAGCAGCCCAGCCTCACGCCGAGCAAGACCGACATCCGCGACGTGGACGCGCTCGCCCAGGTGCTGGCCGGCCATGACGTAGTCATAAGCGCCTTCAGCGCGGACAAGGATTCCCAAGACAAGTTCGCGGATCAGGTATCCGGGGGCAAAGCCATCATCCAGGCGGCCAAGAAGGCCGGGATCAAACGCCTGCTGTTCGTAGGCGGAGCAGGCAGCCTGGAGGTTGCACCCGGCCAGCAACTGATCGATCAACCTGACTTCCCTCCGGAATGGAAAGCCGGAGCCGGCGGCACGCGCGAGATTCTACACCTGCTCAAGAGGGAACCTGAGCTGGACTGGTCATTTCTGAGCCCGGCCGCCATGCTCGAACCGGGGGAACGCACCGCCAAGTTCCGTTTGGGCGGCGACCAAGTGCTGGTGGACGAGAAAGGCGAATGCCGGATATCAGTGCCGGACTACGCCGTGGCGATGATCGATGAGGCCGAGGAGCCCAGGCACATCAGGAAGCGCTTCTGCGTGGCATACTAGGTCGCGGGCGCCTCGAAGGGCTCGATGCGCGTCGCGTGGCCGTCGGGGCCACCATTACGGGAAGACCCGCTGTAGGATATCTTCGCGAGGAAGGCCGAAGTGCTTTCCCACCTCTGCCAGTACGGCGGCTACAGTACCGACCCGAAGCGAACCGTGCCTCGGAATAGTGACATGGTGCTCGCCTGATTCCTGTGTCGTCAATCTCATGTGGCTGCCAGTTTGACGGGTGATCCCATAACCGAAAACCGCCAAGGCGCGGGCAAGATCCTCTCCCGAGAGGTCCCGCGGGAGCCTCATACTGCTAACAACTCGTCCCGGACGTAGTGAAGCCGGACTATGTGCGGTCGTTCAGCCTCATCGTCGAAGTGGCAGAGAACCGCATCGCGGATCTCATTCTGCAGGAGCTCTAGGTCGTCGGCCTCAGTGAAGATCGGTGCCCCAAGCGCGCGTGCAGAATAGCCACCCTCAGGAGCTTCCTCAACAACGAAGATGATCTCGTCCATCTAACTACCTCTCGGCTGACCCTTGTTGTTCGGGTATTGTACTACCCCGCCTGTCTCGCGGCTCGATTCCACCAATCAAGAGCGTGCTAGGTGGCTCCGAGCTCAAAGGGCTCGATACGGTTCGCGCGGCCTTCCACGCCGATTTCCACCACAACCCCTTCGAGCCATACATTGCCCGAGGCAACTTCGAATCGTACCGGTAATTGGGTTAAGAATCGCTCAAGAACCAACTCTTTCTTAACCCCGATCACCGAGTCTCGGGCCCCACACATGCCGGCGTCCGTGATGTACGCGGTGCCGCCCGGAAGGATGTGAGCATCACCCGTGCGGACGTGGGTATGAGTGCCGATCACCGCGCTTACCTGACCATCGAGATGCCAACCCATGGCGACCTTCTCGCTGGTGGCCTCGGCATGCATATCGACTATGACATTCCTCACTCCGTGGAGTTGCTCCAGGGCATCGCCCACCACATCGAAGGCCGAGCGGGCAGGGGTGAGATACAAAGAGCCGCTCAGATTCACGACCGCGAGCCGCCCGCCGGGAGTGTCCACGATGGTCAGCCCGCGTCCCGGATTTGAGGGTAAGTAGTTGAAGGGACGGATGATGTGCGGCTGCTCATCCAGGTAGCGGTAGATGTCTCGTTGCTTGTAGATGTGATTGCCGCTGGTGATGACGTCTACGCCGGCTCTCAGCAAGGCATCGGCGTGGGGCGGCTTGATGCCCTTGCCGTCGGTGACGTTCTCGCCGTTGGCGATCACGGCGTCGGCGTCGTGTATCCGGCGTAGTTCGGGCAGCTTTGCGATGAGCAGGTCCCTCCCGGGCTTGCCAACCACATCGGCGAAGAAAAGTACGATCAAGTAGGCCTCCCGCCTCTCCCAGCCGCAGAATCACCGCGTGTTACCCCGCGCGTCGCAGGTGCAGGGCGCTGCGCAGTGGGGCACAGTGTACCGCACCAGCGCTCACGGGCGCCCTCGGCGTCAACGCGGGCGCCTTCGCCAATTCCCATCCTTGGTCTTATGTCCCAGCCTTGGCGGGCCTCCTTAGCCTCGGGCCACCGGTCCCAATTAGGCAAAGGAGGAGATCATGGTCCGATTACGATCACGTTTCGGCTACAAAAGCGGGGTTTCTCCGGGGAGCGAGCGCAAGCGTTTACGAGTAGCCGTGGTTAGTTCGGCAGCAGCGCTGGGTCTATGCGCCCTTGCTGGGGTGGGATTGTTCTCCCCGGGGCTTGTCTTCGGTGCGGGCCGGCCCGCGGCGACACATGACCTGAGTGCAGTTGGAGCAACAGCTGGGGTGGCCGGCAGAGCGACCGCGGACCCAGTGGTGGCCGCGGCCAGCCAGGTGGCAGCCGGCCCGGCCCTCGTGGAAGCGACGCCCGTAGCCTCGCAGGGCACGCTACTGGCGAGGCTTCCTTGGGGAGCCGGTACCGGGCAGGTCGGGCTGGAGAGGCCGGCCGAGGGTCTGGCGCGGGGCCCCGAAGCGGTGGCGGTGGCCCCCGATGGACGTATTGCCGTGCTGGACTCCGTCAATCTGCGAGTCGTAACGCTTGATGCCTCGGGGGCCTTCACTGCGGCATTCCCGGTCGAATTGGCGGAGCCTCGTTTGCTCGCGGTTACCGACCGCACGATCTATGTCCTCGACTGCGATGCCGACAAGCAACTGTCCACCTTCGATTGGGGCGGCTCACCCTTGGAGACCACCCCCCTTCCGGTGCTCGAGGACGTGGTCACCGGTCTGTTTGCCACGGACTCAGGCCCTTGTGTCGAGGTGGCCCATGACAGCACGTTCCTGGTGACAGGTGGCTCCGGGCTGACCACTGCGGCCGCGAACAGCGATGGCATGGCGGCCAAACAGCCTCCGGGCAAGTTGAAGCAACTCCCCGGCCGGCCGGTCGAAGTCGAGTTGGGCCCGGTGGCCAAGGTCACCTTCAAACCGGGCAAGAACGCGCAGGTCAAGCTGTTCAAGATCGACAAGGGCACTTTGCAGGCCCAGCCGATGGCCAACTTCGCATCCCCGGTCTATCAGGGCAAGGCCCTCGAGCACTTGGTCTCCGTCGACGGTGACGGTCGTAATGGTCTGATCATAGGAGCCCGGATGCTTGGCGGTGGCTCCGAAGTATCTGGACAGCCGTCGCTGGTAGTCGCCCATCTGAGGGCCGGAGCCGTGGCCGGGGCCGCCTCAGCGGCAACCGGTGCGGGCTTCGCGACCAACGCGGGTTTCGCGACCAGTGCACCCGCATCCCCAAGCCACGTCGTGGCGGCAGCCACGGCGGACACCTTGTTCCTCGTCGACTCTTCGTACGCCTATCTGGGCCAGCCCTACATCGTGGCGCCCGACGGGCGAGTCATCCAACCCATTTCAGATCAAAGCGGCTACAGCCTAGTGACTTTCACCTTTGGCCAGGCAACGGAGGTGGCGCCGTGAAACCCCGGATCCACAGCAAGCACCGCCGGGCACTCAGTGCACTCACAGGTGTCATGGCCCTGGCATTGGCGACAGTCGGCCTCACTCTGACCCCGGCCACCCCGGCGGCCCAGGCCATCCCCACGCTGACTCGGTCGGAGATCATTGCCCGGGCCGAATCTGCCATCGGGTCCTGGTACACCTGGGGTCACGAAAGTTGGGTGCCCAATGCCGGAGGCGGCAACGGCCCCGACTGCTCGGGGTTCGGCCTCAAGTGTTGGGAAGTTCCCCGGACCCTGCTGTACCAGGAGGAGGACGGGGTCAACACAACCATCTATCCGCGTTACACGAGCTACGAGTTCTACAATTGCCTCGGTCCCTGGACCGCTCTCTCGAGCAGGTCGCTGCTTAAGGAAGGGGATATCCTCGTCAAGAATGATGGCGATTCCGGCCACGTAGTCATCTACGCCGGAGGAGATGCTTGGAACTCTCCCATCATCTACGAGGCGCCGGGGACAGGGAAGACAATTCGGCGGGCAAGCTGCTACCTCGCGTCCGCCTACAAGCCGATTAGACGCAACTCGGTGCAGGACAGCGGGATCATTCTCGACAACCCCACCGCCAAAAGCGTGGGAGGTACCGATCTCGAGGGGACCTGGACCCGCTCGAGCACCAGCCCTGGTTACTACGGCGACGACTACCAGAACTGCGCCGCGACTTCAGGTACGGCGTGGGCACGCTGGACGCCTCGTTTCCCGGCTGCCGGCTACTACAACATCTACATGCGGTGGACAGCAGCAAGCAGCCGGGCCTCCGCCGCGAGGGTAACCGTCAACACTGCGAACGGGCAATTCAGCCGCTTTGATCTGAAATGG
>JAMDEO010000136.1 GCA_023483915.1 Actinomycetota bacterium
GCGCCCTGGTCTAGCATGGAGTTGGCCACCTTGAGGAAGCCCGCTATGTTGGCCCCGGCCACGTAGTTGCCCGGCATCCCGTAGAGCTCGGCGGCGTGGACGCAGGCCTCGTGCACGCTCTTCATGATGTGGCGCAGGCGGGCGTCGACCTCGTCGCGCGGCCAGTTCAGGCGCATGCTGTTCTGGGACATCTCGAGGCCGGACGTGGCCACTCCGCCCGCGTTCGAGGCTTTGCCGGGTGAGTAGAGGATGCCCGCGTCGAGGAACTGCTCGACGCCCTCGAGGCAGGTGGGCATGTTGGCTCCCTCGGCCACCAGCTTGACCCCGTTCGCGAGGAGGCTGCGCGCGTCGGCCGCGTTGACCTCGTTCTGCGTCGCGCAGGGGAAGGCCGCGTCGGCTTCGACCGACCAGAGGGGGTTGTGGTCGCCCGCGACGTCGGCCGGAGTATAGACGGCGCTGGGGTAGCGTTCGGCGTACTCTCGTATGCGGCCCCGGCGCACGTTCTTCAGCTCCATGACGAAGGCGAGCTTCTCCCGGTCGATGCCCTCTTCGTCGTAGATGAAGCCGTTGGAGTCGGAGAGGGTGACCGGCTTGGCCCCGAGGTCGATCAGCTTCTCGGTAGCGTACTGCGCCACGTTGCCCGAGCCGGAGACCAGGCAGGTCATGCCTTCGAGCGTCAGGCTACGCGTCGCGGCCATCTCGGCGGCGAAGTAGACGGTGCCGTAACCGGTCGCCTCGGGCCGGATGAGGGAGCCCCCCCAGTTGAGACCCTTGCCCGTCAGCACGCCGGTGAACTCGTTCCGAAGGCGCTTGTACTGCCCGAAGAGGTAGCCGATCTCCCGGGCGCCCACGCCGATGTCGCCTGCGGGGACGTCGGTGTCGGGCCCGATGTGGCGGAAGATCTCGGTCATGAAGCTCTGGCAGAAGCGCATGACCTCGTTGTCGCTCTTGCCCTTGGGATCGAAGTCGGCCCCGCCCTTGGCTCCGCCCATCGGGAGGGTGGTAAGGGAGTTCTTGAAGACCTGCTCGAAGGCCAGGAACTTCATGATGCCGAGGTTGACCGAGGGGTGGAAGCGGAAGCCCCCCTTGTACGGGCCGATGGCGCTGTTCATCTGTACCCGGAAGCCCCGGTTCAGCTGGACGTCGCCGGCGTCGTCGACCCACGGGACGCGGAACATGATGACCCGCTCGGGCTCGACCATCCGTTCGAGGATCTTGGCCGCTCGGTACTCGGGGTGCCGGTCGAGGACCACCGACAGGGATTCCAGCACCTCTTGGACCGCCTGATGGAACTCCGGCTCGGCCGGGTTCTTGGCCTTGACCTGCGCCAGCAACGAGTCGACGTAACCCTGCATTGCAGTACCTCCATCGTCACACCTGACATGCGGTCCCCCTAGAACAGCGAACACAAGAGAGCGCGTGAGTCACAAGGCCAAATCGCCCAGCCTGATAACGGCGAGACACGGCTGATTCAGCAGGTTGTCAGCATCAGCGCACTCTTCACGCCTGGCCAATGATCCAGGACCTCCGGCCCTCAGACGGGCGGCACGCGTTGGACGTGTGCCACGCCAACCCGGTCATAGCAGCCACGAAGGTCCTCCTTGCCGCGCAAGGGGATGGGCCGAGCACTGTGGTCAGCGCATCGGCAATGCTGGTTCTACTGGCTCCGGTTGGTCAGCAACTGTTCGACTACTGAGGGGTCGGCGAGCGTAGAAGTGTCGCCCAGGTCGGATAGTTCGTTGGCGGCGATCTTCTTGAGAATGCGGCGCATGATCTTGCCACTGCGGGTCTTGGGCAGACCGGGGGCCCACTGGATGACGTCGGGGCTGGCGATCGGACCGATCTCTCTGCGCACGTGACCGATGAGCGCCTTCTTGAGCTGCTCGCAGGGCTCGATGCCTACGTTTAGGGTCACGTAGGCGTAGATGCCCTGACCCTTGATCTCGTGGGGGTAGCCGACGACGGCCGCCTCCGCGACAGCGTCGTGGCTGACAAGAGCAGACTCCACCTCGGCTGTGCCCATGCGGTGCCCGGACACGTTGATGACGTCGTCCACGCGGCCGGTAATCCAGTAATAGCCGTCCTCGTCCCGTCGGCAGCCGTCGCCGGTGAAATACAATCCTGGGTACTGCCTAAAGTAGGTATCGAAGAAGCGATTCGGGTCACCGTAGACGCCCCTCATCTGCCCCGGCCATGGACGGCGCATGCACAGGTTGCCCACCCCCGGGCCTACCATCTCCTCGCCCTCGGCGTTGATGAGCACAGGGTCCACTCCGAAGAATGGCAGAGTCGCCGAGCCGGGCTTGATCTTCATGGCTCCAGGTAGAGGCGTGATGAGGATGCCTCCCGTCTCAGTCTGCCACCAGGTGTCCACGATTGGGCAACGCCCACCGCCCACAACTTGGTGGTACCAGAGCCACACCTCTGGGTTGATGGGCTCACCTACAGTGCCCAGGAGGCGCAAGCTAGAGAGGTCGTGCTTTCTCACCCACTCGTCGCCCTCCCGTGCGATAGCGCGAAGCGCCGTCGGGGCGGTATAGAAGATGTTCACCCGGTACTTCTCGACGATGTCCCAGAAGCGATCGGGCCCTGGGTAGTTCGGCACTCCCTCAAACATCACCGACGTCGCCCCGTTCGCGAGGGGACCATAGACGGTGTAGCTGTGGCCTGTCACCCAACCGATGTCGGCCGTACACCAAAAGATATCTTCCGGATGGTAGTCGAAGATGAGCTCGTGCGTGTAGCTCACATACACCGCGTAGCCACCGGTAGTGTGCAAAACACCTTTAGGTTTGCCGGTGGACCCCGAGGTGTAGAGGATAAAGAGCGGGTCCTCAGCTTCCATGACAGCACAGGGCGAGTCGGTGGTGATGTCGGCGGCGGCCATCTCCTCGTGGTACCAGAAGTCGCGTCCGTCGACCCAACCAATATCCTCAAAGCCCGTGTGCCTGACCACGATCACCGCCTTGACAGTTGGGGCGGCAGTCAGCGCATCGTCGGCGGTGGTCTTCAAGGGTACCGACTTAGAGCCGCGCAGACCGCTGTCGGCGGTGATCACGAGGCTACTCTCGCAATCCAAGATGCGGTCACGCAAGGAATCGGCGGAAAAGCCGCCGAAGACTACGCTGTGGATGGCCCCGAGACGGGCGCAAGCCAACATGGCAACCGGCAGCTCTGGGATCATTGGCAGGTAGATGGTGATCCGGTCGCCCTTCTTCACCCCTTGCTTGCGCAAGACGTTGGCAAAGCGGGCTACCTCCCCCCACAGCTGTCGGTAGGTGATCACACGGCCTGCCCCCGGGGAGTCGGCCTCCCAGTAAAAGGCGACCTTGTCAGCCACTTCGCTTTCAAGATGGCGGTCGAGGCAGTTATAGGCTAGGTTGAGGCGGCCGCCATCGAACCAACGAATCTTGGCTCGGGGATAATCGTGGTCCTCGACGGTGTCCCACTTCTCATACCAGCTGATGCGCTCGGCCACCCCTCCCCAGAAGGCGACGGGGTCCTCCAGCGAACGGCGATACATCTCTTCGTACTGATCCATCCCAGAAACCCAGGCATTCACGCGGAAGGCTTCAGGGACCTCACGAACCAATGCATCTGGAGTTTGCTCAACACTCAAATTCCTGCCCCCCGTATTCAATACGTTCTCTCTATTTCTGTCCTTCTCGAAGAGATGACACGGGAACAACAAGCGAGGCATTGGCAGACCGCTGGAAAGGCCGACACTCAAAGCTCACAGCAACCGGAGACCAGGGGGCTAACGGATCCGCCAGCGGCTGCTCGCACTCCACTTTCCCCCTGTTCCGTGCAATCGCTGACATGTACTAGGTCCTTTCTTTCATTCTGTTCACAGAGTTAATGTTGACGTCCAGGAGTTCGGCGATATGCATCTTGGCTTTAATGCCTTTCGCGCAGCCTGGAACAGAAGTGACGATGCCGATGTCGTAGTCTTCGCGCACTTCGCGCATCACCGTCACATCTGAAAGTTCTTCTACACCGAGCGTTAGCTTGTCCGCAACGTAGGCTTTGGCTTCCGCGATTCGCATCTTTCGCGTGAGCTGCATGCGCGCAACCAGATCTCCGGCCGTACGAATGCCACCCATCCCGGCAGCGGCCCCGTGCGCTAGGGACATCCCATAGGGGTCCCCGACTCCCACCTATAACCCGTCGACCCGGGCGATCTCGACCATGGCTACAGTGGCGCGGCTGACCGAATCTATCGGCGGAGTCTCGAAGAGCGGGGCCCCGCCCACCCCCATGCCCAAGTTCACATGGATTGGGATGGCGGCCGCTTCAGAACAGGCCTTGACGAAGGTGACGGCGCGAGACAGATTCCAAGCCATGGACTTGCCGGTATCGGTATTTACGACTGGGCCGAAGATGTCACCTCCCGCCTGCTCAACGAGCTTCACCTGCTGATGTGGGTACAGTCCCGCCAGGCGGACTCCGTTGTACTCGAGTGATCCATGGAGTCCCAGCACGAACTCTCCTGCCATACCCACCTGGATCGCGGTACTAGGATGCTTCGACTTCAATTCCTCTATCGCAAGAAGAGCTGCCTTGAAATCGGCATCGCCGGCTGCTCCTGTCGTGTCCAGATTGATTCCATCACCGCCGACCTCCGCGATCTTCCCGCAGCAGTAGACCATGTCCCGAACGGCCTGCTCCACCGCCAACTCCTGAGCTTCGAGTGCCTCTTTGATCTTCCCTTTCGGCAACAGATCGGAAGGATTGCCCAGGGGACCGTCGGGCGCATAGTAAAGCCCGAGATTCGGCATGGCCCCGTAGAAGAGAGGTACGATCGTGGAGAGAAGAGCATTTTCAAGCTCCTGCTGCTCCATGGCAATGATCGGCTTGACTGGCTTCCAGGAGTAGTCAGTGTGCGCCAACTCCATTGTGTCAGCGGCGAAGGCCCGTTCGTGCACTTGGATCGCCTGAACCCTGCTCAAGGGAATCCCCACCCCGCTATTCGCCTGGTCCCCGGTCAAATGCAGGGTGCCAATGTCATGGCTCAGCACGATCTCGTTCCCCGGCTGAACCCCGACGACACGAGCAGGGTTCATGAAGAGGCCGAGCAGGTGATCGCACTCACCCTCGTCCAGTGTCGGGATGTCGCCTCGGTCAGCGGCATGCTCAGACCCAGCGATAATGTCAGCCATGAGCTGGTCTCGCGTCATCGAGATTGGGTGGCCATCCCCCATGCGCGTAGGGTAGGAAACCATGGCCTCAACTCCTTTCCGTCAACCTTGGGCTGCGGCTAGCAACGTTTGGCGTTCTCCACATGGCTATCAAGCCCCCTGGACCTTGTCTTCTGCAGGACCGCCATCTTGGGTCATCTGTCGTGTCCTACCAGTTCCAAGGCCTTGGCCACCGCTTCCTGGGCGTTCTCGGCATATGCGTCGGCCCCAATCCTGTCGGCCCAGTACTGGGTGACGACCGCACCGCCTACCATGGTCTTGACCTGATCGCGCACACCTGCGTCTTTCAGCATCTTCTCGAGCGCCTTCTGGCCGACCATAGTCGTGGTCATAAGAGCGGATGAGCCAACGAGACCAGCCCCTGTCTGTTTGACCTTTTCGAGGAAACTGGTCAGAGGTACGTCCCGCCCTAGATCGTGCACTTGAAAGCCGTACACACGCATAAGAGTGGCCAAGATTCCCTTTCCGATGTCGTGGACGTCCCCCTCGATAGTGCCGAGCACGATGCTCGCCACGTGCCCATCTTTCTTCTTGTCGGGCAGGCTCTCCTCCAAGACACCCACCGCTGCCACCATGGCTTCCGACGCCAATATGACCTCGGGGAGGAACATCGTGCCCCTCTCAAACAGATCCCCCACCTCCCGCATGCCTGGGGTAAAACCTTCGTTGATAACCTTCAGGGCATCCAGGCCCTGGGCGACGGCCTGGCGCGCCACCTTAGTAGCCGCATCCTCATCAGCTGCGATCACAGCGGCTTTAGCCGCCTCAAGGATCTCCAGATCTGACATACGTCCCTCCATTTCTCCTTCCGTCCGTGCCGGCCCAACGGCGCGCTGTTCTTCTGTCAACCGTGCTGTTTAGGGAAAGCGCCAACTAACCATCGACTACTCCCCGGGCGAAGCCGCGTGCCTCCATCCGTAGACTTTGAGCCCGTGCCGTCGCCTCCGGCGGAGGTTGTTCTCGTCGGAGAACACGTAACTAATGGCACCCGGCTCGCACACTGCGACGCATTGCGGCTCGCCTTGGCAGTAGTCGCACTTAATGGACACGCCTTCCAGCTCGTCGAAGGTGGGAGCTCCGAAAGGACAGGCGACGATACAGGTCTTGCACCCCATGCACACCTCTGGGTCGATGAGCACCGCATGAGACTCCTCGTCCCTATGGCAGGCCCTGGTCGGACAAGCCTCCGTGCAGAACGGTGTCTCGCAGTGCTGGCAGGTGCTGGGGGCAAATAGCTGGTGGTTCTCGAGGCCGAGGATCCTAATGCGCGAACGGGCCGGATCACTCGTTCCGGTGTGGAAGAGGGAGCAGGCCTCGGCACACTTAGCGCAGCCGTCGCACCTCTCCTGGTCCACCAAGAGTATCTTGCCACGTATGGCTGGCGCCCGCGACGCCGCGCCTCTTCGAAAAGCGTGTCCGTTCACCTGTCGGTCCTCAGTCCACGCCAATGCGCCCGCGCCTCAAGAAGCTTCTGAAGGGGCAACTCCTCCTTTGTTGCCGCGGCGAGGACCCCAATCCTCAACAGAAAACCACCTGCAAGAAGAGTAATCCCGGCGATCCACAACAGGGCCGTCTGCTCGGGGAAGCCCTGATACAAGAGCTCAAGAACGATGGGAAAGAGCAGTCCGAGGCCCACGATCCCGCCCCAGAAACACAGGCGCAGCCGTCCCCGTATGAGCATGCGAACCGAGGTTTCGCCGGCGGACTCCACCTTGTGCACCTGGAAGAGGAAAACTGCCAGGGCGGAGCCCTCAAGCACGATGAGCAGCTGTTCGACCCGCGAGACGGCATGGGCAAGCTGGGTGGCCGACTCACCCGCAGCAGACAATGAGCCCAAGCCAAGAACGGCCAGTACGATGCCCATCGAGCCGGTTGACAAGGCGGAGATCAAGAAGAGTACAGGGAGGAAGTAGCTCCTCCAAGTGGGCACGAACTTGAGGGAACGCAAGAGGATTCCCGTGTAGGTGGCAGTCGCTAGAGCCAACGGAACGCCTATCGCCAGAACTACCCATACCTGCCTTGAGCTGGGGTCTGGTCCGATGACTGCTAGCGCGCACCCCAGCAGGCCCACCCCTATAAAGGCCGAGAGAACGTAGAAGCCTCGGGCCATCCAAGACACGCCTGCGTTCAAACCGGCTCGGAAAAAGCGTGCTCTACGACCAAGATCCAAGATCAGGAACGGGGCCCCAGCAGCAACGATCAGGGGACCCCACAACAGGGCCAAATCACCCAGATCAAGCCTCAGGGCCTCTAGTGAGACGACATAGCCCAACCCAAGGTCGGGCCCCAAAGTGCGGGCAAGGACCCCCACGACGAAGGAGCCGGCTCCCGTGCCAGCCAGGTACAGATAGAGAGCAATAGGCCATCCCCACTCCCGTCGTACACTCCTCAACACCTCAGTGCTCGTGACGCGAAAAGCCCCTTCCTTGCTTGCAGTAGCCACGGCCACGTCAGTACGCATGAGGCCTACTAAGCCGCCATCTCTCTCTACCGCCCAAAGTCCTCGCCAGTCCAACCGGGCAAGATTCCCCGCTCCGCTAGATCGCTCGCTATGTCGTCGAGACCGAATTCGTGCAGGGTGGCCGCCGTGGGCACCCCCGTCTCGAGATCCCACCCACGTAGGGTGTAGTACTCGTCCTTCATGCCCTCAAGTTGCTCGCGGGTCACCCCGAGCTTCCCCTTCCAGAGGCCTCGGGAGACTGGCTTACCGAACTCCTTGGCCGGGATGGTGTCATTCTCCCGGCGGCGGCCCATCTTGCACTCCAAAGCCCGCTCCACGTGGCGCATGCGCAGGGAGGCCCGCAGCAGATCGTCCTCGCTGACCTCCCGCCCCAGCCCGGCGGTGAGGGCCTTGGCGTAGTGCTCAGGCCGCAGGTCGAGGAAGAGCCACTTGGTATGCCACTTGCAGGTGCCGGCCATGTCGGAGAGGCCAGTATGGATCCCCATGTCATGAACGATCTGTGCCTTCCCCTCCAACGACTCGGGGTCGCCCGCATTCTGGAGACCGGTGAGGTCTCTAGCCGTCTGGTAGTTGTACTCCACCTCGGCCAGCCTGTGTTCTTCCGTCCAGCCGGGGTAGATGGGGGCGGTGATGGTGTCGAACTGGTTGGTATCCAAATCGGTGATGCAGTCGGAGCGGCGCCCGATGGCGTAACCGAGGGCCATGGCGTTCATGCGGGGGTTAATGCCGTACATGGGGTTGTTGTTGACCTGCATGGCGTGCTCGTACGTGCTCGTGCCCCCCCGGCGTTCGGAGGGCACCCGGCTGTCGAAGTACTCAGCCGTGGCCTTCATGCCCTGGGCCAAGACGTCACCGAACTCCGTGTTGCGGAGGACCATGGCGTTCAAGGCGCCGTGGATCGCCTCTTTGCTCCCCCACTCCATGCGGATGCCGTCTGTCAAGCTCTCGTCGATGATGCCCAGGTCATAGAGTTGCATAACGAACTGGATCATGGTGGCCGTGCTGGTGTTGTCGATCCCCATGAGCATGCACTGCTTGACCAGATCGTAGAGGAGGTGCATATCGAAGTTGCGCACCTCCCAGGTAAGCTGGGTATAAAGCTCGCAGGACATGACTGCGCTTCCGTGACCGGGAACATCGTAGTTTTCCATGCAATGCACCGGACAACCCATGCAGCCGGTGCGCTTGTGCCCGTACTCCTTCCAGAAGGCCGGATAGTCAGTGGTTCCTTGGGGGTCGAGGTCACGCACACCGTCGTGTGCATCGCTACCAGCCTCGATGCCGGAGAGTACGTAGGCGTACTCGGCCTGCACTACGCCGAGCGTAGCCAATTCCTCGTAGTAGTCGGCGCCCTTAATTGTGTCGTGGGCCGCAACGCAGGCTTCGAAGAAGGCATCAGGGTCGGCGACTGCGACCCCTCCGGTACCGCGCACTGCCAGAGCCTTTACGTTCTTGGAGCCAAGCACAGCCCCGACGCCCGTGCGTGAGGCGGAGTTGCCCACGTTGCTGTGCACGGTTGCGAAGGTTGACATGTTCTCCCCGGCAGGCCCAATGCAGAGCACCTTCACCTCAGGGTCGCTCAGCTCAGCCTTGATGGTGCGCTGAGTGTCCCAGGTCGTGCCGCCCCAGAGGTGTCGTGCATCTTTGAGTTCGACTATGTCATTGCGCACACTCAGGTAGACGGGATGTTCGGCGCGGCCCGTTAGAACCACGTGGTCGAAGCCAGCGTACTTGAGCTCGGCCGCCCAATCGCCTCCGACGTTCGCATTGGCTATCAGGTTCGTGACCGGCGACTTGCACATGACATCTGTGCGGCTACAACCGGGGAAGAGCGTGCCCGACAATGGACCAGTGCCGAACGCAATGATGTTCTGTGGACCGAGCGCATCCGTCTGCGGGCCAACGTTCTCGTACATTATCCGGGCGTTGATGCCCCGGCCGCCGATATAGTTGCGGGCGTAGCCGCTCGTGTCTTTGGTGATGACCGCTCCGCTGGAAAGATCGATCCACAGGATCTTGCCGCCGTAAAGCTGAGACATTAGGCCTCTCCCTTTCTTGTCCTGCCTCGTCGTGCTAGCCCCGGGTGCCGATCACACTGAGGTAGCGCTCCACCCGCGTACGTTTGCGCCTCAGGCTCTCCTCCTCGGCCCCAACGTAGCTGAGCGCCTTCTTCGGGCAAATCGCCACACAACTCGGCGAGCCCCCGCACAGATCGCATTTCTGGGCCACACCCAAGCGCGGGTCCACGGAGGGGGCGCCAAAAGGACAGACGTAAACACAAGTACGGCAGCCCAGGCACTTGTCTTCATCGATCACCACTGCGTGAGTCTCGGGATCACGGCTTATGGCCTGGGCCGGGCACATGTTCAGACATAGCGGCTTTTCGCACTGCTGACAAACGACGGGAACGGTAGTGATCAGGCCTTCGTCCTGGTCACGCACCACAAAGATCCGTGAACGCGAGGGGTTGCATTCTCCGTAATTGTGCAGTGAGCACGCGAGCTCGCACGTACGACAGCCCGTGCATTTCTCGATGTCGACGTTGATGACCGAGTACATTTAGACCCCCGTCTCGGAGCTACTACCGCGTCGCGGTCTTTGTCTCTCGTGATCCACCGTCTCTCTCCTTCTTCCCGTCCAAATCCGGCAGTTTCGCGTCATCACCCTCGGAAACTGGTCGTCTTTCCCCGAAGCCGCCGCGGCCCGGGAGATCCTCTACCATGTCGTCGAGCCCGTACTGGAGCAACGTCTCAACTGTAGGAATTCCAGTCTTCGCGTCCCATCCCCGAAGGGCGTAGTATTCGTCCTTCATCCGCTCAAACTCTTTGCGATCCGTCCCAATTTTGCCCTTCCAGAATCCACGAGCTACTGGCCTACCGAACTCCTTCTCAGGAATTGTGTCGTTCTCACGGCGCCTTCCCATCTTGCACTCCAGTACCCGCTCTACATTCCTAAGGCGAAGAGACGCCGTGATCAACTCCTGCACTCCAACCTCGCGTCCCGTACCTGCAGACAGGGCCTCAGCATAGTTCTCCGGCTCTATGTCCATAAAGAGCCATTTCGTATGCCACTTGCACGTACCCATCATATCTGGAAGGCCTGTCGTTATTCCCTGGTCATGAGTCATCTCGGCCTTTCCCTGATACCCGTCGAGATCACCTGCACCTATCTTTCCCGACACCCGTTCAGCAAGGGCCTTTTCCTCATCTGTTAGCCGTTTCTTCTCATCTTCTGACATTTCAGGATATACCGGGAAATTGGCAATATCTACTTCGACCATATCGAGATCCTGAATGCAGTCCGATCTTCTTCCTACTGCGTAGGCTAACGCCATTCCATGCATTCTTGGATTAACACCATACATAGGATTATTGTTTACCTGCATTGCCCACCAATAAGATGATTTGTCATAGCGCCGGTCAAGGGGTACGCGCGCGTCAATGTAGTCCGCAGTTTCCTTCATTCCCTTGGCAACGACAGCCCCTATTCCGTCACTACCTATAATGCGTAGGAATAGCTCCTTTACACCATCCTTATTCCCCCACTCGAGGTTTATACCTCCAGTAATTGTAGAATCTATTATTCCTAGTTCCCAAAGCTCCATCAGCCACTGAAAGATAGTCGCCGTCGAAACGCTGTCAATACCCATCTTCTGGCAGGTCATCACGAGCCAATAATGAAAATACGGATCTGCGTTTCTAATCTCGTACGAGAGCTGCGGATAGAGTTCGCACGACATGACCGTGCTGCCAAGCCCGCCTACGTGGTAAGCCTCCATGCAATGCACTGGACAACCCGTGCAACCAGTGCGCTTGTAGCAGTGCTTTTCGAACATAGAGTAGTAGTCAAACCGCTCGTCGAACGAAGGCGGTACATTTGCGTGTCCATCTCCGCCTCCCTCGAGGCCTGACAGAATACAAGCCTTCTCGTACAGGGTCAGGCCAATGGTGTGGAACTCCTCGTAGTACTTTGACGCCCGAATCGTGTTGTGAGCCCTCAGGCTCGCTTCGAGAAAGGCTTTAGGATCGGCAATGCCGACTCCTTGCGTGCCACGAACTGCTATCGCTTTGACATTCTTCGAACCCATTACGGCGCCCACGCCCGTACGCGAGGCTGAATTCCCGATGTTGCTGTGAATCGTGGCAAAGGTAACCATTCGCTCGCCGGCCGGTCCTATACCGATGATCTTGACATCAGGTCCGAGCTCATTACGTATCGCTTCATGCGCTTCATACGTCGTCAGGCCCCAGAGAGCTCGGGCGTCTCGTATCTGAACAGCGTCATTGTGGATGTCGACGTATACCGGATGCTCTGCCTTCCCTTCGAGAACCACATGGTCCCAGCCGGCATATTTCAGCTCGGCCGACCAGTCACCTCCTACACTTGCATTTCCAATCAGGTTCGTTACTGGAGACTTGCACATCACGTCAGTCCGACTACACCCCGGGAAGGTCGTGCCAGAAAGGGGTCCGGTCCCGAAGCACACGACGTTCTCCAGCCCCAATGGGTCAGTGTCTACATCCACCGATTCATAGAGGATCCTTGCATTGGTGCCCCTCCCCCCAATGTACTTCGATGCGTACCGATCTGTCGGGACAAATCTTGCTTCTCGCCTCGACAGATTGACCCTTAGAATCTTGCCCCCATACAGATATGACATCTCACCGCTCCAAGACATTCTTGGTTTAGATCCCGACAGCGGCATCCCCCGCCAGATACTCCACATATCCGCTAACCATCGCGCGTTTGCGCTGGAAGCTCTCGTCCTCAGCGCTTACGAATGAAAGAGCACCTTGAGAGCAGAACTTCACGCACGTAGGATCTCCATTGCACAGGTCGCACTTGTCAGCCTTGCCGGTGCGATAGTCCACAGCGGGCGCTCCGAATGGGCAAACCTCCACGCACGTTCTGCATCCAAGGCATCGATCGGCGTCAACTATCACAGCCGCGGTAGTCGTGTCACGGCGTAGTGCCTTTGCTGGGCACATCTTCATGCACAGCGCGTCTCTGCACTGGCGACAGACCACAGGAACGGTTGATATGTGGCCGTCTTTCTGGTTTCGCACCACGTACACTCTGGCACGTACAGGGTTACACTCACTGCGATTCGCCAGCGAGCACGCTATCTCACAATTTCGACACCCTGTACACTTCTCAGCGTCCACATGAAGAACGGAGGGCGCTCTCCCAGATGTTCCGGCGCTCGCCGAATCAGTTAGCTTCATCCCGTTTCCATCATCACGGGTGAACGGATCACCAACCATAGTGCCTGCTCCTTGGATTCTCAGCCGCCTACTTGCTCTGGCTCAAGAAGAACCCGTGCGACAAGGCGACGCATCCGGTCCGCAACACGGGCTGCCAACATGCGGGGCCTCAGGTGGTCACTGGCGTTGCCGCCTGAGCATTGTCGGCGTTGTATTCGAAAAAGACCTTGTGGACCTCTTCTACAACCTCCCAGATCAGCACCTCGCCGCGCATTGCGAAGAAAGAGTCACCCGCCGTGAACTCGCGAGTCACGCCGCTCTCGTTGGTCAGACGAACACGGCCAGACAAGAGTGTGCAGAACTCATCACCCGCGTAGGTGTACTCGAACTTCCCAGGGGCGCAGACCCACTCGCCAACCATCTGACGGGTTTCAAAGTCCCCTACGTCGCACCGTCCTGAATGAGCCGGATTGCCATCGAGAGCCTTCGCGTTGGGAAGATCCGCTATGGTGCCCCACGGTTCAAGGTCGGCTCTGTTCGAACCATCGTAGCCAATCATCGCTCTCCTCCTGTTGTTCTCGTAGCCATATTCAGAGCATTATGAAGTGCCGTTCCTCCCGGCAAGATCCGGTGTTCAAATGGGAGGCAAAGGCCGTGGGTAGGAGTCATGTTTGGCAATCAGAACGGGGCACTGGCTTTCGTGCACTACTTCGTTGCTCACGGAACCTAGAGCCAGGCTGGCGATAGGGCCGTGGCCCCTGTTTCCTAGGATGATCAGGCTGGACTCCTCGCCCTGCCGCGAGGCCTCCACGATGGCGCCAGCGGTGGATGAGGCGTGAACAACAGACGTGCACACATGTGCCTGAGTGCTCCTCATCAGCCCCCTGATACGATCGGCGGCCTCGTCAGCAAGAGCCTGGGCCTGCTCCAGCTCCTTGCCACCGGCTAGGTGGCTACCTCCCGCCCGAGCGGGCCGCTCGCGTTCCCGAACAACTGTGAGAACCACAAGCTCGCACTCACCGAGAAGGTCGGCCATCCCTGCGGCGATACTCTCAGCGGCCCTCGCAGACGGCGAACCGTCAGTGGCCACCAGAAGTCTCTTAGGTACCATCGCGCACTCTCCGCTTCTTAGAAAGCTGTCCGGACTTCGCGTTGACTCTAGGACTGGACCGATTCTGTGGCGGAAAGTCCAGAGGGCAGCATCACAGCGCGAACATCGCCTGCCGCGAGCCGGCGTCGCCATTCAAAGTCCAAAGCGCGATACCTCTTGAACACGGTGGCCATGGCAGCGGCGTACACGAGGGCGGCAACGAAGAATGAGGGAAGTCCAGCCCCAACAACTCGAAACCATGGAAGTCCTGCTGCGCTGGTAACCGGATTGAAGGCCAACCAGTACACGACTGTCCCAGCCGCAATGGCCAACACAGCGCCTGGGTTCACACCGAAGGGATAGCGGTAGTGGGGATTTCCGCGGTCGTACAGCGCTCCAACCTCCACACGCCCGCGGCGCAAGAAATAGTCAGCCACAAGCACGCCGGCGATCACGCTCATGACGAAACTGACGTAGGCCATGAACGGCCCAAAGGCGTCGTAGAAAGTGGGTGATATCATCAATACGCCAGCGGGCACGATGGTGAGCACGGCAAGTCCCCACCGCAATCTCGGGAATTGCGTCTTGAAGCTCAGCCCCTGTGTGTAGACCAACACCACGCAAGTCGTGGTATTCGCCAACATGAGCATAAGAATTCCCACGACGCCCAACCACGGGCCCCCTAGGTCAAGAATCCACGTGATCGGGTCTCCAAAACCTATGGCCAATGTGGCGAAAACCCCAAAGATGGCCGCGATATTCAGCAGCAGACCCCAGCCTAGGAACGTCCCGTGGACCGCGCCCCGCTCTGTCTTCGACAGACGTACCCACTGGCCGATGTACGGCAGCCAGGAGAATCCAATACCGAGGTTCCACTCGAACGCGCTCATCACTCCAGTGCGGTAATCCTCAAACGGCTCCGCGGGCTGTGCTGCGAAGATGTGACCGGGTCCGTACTTCACCAGCACGCCTATGATCAAGCCCACAAGGATGAGGCAAATAGCGCTCACACCCACTCGCGTAAACACCTGGATAACGTCTGGCCCTTTATACGCAATGAAGATGCATACAGCAAAGACAATCAGAGCAAACATCGGTGCGCCTAATTGCCTGCTTTGCAAAAATGCCGGGCCTCCACTTTTTTCCACTAGCACGGTGCCCGATTCCCCCAACATAAACATTACGATTGCCGTGTAGCCTAAATTCAGCACGGCAAAGATGATGAAGAACACCTTGGCACCTGCATGCCCCAGCGCAGTTACGGCCGTAAGAAACGTATCCAAGCCTAAACGGCCGCCGTGTCTCGCGAGCGGCAGCATTAAGAATACCGGCAGTGCGTTCCCAAGAAGTATCACCCAGATGGAAGTCCCGGCTTTAACGCTGAGGCCCGTCCATCCTCCGACAAGAAACGACCATGCCGCTATCCCGAAGCCGATTTGCGTCAACGTGTAATCTACAATTCCGTATGTGCGGTCTTGTCGCATACTTGGAAGAAACCCGAAGGCGGCTTCTTTCTCAACCGTGCTACTAGCCATCACTCCCCCTTTTAACCCCAGGACCGACATTCCCGCCTAAGTGCGCAGTAGTATCCCCACTTGCGATTCCCCCTGGTGGCGATTATGTTCTTGTGCTCGCATCTTCTGTAGGTGGATCTACCTAGCAACCGCAATAATGAAGCCAATCAGGCAAATAACCACCACAACGCCTGGAAAGATATACACTGCGCTCGTCGCCGACTCGTATTGACACGGATCGTTGCGTAGCTCTCTCAAGCGCTTGATCAGCTCAGTATATCGCTCTCTTTGCAGCTCATCTGTCGAATTGAGGTTATCTGTTATGTGCATCGAGAACACGACCCCACCCCCCTGGTAGTACCAACACCTTGCACAGTTCTCACATTCGCGACCGCGACGAATTCTGCTGCCGTTGCATTACACGAGTCGCTTGACAGGCCACCTCCGTATCTCTGTGAAGTCCGCAGTACTCTTGACGTTGGCTAAACCATGACACCGCTGGCCAGCAGGATGGTTGCAGATGGAGTTGTAGTCGCCGGTTTAGGCCTAGACAGCCTCGACCGGGCTCCAGGAACATACCTTGTCGAGCTCCTCGGTCGGGACGTCCCATACGGTGTTGTGCGGGGGCAGCGGCTCCGACGTAAAGAACTCCGGCAGCCGGTCCTCGGCCTCCGTGAGGCCCGCGGCTCGATTGAAGCCACGCTCGACCTCCAGCACCTTCGAGCCCAAGGCGACCGTGTCGGCCACGCTCTGCTCCACCCCGTACATCGCCGCGATCATCTCCGGAATGGCGGCGAGCGAGTCGGGCTGATCCAGGCCGGCGAAGGCGAGGAAGAGGCAGAGACCGGTCGAATCGAAGAAGCCGGCCGTCGCCTCCTGCAGGTTCTGGGACAGGCTGCACTGGCCCTCGGCCTTGAGCGGGTCGACGCTCCCACCGACGCCCAAGACGTTGGTGGCGACCGCATAGCCCGAGGTGTGGTCGGCCCCCATCGTCGAGGTCGCATAGGTCACGCCGATGCCCTTGATGCCGCGGGGATCGTAGGCGGGCATGCCCTGGTTCTTCACCGTCGGCACGTGGGTGACCCCGAAGGCCTTGCCGGCCTCTCCGCAACCGTTACCCAGCTTCTGCCCGAGCTCCGTGTTGTTGCGGACCTCCTCGAACAGCTCGATCATGCGCTTGGCATCGCCCCAGGGCAGCAGGCCTCCCTCCATGGCCACCCCGAAGGTGTCGCCCATCTCGATCGTGTCCAGGCCGATATCGTCGCAGAGATAGTCCATCCGAGCGATCGCATCGATATCGGCGTTGTCGCAGTTCGCGCCCAGCGCCCAGATGGTCTCGTACTCGACCCCCGAGCTGACGTAGTTGCCGTCCTTGTCGTTGTAGACGTTGGAGCAGTGCACGACGCAGCTGGTCATGCAGCTGTGGCTGCGGCGCCCGCCGCGGTCCTCGCAGTTCTGGTGCACGGTCTCGCCCGAGATGGCCTCGGCTTGGTCGAAACGGCCGAAGTGGAAGTTGTGCGTGGGAAGGGCCCCCGCTTCGTTGATGATGTTCACCAGGATGGCCGTGCCGAAGTTGGTCAGGCCTTGACTGGTGACCGGGTGCGCCTTCAGACCCTCGACCAGTGTCTTGCGCGCCTTCTCGAAGCGTTCCGGGTCCTTGATCGGCGGGCGCTCGCTGCCCGCGTCGTCGACCACGATCGCCTTCAAGCCGCGGGCGCCCATCACGGCTCCGACGCCCCCGCGTCCCGCGTGCCGCGCGGGGCGACCCTCCGGGTCCGTGGTCGCGACCGTCGAATTGCGCATGCCGTACTCGCCGGCGGGGCCCACCTGGATGGTGGCCACCTTGGGGCCGTACGTCTCCCTCAGCGCCGCTGCCGTCTCGTAGTTGCTCTTTCCCCAGAAGGCCGCACCGTCGTCCAACCGAGCGCCGTCCTTCGACACGTGCAGGACCCACTTCTTGCCCTGGGGATCCCCTTGCACGACGATCGCGGCGATGCCGAGCCGACCGAGCCGCCCCGCCGCCTGTCCGCCCGCGTTCGCCTCCTTGATGCCCCCGGTCAGCGGGCTCTTCGCCCCGACGGAGAGCCGACTGGAGTTGGGGGCCGTGGTCCCGGCGAGAAGGCCGGGAGCGAAGACGATCTTGTTCTCCGCCCCCAGGGCGTCCGCCTGCGGGTCCACCTCCCGGGCGACGATGGTGGAGGTCAAGGCCCTCCCTCCATAAGTCGAGAGGTCGGCTGGCAGATCCTCGAAGGATGTGCTCCCACTGCCGACGTCGACGCGAAGGATCTTACGCATAGCTCGCCTCCCAGAAGCGCTTACCGCTGTTCACGAACTCAAGAACCTCGTCACGTGACTTGCCAGCGATGCCTAGTCTGTCCAAGGATCGGCCTTCCGACCAGAAATTCACGCCGAGCGCCGCACAGGCGAGGTTAGAGATAGCCTGTGTCATGGGAGTCTCTACTCCCACGATGGAGGCCAGATTGACGGTGGAGACCAGGCTGTTGGGGACCTCGTCAAGGACGTGGTGATAACCCAAGACGTGGTGGGGCGCCGAGAAACCTACGTAGTAATGATTGTTCTGTAGCGCCTCGTAGATGCTGTCCCCTTTTACTCCGTAGGCCTCCGCGTACCAGTCCCTGAGAGTCATTACGGGCACGTCGAAGGCCCTCCCCACATTGGCCTTCTCCTCGTCGAGTTTCTCCAGCACTCCACCACAGACGAACCTGGTGACGATGTCCCGGTAGTACCGCAGGTCCTCCCCACCCGCGGCCCGCTCCAAGAGCCCACTATTCATGAGCATCGGGGCCGGGTGGACCACTCCACCCACGTTGTTGATGCTGGTCTCGATCACGTTCGTGGCTGTTGTGTACATAGGGTAGATCTTGGCCATCGTCTCCCCCAGGACATCGTTGTCGCTGGCGGGTAGGGCTGCCGCCCTTACTCTCTCCTTGACCTTCATGATCTCTACATGGGCGGGGCCGCGGGATTCAGTGGCGTACAGGAAAGTCTGAGCTTCTGCGAGAGTCACCTTCTCTTTGAATTGGTAGCGCCGGAAAATGTTGTAGACTTCCAGGGCACCGCCGGTACGACCCGGAGTGAAGAGCAGCACTTGCCCGCCCTTCAGGCACCCGACCAGAAGGGACGCCACGGTGCGATGAGCCAGGGCCGGCATATTGACCAGAACGAGATCAGCCCCCCGCACCGCCGCGTCGATACTGGCGGCCACCTTCACCGAGTCGGCGAAGCCCTCCACCCCGCCCTCCAGCTTGATCCCGCCGTTATCGCGGATAGGCTCGAGCTCAGATTCGTAGAAGCTGAATATCGTGACGGAATGCCCGTCTAGAGCGATATGTCCGGCGGTAGCCAAGCCGCCGTGTCCCGCGCCGACTACCGTGACCTTCAGCTTGTCCCCGCTCCTTTTGGTGCTCTTCTTTTGTGCCATTCGCTGTCCCTCTTCCTCCCTTGCGTTGGACTAGACCATCTCCAGGTAGCGATCACGCTCCCATTGATGAACCACGTCCTTATGAAAGGCCGCGGTTTCGTGCCGGCAGATCGCAGTGAAGCCAGCGACAAAGTCTGAACCGAAGTACTCACGCGCTATATCGCTGCCTGCAAAGAGGTCGGTCGCCTCCATGAGAGAGCGCGGTAGGGGATCTCCGCTCCCAGGCAGATAGCCGTCCCCCATGATCGCTTCGGAGGGCTCGAGCCGCTGACGAATGCCCTCGAGGCCGGCTGCGAGATTCGCAGCGAATAGCAGGTACGGGTTTGCCTCCGCTGCGGCGGCTCGAGTTTCGATTCTCGTGGCCTGACCCTCGACAATCGCTCGTACCGCAGTCGTCCGGTTGTCGTAACCCCAGTTCACATAGGTGGGTGAATACGAGTACGCCATCACCCGCTTGTACGCATTGATCGACCATGCTCCGAGCACATAGAGCTCGCGGGCGTAGCGCAGAAGGCCGCCCACATAGTGGCGCATTGTCTCGCTCATCTCGCCATTTGATCCCTCGAAGACACCCCTGTCAGAGGAGTCCCGAAGGCTTTGGTGGACGTGATATCCACTACCTGACTTGTCGGTCCACAGCTTCGGCATAAAGGAGGCGACAAGATCATGTTTCCGGACGATCTCCTTGGTGCCGTGCTTGAACAAGACGGTCTTGTCGGCGGCGTCAAGGGCATCCGAGTATCGGATGTTCACCTCTGTCTGGCCTGGCCCGTACTCGGTGTTGGACGCCTCCACCTCTATGCCAAGCGTTTTCATACACTGGCGGACATCGCTCATCACCGCTTCGCATTGATCCCCCTTGAAGACGCTGTAGCACTGTATGCCCTGGTAGACGGGCTCGAGATTGGATGGATCTAACATGTAGAACTCGAGCTCAGATGCCATGAGTGGGCGGTAGCCGGCGTCTGCAAAACGGGCAGCAACCCGCTGGAGAATTCGTCGGGGCGAAAACTCCAGAGCCGCGCCGGCCTCGTAGTAGAGATCACACAAGACGATCGCCGAAGACGGTTGCCACGGGATCACACGGAACGTGGACAGGTCAGGACGGGCGACCATGTCTCCAAAACCGTTGGCCCAGTTCGAGTAGCTGATGTCCTCCACGATGGCGCAGCCGATGTCCCATGCCAGAGCGACACCACAGAAGTTCGCTCCGTGATGCATCTGCTTGAGGAAGTAATCTGCCGGGACAAACTTGCCCCGCACCACGCCCTGCATGTCCACAAAGGCCAGCTGGACGGTCTTGATACCGGCCTTCTGAATCAGGTCGACGACATCGTCTTGGGTTACCCCGGGATGCCCATCGCCGCAGAATGGCCGCCCCACTCCGTTGACCACAGTCGAGCCGTGCATCGACTCCCCCTTTGTGGCTCACCTTCAAAGAACCCGGGCTGGTGTTCCCTGTCTCCCCCCAGCCTCACTACCCGGTCAGGATAGTCGAGGAATCTCGCCGTGTCAACCTCTCATGCAAGCAACTTGCATGTCAGTAATCTACAGGGGAGGTTGCGGCCACGTCGCGAGGCTCGAGGCCGCTAGGGCGTAAGCCTGGAACATGCCGTTCCAAGCGTCCTCATTCTCGACCTGAGGCGGCCACATCGGAGGCGAGGTCGACACAACCGAGCCTCCCGTCTAGTTGCTTTACATGCAAGCCGGTTGCATGATGAGTTGACAACACGGAGGAAGGACGGGTATTGTGCCCTCGTGTGAATCCTCTCGCCGGAGGTCAAGATGTGTGGTATTGCCGGCATTATAACGAAGGGGGCTTCACCCGGCCTTGGGATGACCACGGGAAAAGCTCTGACCGAAATGATGCACGCGATCGTGCACCGCGGGCCGGACTCTGCCGGGTGGGCGCTCTACCGGGAATCTCTACAGTCGGGCTTCAGGATGCGCTTCTTCATCAGCGAGGGAGCTGAGGGAGCTCGCGAGGCGGCCAGCATCAGAAAGCGGGCGGAGAGTGCGGGCGCTACCCCAATCGAAGAATCTCTTGTTGGCTGCACGTACGCATTGATCGCCGACTATAGGGGCAATCCAACGGATCTTGCCCTGAGCATGCAGAAGTCGTCCAGACTGATGTCTTTCGGGCGGAGCGTTGATATCGTCAAGGACGTGGGTCAGCCGCGGGGTCTGGCCGAGGTCTACGGCATCAAAGACTTCAATGGGACTCACGGCATCGGGCACACGCGGCTAGCCACCGAATCCGCGGTGTTTCCGGAGACCTCCCATCCGTTCTGGGCCACAGGGTTCGCCGATGTCTCTGTTGTGCACAACGGCCAGCTCACCAACTATTGGGTGATGCGCCGCCGCCTTCAGAGAGAAGGCATGATCTTCGACACTGAGAACGATACGGAGCTAGTGGCCGTATACCTGGCTTATAGGATGAGCCGCGGGGACTCGCTTGAGCAGGCGCTCGCATCGTCCCTCGACGACCTCGACGGCACGTTCTCCTATCTCGTGGCCACGGCCGACTCGCTTGGCTATGCGAAAGACAAGCTGGCCGCAAAACCGCTCATCAAGTACGAGGACGAGGAGATTGTCGCGTTGGCGTCGGAGGAAGTGGCCCTCAACCGCCTCTTCCCTGGACGAACGCTGCGGACTGAGGAGATGCCCCCTTTGACGTATGGACTGTGGTCGTACCGCAAGGAAACGTGCGAGAAAGGAGTCGCGGTCTCATCCAAGCCGACTTCCCGTACGGCGGGCCGCCTGAATGGAGAGGACACCGCGGCCGTCGCCGTTGCCACCACAGGGAGGTTGGCGTGATTCGTCTCGACCTCGCCCAGATTCCCGTGCGGAACGCCAACGAGATGCTGCGCGGCTACGGCGCGACTCACCAGAACGTCGAGATCGTGAACCCTGACGCCCGCCACTACATTGGAGTCGGTCTGATAAGCCCAATTCACGTGAAAGTGCGTGGCTCGGCGGGCTATTACTGTGGGGGCCTGTGCGACGGGCCGCATTTCACCATCGACGGAAACGCCAGTTGGGGCGTAGGCGACAATCTCCTGCTTGGATCGATCGTGGTGAACGGCAACGCTGGAGCTTTGGCTGGGGAAGGACTGCGTGGCGGGGAGATCGTGATCAGAGGCAATACCGGCTCGCGAGCAGGGCAGGTTATGAAGAAGGGAACGCTCTGCTGCGGGGGCGACGCCAGCTTCATGGCAGGATACCTGATGTACGGAGGTCGTCTTATCATCCTCGGCGACTCGGGCGAAAGAGTAGGCGAGAACATGATGGGCGGCGAGATCTTTGTGGGCGGAGCCCTGCAGACTCTCGGTGCCGACGCAAAGCTCACGGACGCCACATCGGCCGAGATAGACGAGATCCTCGATTTCCTCGATCGATACGATCTGCCATTCCACGGCACATTCAAGAAGGTCGTGTGCGACTCGAAGACCTTGCGCTATCC
>JAMDEO010000010.1:0-14048 GCA_023483915.1 Actinomycetota bacterium
AAAGCGATGTTGCCCGAGAGCATCGTCACGATGCTGAAAAAGCGGGGCATGAGGTTCTAGAGAGAAGGTGTGCAGAATGACCAAGTCAGTCGTATCGATTGCCAAGGGGACCGACATCCAGGAGATGGTCGACAGAGCCCTAGCGCAGCTGGATGGAGTGGATAATCTGCTCAAGCCTGGTGCGGTAGTGTTCATCAAGCCCAACGCGGGGCATCCGGCTCCGCCGGAGACCAGCGTCAACACCAATCCGGAAGTACTGAAGGCGGTGGTGGCCGCGGTCAAGCGGTACAAGCCGAAAGAGATCATCATGGCTGAGGCTTCGGCCGTGGGTCAGGACACCCTGAAGGCCCTGGCGACCGCCGGCCTTCACCAGGCGGCCCAGGAAGCAGGCGTCGACCGTGTTGTCGACATCAAGCGCCTTGCCAAGGAGGATTTGGTCGATGTCGACGTCCCTGACGGCGTTGAGATCAAGAAGTTCCGGGTGCCAAAGATGATGGTCGACGCGGACTGCGTGATTGGTCTTCCGATCTTCAAAACCCACCTGAGCATGGTCTTCACTGGAGCGGTCAAAGCGATGAAGGGTGTAGTCGACGACCGCACACACCGCAAGATGCACTTCGTCGATCTGAGCGAGGCGCTGTTCGATCTGCTCGCCGTGTCGCAACCAGACATATCCATTGTGGACATGGTGCGCCCCATGGAAGGCCTCGGCCCGATGACACTGGGCAAGCCGGTAGACTTCGGCTGTATCGTGGCCGGCACCGACGCGCTGGCCATCGACGCCACCTGCTGTCGCATGACCGGCATCGACGTGTATGACACCTATCTGACCAAGGGCGCCAAGCGCGGTGTCGGCGTCATCGATGAGGACCAGATCGAGATTCGGGGCAACCGAATCAAAGAGGTCTACCGCAAGCTCGATACCCCGTTCCTCGAAGGTTTCTCGCGCTACGACGGCTACTGCATCTACGACGAGAACTCCTGCAGCAGCTGCATGGGCGTGATGATGTACGTGCTCGAGGCCTTGAAGACCCAGGGCAAATATGACGAGAACAAGGGGATCTCCATTGTCTTCGGACCCAAGAAGGACCTTCCGGAGGAGGCCGCTCGCGGCAAGGACCTGATCCTCGTGGGCAAGTGCGTGGAAAGGTTCCGCGACCAGGGAGTATTTGTGGGTGGTTGCCCTCCTATGGCCTTCGGACCCGTCTTCGCCATCTTGAAGCGGGAAGACCAGGAAGAAGAGCAGGCTCCCGTGGACGCCTGGAAGGATGCCGGCGCTGAAGACTGGCTGCAGGCGGTGGAGGGCAAGCACAAGGACAAGAACTAACGCCCGAGAGCGCTGGCCGGCCCGCGCTCTCCGGGGCTGGCACTGAGGAGATTTCCATGGCATCCAACAAGTACATAATCACCGCCGCCATCACCGGCGCCGTGCATACAACTAGCATGTCCCCCTTTCTACCGATCACACCCGAGCAGATCGCAGACGAAGCCGTGGCTTCGTACGAAGCGGGCGCGGCAGTGGCTCACATTCACGTGAGAGATCCGCAGACCGGCGCTCCGAGCCGAGAGGTCACGTACTACAAGGAAGTGGCCCAGAGTGTCAAGGCCAAGTGCGACATGATCCTCTGCATGACCACGGGGGCGGGGATCGGTGCCACAGTCGAGGAACGCCTCCGCTCGGTCATCGATCTCAGTCCGGAACTGGCCACCTTCAGCTACGGTTCCATGAATTTCGGTCTCTACCCCATGGCCGAGGGATTCAAAGGCGAGTTCAAGTTTGACTGGGAGGAACCCTATCTCCGTAACACGGAAAGCTTCGTATTCGAGAACTCTTTTGCCATGCTCAAAGAGTTCAACCGCATCTTCGCGGAGCATCAGACCGTGGGGGAGCTCGAGATCTATGACACCGGCATGATCTACAACGTCGCCTTCATGAAGAAGCGTGGCGACCTGAAAGATCCCATCTACATGCAGTGGGTGCTGGGCATCCTGGGTGGCATCGGCGCGACTTTCGAGAATCTCCAGTTCATGTACAGCACCGCCAGGAACCTTGTTGGTGATTTCAACTGGTCTGTGTGTGCCGGTGGGAGGTTGCAGATGCCGCTCTGCACCCTTGCCATGAACATGGGCGGCAACGTCCGGGTGGGTCTGGAAGACAGCCTACTGCTGAGCAAGGGAGTTCTCGCCAAGAGCAATGCCGAACAGGTGGAGAAGATCGCCCGAATAGGCCGGGAGTTCGATCTCGAGCCGGCCACCCCTGAAGAGGCCAGGGCCATTCTCGGCCTGAAGGGCCTCGACAAAGTCAACTGGTAGGCCGGCGATGAACGCTGAGAACATCAAGAAGGTCCTGGTGATCGGCGGCACCGGCACCATGGGCCAAGGCATCGCCCAGAACTTTGCCGAAGCCGGCATCGAGGTGGTCATCACCGGCCGAAGCCAAGAAACATGTACCCGGGCTCTGACTCAGATCCAGGCGAATTGCGAGCTGATAGAGGAATACGGTCTGCTGAAGGAGGAGCCGGTCGCCATCCGAGACCGCATCTGGGCTGTCGCCACCCAGGACTACGCTCAGGTTGCGAATGAATGTGACTTTGTCGTCGAGACGGTGTCCGAAAACCTGGAGCTCAAGCAGCAGATCTTCAGGCAGCTTGACGGCATCCGGCCGGAGATAGTCATCGGCTCCGACACCAGCAGCTGTCCGGTGGCCTCCATATCAGAAGGTTGCACGAGCCCGGAACGAATGATCGGCATGCACTACTTCAACCCGGCGCACATCATGCCCTTGGTGGAGATCCACTATGGCCCGGCGACCTCTGCGGACAACATTGCCCTGACCAAGGAGCTCTTGATGCGGGTCGGCAAAACGCCGGTCATCGTCAAGAAGGACATCTACGGACTGCTCGGCACGCGCATCCAGCTTGCGATGATCCGGGAAATCGAGTCGCTGATAGCTCAAGACGTCGCCTCCCTGGAAGACATAAACCTGGTCGCCCAAGCCAGCTACGGCATGCGCCACGCCTGCATTGGCCATATCGAAGCTCTGGACATGTTCGGGCTCGACACGATGGCGGTGATCGAAGGGCGCATATTTCCCCAGCTGAGCAACGCCAACGGACCCTCGGAGCTTCTCAAACAGAAGGTAGCCAAGGGAGACCTGGGGGTGAAAACCGGGCGTGGTTGGATCGACTATGAAGACAGGCCTCGGGCGCAGGTGCTCGACAGCCAGAACAGGCGACTGCTGAGGCAGTTGGAGCTCTACAAGCAGCTCGAGAAAGACTGCCAGAGGTGAGAACGTGAGCATCAGGGCACGTAAGGGAGGGCTGGCCCGGGGCGTCGCGGTGGTCGGCGGGGGCTTGAGCAAGTTGGGTCTTTTCAAAGACCGGGACTGCAAGGACTTCTTCGCCGAGGCCTTTCTGGAAATGCTGGACTCGGTGGACAGGGGTGTCGACCCTGGCGACATCGAGGCCGCGTACTTAGGGAATTACAGCAACGACTTCTTCACTGGGCAGGCGCACTGGGGCCCGATCATCTCCGACCTCATCGGCCTGGTGCCCAAACCGGTGACACGGACCGAAGGGGCATGTGCCGCGAGTACTCTGGCCTTCCGGGAAGGCGTCATGAGCATCGCCTCCGGCATGTACGACATCGTCCTGGTGGGGGGCGTGGAGCAGATGTCCCGGCGCACTACCGATGAGGTGACTCAAGGGCTGGGCATGGCGGGCAGTCCTTATGAGGTTGCCGCCGGCTTCACCTTCCCCGCGGTGTTTGGCGCCACGGCGACCGCCTACTTCGCCAAATATGGGGTCGATCGGGAGATCCTGTTCAACGTGACGATCAAGAGTCACAACAACGCCCCGTTCAATCCCAAGGCTCAATTCCCCATGTCGGTGCGTGATTTCATGAATGCGCGGATGGAGAAGTGCCGCGCGAAAGGTCTACCGATCCCCGAATGGGAGGACGAGAAGGCCTTCCTGCGAGACACCTCGGTCAACCCGCCGGTGGCATGGCCCATGCATCTGTTCGACTGTTGTCCAATCAGTGACGGTGGCTCCTGCCTGCTCCTAGTTGCCGAAGAGCTCGCCGGCAGTTTCACCGACGCCCCCATTTTCGTCGCCGGAATTGGGCAGGGGACAAGCTACAGCCTGCACGCCAAGAAGGACCTCACCAGCTACGAGGCGACTGTTTACGCCGCCAAGCAGGCCTATCAGATGGCGGGAATGACTCCCAAGGACATCCAGTTCTCAGAAGTGCACGACTGCTTTTCCATGGCTGAGATCATCCATTTGGAAGACCTCGGCTTCTTCCCGCCGGGGGAGGGGTGGAGGGCCACGGCGGAAGGTCTCACGGCTCTCGATGGCCCAATGCCCATCAACACCTCGGGCGGGCTTAAAGCCAAGGGCCATCCGGTGGGCGCCACCGGCACTGCTCAGATCCTTGAGGTGTGGCTGCAGCTGCGCGGGATGGCGGGCGGACGCCAGGTGAAGAAGCCAGATCTGCGGATCGGCGCCTCCCACAACCTGGGAGGCACGGGCGGAACCTGCACGTTCACTATCCTCGAAAGGAGGTGAGCAATGGAGATCCGCCCCTTTAACGATACCTCCTACAAACAATTCCTAGGGGAGGGCCTGCTCATGGCCTCCCAATGTAAGAAATGCGGAACGCTCTCCTTCCCGCCGAGGCAGATATGTGCCAACTGCTACGGCTCCGAGAGCGAGTGGGTGGAGCTCGCAGGCAGCGGTCGCCTGGCCGCCTACACCAGTGTCTACGTCGCCCCGCCGGACATGGTTGCGCAAGGCTACAACAGGGAGCATCCATACGTGGTCGGCGTGGTCGACCTCGATGAGGGGGTACGGGCGGTTGCCCGCATCGTCGGAGTCGACGCCAAGAATCCGGAGACCATCGAGATCGGAACCTCCATGAGGGTGCATTTCCCCGAAATCTGCGAAGGAGTCGAGAGACACTGCCTGTTCTTCGCGCCGGCGGAGGACTAGAGGAGCGCATTATCGCGCGGCGTCACAAGAGACATATTAGGATTGCGGCAATCAAGCTGGAGACGTGACATTGGCGAGGAACGCGCCTATCTCGGCGCCTGGTAGAGGAGGGGAGAGATGTCCGAAGGGTATGAAAACAGGTTGGCTTCGAGCGATGAGGCATCGGCAGGCAGCGAGTCCCGGCGGCTGAGCCGTAGGGAATTCCTGAGGGTCGCCGGCATTGCGGGCGCGGCAATCAGCGTCGGGACGGGGTTGAGCGCTGTTCTCGCCGGCTGCGGGGGAGAGGCGACTACTACCACTGCCGGCGCTGAGACAACGGCGCCGCCGACAACAGCGGCAAGCACCAGTTCCACTGCGGCCACCAGCACCTCCGTCAGTTCGGGCGCTGAGGCCGGTCGTGCGGTCAAGATTGGAGTAGTCTCCCCGCAAACGGGCCCCTTGGCCACGTTTGGCATAGCCGACAAGTGGTCGGCTGATCTCACGGCGAAGACCGTGGCCGACGGGTTGGTCCTTGGCGACGGCAAAAAGCATCCGGTGACTGTGCTCTTCCGGGACACCCAATCGGACTCGAACCGCGCGGCCCAGGTGGCGGGGGACCTGATAGCGAACGACAAGGTCGATATGGTGGTGGCGGGAGGCTCTCCAGATACCGTTAACCCCGTGGCCGACCAGGCTGAGGCTCTTGGGACACCTTCTCTAAGTGTCTTCTGCCCGTGGGGCGTGTTCCTCTTCGGCAGGGGCGGCAGCTTCGAGAAGCCATTCAAGTGGACCTACGGTCTTCTTCTCGGCCTGGAGCAAGTGGTCACCTGCTGGGTGGACATGTTCCAAAAGACACCCACAAACAAGAAAGTGGCGTTTCTGGCGCCCAACAGCGCCGACGGCCTAGCCTGGGTCGACGAGAAGACGGGTGCTCCACCTTTCTTCAAAGCGGCCGGTTACACGTTGGTCATTCCCCAGCCATTCCAGCCGGGCAGCGACGATTTCACCGCGCAGATCAGCGAGTTCAAGAAGCAGGGCTGTGAAGTGCTGGCCGGCGCCAACACCACCCCTGACTTCACCAACTTCTGGAAGCAGAGCTTGCAGCAGGGATTCAAGCCACCGGTTGCCAGCATGGGACTGGCCCTAGGCTTCCCTCAAGCGGCCGAGGCCATCGGGCCCAGCGTGTATGGGCTGCTGGCCGAGGGTGCGTGGCATCGCACGTTCCCGTTCAAGGATTCTCTTACCGGCATGACATGCGACGAGCTGGCGGCCGACTTCGAAAAGACCACCAACTCAGAATACACCGGCGCCATTGGGGGTCATGCGAAGATCAGCTGGGCCGTCGACGTGCTACAGCGCGCGCCAGATCTGGACGACAAAGAGACCATCCTCGCCGCCATCCAGTCGACAAAGCTGGAGACCATCCTCGGCCCCATCGACATGACGGCTCCAATCGACGCCAACCCAGCAGATCCGATGGGCAAGCGTCCTCACCCGAACATCGTGAAGCCCGTCATGACCGGGCAGCAGTGGGTGAAAGGGACTACCTGGCCCTACGAGGTGGTTGTCGTCAGCAACAGCCTTGCCCCAACCGTCCCGACCGTGCCCATCCAGGCAATGAAGTACTTGTAGACTCAAGCGAGGGGCATCATGAAATATGGAAACTTGGCCAGGTGCCGGCCATCCAAGAAAAAGGAGATCGTCTGGGCGATGATCACTGCGGCCCGGGACCAGGGGACGTGTTAGCCTTAGCGATCGTCCTCTGGTGGGGCCGGCACTACCAGAGTATCCATGAAGTCGGAATGTACTCTCATCGCCTCCACCGCTCGAGCCGGGTCTCGGTCTCGCACAGCTTCGAACATGACCTGATGAAAGCGCCGGAACTCGTTCTCTTCACGGCCGTCGCCCACCGGAGCGGTTGCGATGAACCACTCCCGCCGCAAATGTCTCCAGGCCTGATAGAGCGGCCGATTATGTGCCGCCCGCCCAAGCGTATCGTGGAAGTTGACGTGCCAGATGACAACGGGAATCGGCCTCTCGTCCGGCACCTGCATCGCCCTCTCAAGGGCAGCCAGATCCTCGGGCGAGCGTTTCTCGGCCGCCAATCGCGCGACGTTCTCTTCGACGATGCGGCTGTACTCCTGGATCTCCCGGATCTCGTCTCCCCGCGCGCGCACCCAGTCGCGCCAGCAGTTGGTCAGGGTGTCTGCGTCCGTGACGCGGGGCCCGCCTTTCGAACCGCGTTTTATGGTCACGAACCCGTCAGACTCGAGGGCCCTCAGTGCGACTCGCAGCGTCAGCGGCGCGATTCCCAGCTGCGCGGACAGCTCTCGCTCCGGAGGCAGCGTGTCTCCTGGCCCGAGTTGCCGGCTGAATATGAGCGATCTGATGAAGTACTGGGCTTCGTCGCTGGCCCTGTTCTGGGCGATCGACAATCCGCCGGCCTGCTGCCACGCGGCTTCCCATGCGCTGTGTGCACTCAAATGTCCGTGACCCCCGATGTGGTCGTAATGGTTGCCGCGGATCGTGCAGCCTCTCTGACTCTGAATCATGCTAGCACTTTGACAAATCGAAGCAAAACGTATTAGGATTAGCGCGTTGCGCTGGCTCTGCCGACCGCGCGTCAGCAAGTGGACGGGGGGAAGAACGCTTGACCAAGTGGATCCAGTTGCTAGTCACCGGCGTCACTGTCGGCAGCACCCACGCGCTCATCGCTCTGGGGTACGTCACTATCTACCGTGCGGAGTACCCATCGCACCTGTTACTGCCGGTGGTCCCACTGCAATAGAAGGGGGGGGCAGTGCGAGACAACTCAACTCACCTACTGACGGATCTGCTGTGCTCCTCGGCCGAAATGACTCAAGCATCCTGTGGAAATTGCGGGAGAAGACGCCTCCAGTGATCGCTTCTTCAGCATCCAGCATCAGTGCAATGTCCTCGATCCAGATGAACATCAGCATGGTCCACGCGACATCTGCGGATTCAACGTCCGGCCGAATGCTTCCTTGCCTCTTCCCCTCGTCGGCCATCTCGACCAGGAGCCCGTACAGCAGGATGCGCTCCAGAGTCATCTCGCCGGCCAGATCGGCCTGCTGGGAAAAGCTGAGGGCTTGGAAGAACGGCCGCACAATTGTGCTCAGGTGGTTCTTCGTCCACGCCGCATGGGTCTCTTTCAGCTCCTCCAGCCGGCGCAACACCTCGGGCGCGCGTGACGTATCGAGCCAGCTAAGGGCCTGCCGTGCAGCTGCTGCATTCGCGGCGGCGAGTATGGCGTTACGGCTCTCGAAGTGGCGGTACAAAGCCCCGGGCGTGAGTCCCACGGCGTCGGCTATGCGTGAGACCGTCGTGCCTTCCAAGCCGTATTCACCCAGGAGCTCGAGCGCCGCATCGATGATCTCCTCGCGGCGTTCGGCTTGCGTCTTCCTCACGTACGTTCTGACCTGGCTCGGCATGGGCACCCCGTTGTTGACACAGATAGCATACGGCGCTACGTTGGTGAATGCAATTTACCAAAGTCACGTTTACTTCGGCCTGGCAACTCACTCAACGGTTCGAATTCCGCTCTAGGCAAACGCTCGAGGGGGCAAAGTGACCAAGTGGATTCAGCTTCTGGTGACTGGGATCACGGTGGGCAGCATCTATTCGCTCATCGCTCTGGGGTACGTCACCATCTACCGCACCTCTCGCATCGTGAACATGGCGCAAGGCGCCTTCGTCATGTTCGGCGGGTTCTTTGCCTACTCGTTCCTCTCCCAGTTGGGGCTTCCATACTGGCTGTCCGCCATCCTGTCCATCGTCGGCGTGGTGATCGTCGCGGCGCTTGTCTATTTGGTGGTGCTTCGACCGCTCGTCAGGGTCTCTTTGGTGTCGATCATCCTGGCCACGATGGCCTTGAGCATCCTCTTCGAGAACTTCTCACTGATCCGCTGGGGAGGCTACGGCAAAGGCCTGCCCGCCTTCGCTGGGAGCAAGGCGCTCTTCCTCGGAAAGGTGGCTGTGTTTCCCCAGAGTCTATGGGTGATCGGCCTCATGATCGTCGTGCTGCTTGGACTGTATCTCCTGACAAACCGCACCCGCGTCGGCAAACAGATGACCGCTACCGCGAACGATCCAGGAGCGGCAAGTCTGTCTGGGGTCAATACAAGCCGGATGATCCTTCTGGCCTTCGCGATATCGGCGGCTATCGGGGCTCTGGGCGGGATCGCCATCTCGCCCATCAACTCCACGAACTACCTTTCCGGCGGTATCTATGGTCTTTCGGGGTTCGTCGCCGCCATCCTCGGGGGCTGGGGTTCCAGTACGGGTGCGGTCGTCGGCGGACTGGCGCTGGGGATCGTCGCGTCGCTCGTCACCGGCGTTCTCCCAGCCGGCTATCAGGATGCCGTGGCGTACGCCATCCTCATACTGGTCCTGTACTTCAGGCCCGGGGGCCTGCTGGGCGTGCCTTCCACAGAGGGTGAGGCCTGATGAAGACGCAGGAGGCCAAAACGCAGGCCGGTCCCGTGGCCTTCTGGGTCCATAGAAGAGCGTTCATCCTCAAGGCGCTGTTGCTTGTCATCTTGATCGTCTGGCCGCTTGTCTACCCGGACGGCTACGTGATGCGCATCATGACAACAGGTGGCTTGTACGCCATGCTCACAGTGGCCGTGGTGGTGATCCTGGGTCAGGCTGGTCAGCTGTCCTTCGCCCATTCTGCCTTCTATGGCATCGGCGCATACACCGCGGCTCTCTTGGCGATGAAGGCCTCGATCCCCACCCTCCCTGCTCTGATCATCGGGGCCTTCGTGCCGGGGATCATCGCCCTGATCGTCGGCCGGCCGGTGCTCAAGCTGCGCTACTTCTATCTGGCTCTGGCCACCATCGGGCTGGGACAGATCTTTCTGGTCCTCGTCACGCAACTGCGCAGCATAACCGGATCCGAGCTGGGTCTCTCTCCGACCCCTACCCTCAACATCCTCGGCTTCGACTTCAACACGAACATGCGTCAGTACTATCTCGTGTGGGTCATTGCCGCGCTGATCATGCTCTTCATGGCCCGCGCCCTCAATTACCGCGTTGGCCGCGCTCTCCGCGGCATCGCGACCAGTGAGATCGCCTCCTCCACTTTGGGTGTGCGGACCGCGAACTGGAAGCTCCTTGCCTTCGTTGCCAGCGCTGTCATCTGCGGTTTGGCCGGCGGTCTCTACGCATTTGTCACCATGGCCGTCACGCCGGGCTCTTTCACCTTTGCCAGCGCCATTCTCCCTATCGTAATGATGATCCTCGGCGGGGGCTCAGTCTGGGGTGGGATCGTCGGCGCGATCATCATGACCTGGGTGGTGAATGGCTTCACGGGCATCCAGCAGTACACCGGCATCGCGTATTCCATCATCATGCTCTTGTTGCTGATCTTCCTGCCCGCCGGCCTGGCTCTGCGGCCGGAGCAGCGCGCCCGCCTCAAAGCGATGTTCAGCCGGGAGAGTCTGCGGGAACCAGGGGAATGCCTCGTGGCTGCCGAGGAGGATCAGCCGCTTGGGCAATGTACCACTTCCATTGGGCTCCCGTTGCCCGCAGTATCGGAGGCGGCGCCTGCAGAAACAGCCCTCGACTTGCCGCCTGCCGCAGAGACCTCCGGACGGGTGGATGCCGGCCCACGTCCTGCCGGCGCCGCTGGTGTCCTGCTCGAGGCGAAGGGTCTCTCCGTGCACTTCGGCGGCTTGAAGGCTGTCGACCAGGTATCCCTGGAAGTCCCGAAGGGTGGCATCGTGGCTCTCATCGGGCCGAACGGGGCGGGCAAGACGACCTTCTTCAACGCTGTCAGTCGTCTGCAGAAGCTGACTACCGGCACTGTCCACTTCGCCGGCAGAGATGTCACTCACCTTTCCACGGCCGAGACAGCGCGCCTGGGGATGGCGCGCACGTTCCAGAACCTGCGCATCTATGTCAACATGACGGTGCTCGAGAACGTCCTCGTGGGCTGCCACCGGCACGAACGTTCGGGCTTCTGGGCCAGCGGTCTGGGCCTGCCGCACCAGCGCAAGGAAGAGCGGCGGTCACGGGAACGGGCCATGCGGGCACTGTCCGTCGTCGGGCTCGAGGCGGCTGCCCACCTTCCTGCCGCCAGCCTGCCGTATGGCTCCCAGCGTCTTGTGGAGATCGCCCGTGCGCTGGCCTCCGAGCCGCGTCTGCTGCTGCTCGACGAGCCCGCCGCGGGTATGAATTCCGCCGAGCGGGCCGACCTTGTGCGGCGGATACGTAGCATCAATGCCTCGGGCATCACCGTCCTGCTCGTCGATCACGACATCGATCTGGTGATGGGCATCTCGGAGAGGGTCTACGTACTCGACTACGGGCGCCTCATTGCAGAAGGGCGTCCGGAGGACGTGCAGAAGGACCCATCGGTGATCGAGGCCTATCTCGGGGTCAAGCAGGAGCGTGTATCTGACCTATGCCAGACGCGGGACCTTGCCACCGGGACGTGCGCCGAGCCAGAGACTCTGCTCGCCATCGAAAGTCTGAGCACCGCCTACGGAGCCATCGAGGCGCTTAGGGACGTCTCCCTGTTGGTTCCCAAGGGAGAAGTGGTGGCTGTGTTGGGCGCCAACGGTGCAGGCAAGACCACGCTGCTGCACACGGTATCCGGCCTGCTTCGAGCGAGGGCCGGCCACGTGGTCTACAAGGGCGCCAACATAACGCGGCTCGGGCCCAACAAGATCGCGGCCCGCGGTCTGTGCCAGGTACCGGAGGGCCGTCGGCTGTTCAGGGAGCTCTCGGTGCAGGACAACCTGGTTGTCGGCACCTCCGGGCGCAAGAATTGGCGGGGCACGCTGGACGACGACATCGCCTACGTCTACGAGCTCTTCCCCATCCTCGGCGAGAGGCGCAAGCAAGCGGCGGGCACCCTGTCCGGGGGAGAGCAGCAGATGCTCGCGATCGGGCGAGCACTGGTCGGGCGGCCGGAACTGCTGCTGTTGGACGAGCCCTCCATGGGCTTGGCTCCTCTCGTGGTGGAGCGGATCTTCGAAGCCCTCGCCAAGCTGAACAAGGACGGACTCACGATGCTGATGGTGGAGCAGAGCGCCGAGATGGCCCTCTCGCTCGCCCATCGGGGAGTAGTGCTCCAGACCGGGACCGTGGCCGTCTCCGGGCTGGCTCAAGAACTCAGGTGGGATGAACGCGTGCGGGCGAGCTACTTGGGGGCGGCCCTCAGCTGACGCACGCTTTCAGGCAGACGGGAAAAGGGACACGGTTCGACGCAACCAAAAGGAGGAAGGGACAGATGAGGAAACGCTACATCATGGCAGGCCTTCTCGTGCTGCTGCTGGCTGTCGCCGTCGTGGCGGCCGCCTGCGGTGGCGAAACAACCACCACGGCCGCTCCGAGCACGGAGACCACCGCGGCGCCTACGGAGACCACCGCGGCGCCTACGGAGACCGCTGCGGCGCCTACCGAGACCACGACGGCCACTGGGCCGGCCACCGGTGAGCCCATCAAGATCGGTACCTCGCTCAGTCTAACCGGAGTAGGTGCGGCGCCATGCAAGACATTTGCCCAGGGCATCCAGGCACGCGTCGACTACGTCAACGCCCACGGAGGCGTCCTCGGCCGTCCGCTTCAGCTCATCGTGTATGACGACAAGACGGACGTGCCCACTGCTATCGCCAACATCAATAAGTTGATCCAGCAGGACAAGGTGTTCGCCACCATCGGCCCGTTCGCGCAGTTTATGCAGGAACCGGCTCGTACGCTTGCAGAACAGTACAAAGTTCCGATGGTGGGCAACGGCCCCGCCACCGTTGAGCAAATGAACGGCAAGAAGTATCAGTGGAGCGTGATGACGGCTGCCGGCGGGATTGTCCAGTCCGACGCGGTCGTGAAGCTCATCGCCAAGATGGGGTGGAAGAACATCCTCGCGCTGGGCGACACGCTCGATATCGACCAGGAAACCCTCAAGTTGACCGGCGACGCTGCCGCCGCCAACGGTTACAAGTTCACCCTCATGCCCGACACGCCCGAACTGACCACTACCGACTTCCAGCCCATTCTGAACAAGATGATGGAGCAGATCCAGACTCTGAAGCCCGACGCAATCATCGCCTACATGAACCCCCTCGGATTCCCGGCAATCTCCGCAGGACTGAAAGGCCTGGGCGTGACGCTTCCCCTTGTCGCGGGCAGTTCCTGCGCACACCCGGCGGTCTTCAGCATGGGTCCTCAGGCGATCGAGGGTGTCTACATTCCCGATCCGGGAGGCGCCGCCAACCCACAGGGTCTGCCGGACGGCTTCCCCACCAAGTCGCTGCTCCTCGACTTTGCCCAGATCTACCAGACCAAGTACAACGAACCCCCGGACTTCTTTGCCGCCGACGGGTCCGATCTGGTGACCGTTCTGGTCGCTGCGATGAACCAGGCCGGCGAAGTCGATCAGGCCAAAGTGGCTCAGGCTCTCAACAACCTTAAGAACCTTCCGACTCTCGAAGGCCCCATGAACTTCTCCCCCGAAGACAACTCCATGGGAGCGAGAGGGAGCATGGTGCTTTGGCAGATGAAGAACGGGCAATTTCAGTTCGTGACCGATCTCAACTAGCGACGTCGGGGACCGCACCCTTCCCCCCCAAGGGGCCGGTCGCATCGTCGGGCCGGGGCTGGCTGCTGTCCGCCAGCCCCGGCACATTCCTGTGCATTGCTGGGTAAGGAGCCCCGATGGTCCACGAACTCGTAGAAGCCCTTCAGATCGTCACCGTACGCAAGCGCCCGGGGGCCGACGCCTCCGGCGCCGACGCCATGGCGTCTGTGGCCTTGGCCAAGCAGACGGTGGGGGTGGCCTGAGATTGGGGGACGTAGGCAAGACCTGCGAAGAGCTGTTCGCCGAGCGGGAGAAGCGTTTCGCAGATGCGATCGCCCTTGAAAAGCCTGATCGGGTGCCCATCATGCCCTTGTTCGGCTCCTTCCCCGCACACTATGCCGGAATCACCTTTCGCGAGGAATTCATGGAGCCACGGAAGTACACGGAGTCCAACTACAAGGCGGTAGTGGACTTTGAGCCGGATGTGGCGGTGACTACGCCCATGACCGGCTGGTCCCTCGCCCCTCTTGAAT
>JAMDEO010000010.1:14058-22205 GCA_023483915.1 Actinomycetota bacterium
AAATGAGGCAATTCGGATTGGAGCCGGTCGGGCGTCCGCACCACGGTGCGATGAGGGAGGCCTGGCATGACTCATCGCAGCTCATGCTTCCAGAGGAGTATGACGAGCTCATCTATGATCCGGCTGATTTCGTCCTCCGGAAATACTGGCCCAGGATCTTCGGGAAGATGGGACTTCTTGGGCACTTGCCTCCGCTTTGCGGACTCATTGACTATTTTGGCATCCCGTTCGCCCTTGCGCCGTTTGCCACCCCGGATGGTCTTGAGCTCCTGGATACGGTGAGGGAGGCAGCCGCGGCCACGTTGTCGGGCATGATCGAGATTGACGCACATGTTGGCAGGCTCGCGGCTGCGGGTTTCCCGCAGGCCTTCATGTCGGGCACCCAGCCACCGTTCGACTACATAGGTGACTTCCTGCGGGGTCGTAGGGGGGTCATGCTGGACATGTACCGTTGCCCGGACAAGCTGATAGCGGCGGCAGAGAAGATCCTGCCCATGGCTATCGAGAAGGGGGTCATGGGAGCCAAGATCTCGGGTAATCCCCGGGTCTTCATTGCTCTACACGGGTGCGTGGAAGGTTTCATGTCGCTCGACCAGTTCAAGACCTTCTACTGGCCCACCTTCCGGGCGTTGCTATGGGGGCTTACCGAGGCGGGACTGAACCCCGTTGTTCTCTGTGAGGGGAACAACACTACCCGGTTGCACCTGATGAAAGACGTACAGCCGGGTACGTGCTGTTACATCTTCCAATACGTCGACTGGAAGATCGCCAAGCAAGAGCTTGCAGGCCGGGTCTGCATGGCCGGAAATGTGCCGCTGCCAATGCTTGCTCTGGGGACCCCAGATGAGGTGCGCGACTGTTGCAGAACGCTCATCGACGCGGTCGCTGGTGATGGCGGCTACGTCATGAGTGCCGGCGGAGCCATGGACGACTCGCGGCCGGAAAACGTCAAGGCGATGTTCGACTTCACCCGAGAGTACGGTGTCTACTAGGCAGCCCGAGAGGTCGGGTTCTCTTCACGGTTCGGCCAAAGGAGGCATAGTGAGTTTCTATGGGCTGGATCGGGTGGCCCTGGTCGTGTGGGACATGGACAAGGCCATATCCTTCTTCACGCAGGTCTTGGGCGTGGATTTCGATGTCGTCGAAGACCAGGTTGAGCAGATTCGCGTGGCCCACGCCCGGAACAAGTTCGGGCTGGAACTCATGCCGCCCGTGTCGACAACTGCGCGATTGGGGGCCCACGTCACCCAACTCCTCAACGACAAGGGCGAGGGCATCGACATAGTAGCGGTACGAGTGGACGACATAGAGCAGGCGATCTAGGAAATGAGGCAATTCGGATTGGAGCCGGTCGGGCGTCCGCACCACGGTGCGATGAGGGAGGCCTGGCATGACTCATCGCAGCTCATTGGGCTGCCGCTTCTTCTCAACGACTACCGAGAATCCCATCCCTGTCACCCGGCCGGGCGAGCATATCTCGAGGGACGCAGCGAAGCCTAAGATGGAGGATACAGCAATGACACCGGATGAGCTTCTGGCCTAACGCGAGCAACGCTTCAACGATATCGTTGCCCTGCGGAAGCCGGATCGTGTGCCGATCTTCCCTCAAGTGGTCCACTACTTTCCCACCCGAATTAGGGGCGTACCAAACAAGGATGCCGGCTACGACAACGCTTTGCGTTACCGCTGCATGAAGGACGCCGTCCTCGAGTTCGGGTGGGACTGGGCCATGGCCAACGGCGTCTTCCCCTCCGAGGCCTTCGACGCGCTCGGGGTGAAACAAGTGCGCTGGCCCGGCGGGGACCTTCCCGCCGACGCGCCCTTCCAGTTCGTGGAGAACGAGTGGCTGGCTGAGGATGAATACGATGCGTTCCTGGCCGACCCGAACGGCTTCACGCTCACATCGATGCTCCCTCGCGTCGCGGGGAACCTGGAGGGGTTAGGGCAGATGCCGCTTCCGCCCCTCTATTGGTTTTCGAACGCGTACAACCTCATAGCTATCGGCGGCAACGTCCTGGCCGCTCCGCCCATGCGCACGGTGCTCGAATCGCTGCTAAACCTAGCTGACGCTACGGCCCAAAACAACGCGGCCCTGGGCGCCTATATTGCAGAGATGGGGGCGCTTGGCTATCCATACGGCCATATGTCCGTCACCGTCCCCGCCTTCGACATGGTGTCGGACTTTTTCCGCGGCCTACGAGGCGGGAGCCTGGACATCTACCGCAACCCGGAGAAACTGCTCGCCGCGGTCGAGCTCATGGAGCAGGTTTCCATCGCCCCGGCGATCACTGCGGCCAAGATGTCCGGCAATCCCCGGGTCTTTGTTCCCATGCATCGGGGGGCCGACAACTTCATGAGCGAGGAGGCTTTCGAACGGTTCTACTGGCCGAGCTTCTCCCGCCTGATTGAGGCGCTCGTCGCCGAGGGGCTCACGCCCATGCCGCTCTTCGAAGGCGGTTACAACTCCAGGCTCAAGTACCTGGCCCAACTGCCGCCCGGCAAGGTGGCCGCCCACTTCGATCACATCGATCGCAAGAAGTTCAAGGAGATGTGTGGAGAGGTCATGTGTTTCTGGGGCAACGTGCCGGCTTCACTTCTCTGTACCGGAACACCGCAACAGGTCAAAGACGACGTCAGGGAGCTCATCGAGCTGTTCGGCGACACCGGCACCCTGATGATCGACGGCAACCAGGGCATCCCGGATGAAGCCCGGCCGGAGAATGTGCTGGCTATGCGGGAGGCGGTCGACGAGTACGGTGCTCTGTAGAGAGCCATCGAGACGAGTAAGGAGGAATGGAAAAATGAAAGTCTTGGGCATCTCGTGCGGGCGCCGCATGGGCAACACCGAGATTATGGTCAAAGAGGCCCTCATGGGCGCGGAAGAGGCAGGGGCCGAGGTCCAGTTCCTGCGTCTGCAGGACTACTACATCAAGCCCTGCACAGGCTGTAACTCCTGCGCGATCGACATCATGGAGAAGGGCGGCGGGGGCGCCTGTAGCCTCAAGAACGACGACTTCCCTTTCATCGACGACCTGGTCATGGACTGCGACGGCCTCGTCCTCGGCTCACCAATCTACGAGAAATCCCCCACCGGTCTCTTCAAGACCCTCGAGGACAGGATGGGCCCCAGCCACGACCAGGGCTTCCGCATCGTTGCGCAGAAGATCCGCGAGGAAAAAGGCATCACAACCGGCACCGGCCCCGACCCGCGGGCCTTCAAGCCCCGTGCTGCCTCCCTCATCGCCGTCGGCGGCTCAGAGTGGGACACATTGGCGCTCCCCATCATGGGTATGTTCTGCCTCACCATGCAGATGACCGTGGTTGACCAGATCCTCATCAACTGGATCGGGCTGCCCAAAGTCGTCACCTTCCACGATGACAAGCTGGCCCGGGTCCACCGCTCCGGAAAGCACGTAGCCGAGTCCCTCAAGAAGGGTGTGGAGAACGCCGAGTATATCGGCGAGCCGGGCATGTGCCCGCTCTGCCATTGCAAGCTCATCGAGGTCCGGCACGGCAACGATCCCTACCCCTGCATCTGCGCGCTCTGCGGCGTACGTGGCACTCTGACCACCGATGCAGACGGCCAAGTGCGCTTCACCGTTTCAGACGAGGACCGGCCGCACTCCCACCTGCTGCTCTCCGGCAAGTTCGAGCACCTGCAGGAACTGGCCGACGTGTCGCTCAAGCCGCCGGCTAACTACGGCGAAGCCAACGCCCGGTCCCAGAAGTACCGTGACTACCTCACTCCGCTTATGCCTCCGGCCCGCGAGAAAGGCAAGAAGGCGGAAGCGGGCGAGGAGCTATAGCCGTGGTTTACTTCCCGGAATTCCATCCTATGCGGAGCTTCATTCTGAACAACATCCGGTCGGAGAATGATCGGCCGAAAGTCCTGCGTTGGCTATACAAGCAGCACGTGCCGGAGAGCATCTCCCAGTTCATGCCGTACTGCACGAAGTACGCCACCTACCACGCCATGGCGCTGCCGGAAGGAGCCCAGGACTACGGCACCTACAACGGCTTCATGACCGAGCACTACTGGCTGTTCAATATCTTCCAGAGCCAGGGGACTGCGATGCCCCGGGGCCTGGCCTTCGGCGAGGAGTACCCAGAGGATTTCATGGAAATCACCTGCCAACCGCCGAGCAAGGTGCTGCGGCAATCTGGCTGGCAGGGCACCCGAGAGGGCTACCACCCGGTCGTCTTCTCGTTCGCCCCGATCTTCTGGGAGGACGACTTCAAAGGCGAGGGGCGGCTGACCGACGCCGGCGTCAACTACCGCTGGCTGTTCTTTGTCAGGTACCCGGACGGCGTCTCCCTCGACGAGGGAGATGTGTGGTTCAACGAAGTGTTTGCGCCCGAGATCTGCGCGAACCCCGAGGTGAACCGCATGTTCTCCAGCCGCCAGCTGGACGACCCTCGCGTCAACCCGTTTCAGCGCATCGTGGAGGTTTGGTTCGACGACTCAGAGGGGTGGCGGAAGGCCATCGCCGAGAAGGCGGGGCATTACACCAAGCCGGCGTGGGCCGAGTGGGACAAGGCGCCCTTCTTTGAACCCTACAAAGACTTCGTCGGCATCTTCATCCTCGATCGCCCGGATTCCGACCATCTGCAGCAGTGGCGGGGCTACATAACCACCAGATGACATCGAGAGGAGCACGAATGCAGGCAAAAGTGACTCAAGACCAGTTTGGCACCCACATCGACTGGGAGTTGGACGCCGTCACGCCAGATCGGAAGAGTCGTATGATCGACTGGTTCTGGAGCAACATGGAAAAGGGCATGCTACTGTGGCATCCAAACGATCACGAACCGCTCGAGTGGTATATCCCGCCGAAGCACGGGAATCCGATCGGTTCCGTCCACATCGCTCCTCAAACGTGGAGTGACGGAAGCCGGCAGAATCTCTACATCAGGATGGAAGATCCGCGCACTGCCCCGGATGGGGTCACGGGTCTGATAGTCTACGCCCACTGTCTGGTGGCCGGGGGATACGACCAGGAGACGATCGATAGGGGACAGCCCTTCAGCTACCGGCTGCACCAATGGGAGAGTACTGACGCAGGCGTGAAGGGGAAGTCCTCTGCCATCGGCGGCTCCAGGATGTCCACTCCTGAAGAGGATCTGGTCTGGACGGACCACGGCATCGAGGAGATAGGCAACTGGGGCGTCTTTTTGCCCCAGCTCTATGCGCTTTATCGGGTCGTCACCAATACCAAGTACAACCCGTTCGCCGATCTCAGCGTGGAGAGACAGGGCGCCGTCGTCCGGTACGCACACATTCCTTGATGAAACCGACTGGGAAATGAGTGAAAGACATCACCGTGCTTCCACACGATTTCGGCATGAGCGTCAGCGACTTGGACGTCGCCATGGACTGGTTCACCAAGAACCGGACTGGGGAGGAGCGAGATGAGACAGGAATCAACTGATGTCATTGTAGTCGCGGCTGGTCTGGGCGGACTTGCCGCCGCCATCTCGGCCGCCGAGAATGGCGCACGTGTGATCGCCTTCGAGAAGTCCAGCACCACCGGCGGCGCCGCGAACATGGGGATGGGCCCATTAGGCGTGGGCTCTCGCTTCCAGAGATCCCTGATGATCAGCATCACGCCCGGCGAAGCCTTCCGGAAGCACATGCACTTCACTCACTGGAAGGCGGATCCGCGCTTGGTCCGCGAGTACTACTTCAAGTCGGGCAGTACGATCGACTGGTTGGAGGACATGGGGGTCGAATTCCTCGCTGTGAGCAAGGTGTATCCGGTGCCCGAATCTCAGCGAGCCTATGCTACCTCCGAGGAAACCTGGCACGTGGTCAAGCCTCTCGACGGGAGCACGCAGTTTGGTCCTCGCATGGCCACCGCCATGATCAAGACCATGACCCAACGGGCGACCGACCTGGGAGTGGACCTCATTCTCAACACCCCAGTGCGGAGTCTCATTACGGGAGACGGCGCGGTGGTAGGGGTCGTGGCCGAAGACGCTCAGGGGGAAAAGATCGAAGCAAGAGGCAAGGCAGTCGTCCTCTCCACGGGTGGCGCCGGTGACAATCCCGCGATGATCAAGGAGTACACCGGCTACGAATGGGGCAAGGACTTCTTCTCGTTCCGTGTGCCCGGCATGGACGGTGACGGGCTCAAGATGGCGTGGGCAGCCGGCGCGGCCAAGACGGATATCGTCCAGGAGATGATCTACCTCATCCCGGACAACCTGAACCCCAACAACTTCATCATCGGTGGGGCGTTCGGGCAGCCGTGCCTTTGGGTGAACTCCCGGGCAGAGCGGTTCATGAACGAGGATACACTCGCCAACCTCACGTTCTGCGGCAATGCTATTGCGGGCCAACCCGGGAAATTCGCTTTCTCCATCTTCGACTCGGCCCTCCTTAAGAAGTACCGCCAGAATGGGCCGGACATTGCGTCGCACGTCTACCCGCACGATTGCTGGGACCATCTGAACGCGGCCATCGACGGGGCGCTCGCCGAGGGATACAAGCATGTCTTCAGGGCGGACACTCTTGAAGAACTGGCGGAGCAGATGGGGCTCGAGCCCGACGCTCTCTCCCGCACGGTCGAGGAGTACAACGGATATTGTGACGGCGGCTGGGACGAGCTCTTCGAGAAGAACCACGCATATCTCCAACCCATATCGAAGCCGCCTTTCTACGCCTGCCGCTATTTCCCGGCGGCCTACGGCACCCTGGGCGGCCTGCGGATCAACTACAAGGCCGAGGTCCTCGACGACGACTTAAACCCGATCCCCGGTTTGTACGCGGCCGGTCTGGATGCCTGCACCATCTATGGCGACAGCTACCCCTTCATCCTGCCCGGGAACACCATGGGCTTCACGTTGAACACGGGCCGTATTGCGGGCGAGAACGCGGCGTTGCTGTACTAGGACGTGAGGAGAAACACACAGGCTCAGCCTCGCCAGCGGAGGCGTGCTATGACCAAGAAGATAATCGGCCTGTCCTGCGGGCGTAAGAACAGCAACAGCGAGCACTTCCTCAAAGCGGCCCTCATGGCCGCTGAGGAGCAGGGTGCAGAGACCGAGATCATCCGTGCGATGGACCACAAGGTGCTGCCCTGCAACTCCTGCTTCGCCTGCATGAAGACGGGCCGGTGCGCGAAAGACGACGTCGACTGGATCCTGGAGCGGACGCTTCTCGGCGACACGGCCGTCATTGTCTCGGCGCCGGTCTATCATCTGCGCGCCTGCAGCTACCTGATGATCATTGCCGAGAAGACGAACCACCTTTTCCCCAAGAAACCCGATCTCTTCGAGCGACGCAGGGTTGGGGCGGCGATCTCTGTGGGAGGTTCCGGCTACGATGGTTGGAGCAGCCTGGGACTGACGTCCATCAATCTGTTCCTGCAGCACTTTGCCACCCTGGTGGACCAGATCCAGATAGACCACTGCGCCTCTACTGGGGCTGCGCTCACACCGGACAACGCCTGGGCTATAGAACGCTCGCGGCAGTTGGGCAGAAACGTGGCCCGCACCCTAGACCTCCCCTTCGAAGAGTGGAAGTTCCTTGGAGTTGACCCTGCCGTGTCCTGCCCTGTGTGTCACTGCAACATCATCTACGTCGAGAAAGACTTCCCGGAGATCATGTGCCCGGTGTGCGAAGTGCATGGCATTGTGTCCGTGAATGATGGCAGATTCTCTGTTGCCTGGAACGCCCACGACGTGCGGGAGCCCCGTTTCTCCACGCCGAAAGAAGCGCATCACCTGGGGTGGATCATGCGCCACGCCTACGTGGACGAGCCGAAGCAGGTCGCTCTCGCTGAAGTGCAGGAGAAGATCCGGCAGTATGACGCCTATGGGAAGGTGATTGCGGCGAAGAAGGCCCCAAGAACCAATGGACAGAGGAAGCGGGGCCACGCGGAGGAGTAGCGAATTGCTGGACCAAGGGCGAAACGAAGACGCCCCGGTGAGGACAAGTCGTATTTCTGTCAACGGACAGCTTGTCGAGTTTGCCCGGGGGCAGAGCATCCTGGAGGCGGCGCTCGACGGCGGCGTCTACATTCCGCACCTGTGCGCGCACCGTGACCTGCACCCGGCCGGTGTCTGCCGAATGTGTCTTGTGGAGGTCGAGGGAAGGGAGGACCTGCTCACTTCCTGCGACACGCCCGCCGAGGACGGTATGGTGG
>JAMDEO010000078.1 GCA_023483915.1 Actinomycetota bacterium
GGGCTGCTACGCCAGGTGGGGGTCAAGAACGTTGCCGCGGCTCTGCGGGAGACAGCCTGGACTCCGGGCGCTGCCTTCAGGCTCCTCGGCATCCCAGCTTCGTAGAATCGAAAGACCCTTGGCTGGAGGCCGGGTGTGTTGACAAGACCTGGGGATCGTGCTAGATTGCGTTTCGCCAGGCGATTATAGAGTCTCGGTGAACGCAACATCAATACACCCCCAGTCGCCTGCCGTACCACTTGGCATCGGCGCCCGCCCTCGCGAGCGTTGACGGCAACGGGCCTAGATCCAATACGGTTCACTTAAGGGCCGGGACGGCCTCCCTGTAGGCAAAGGGCGGCTCCGGCTTCATCACCAGCAGCGGCGCTGCGGCACGATGTGAGACCTCAACCGCCTCCCGGAAGGGAACGGACGGCTGGGGCCAGTGTTGATGCTCGGCTCGCTTCAAGCGGAAGTTGGACATCTTGCGCTTGACCACCCGTGGGTTGGTGCGGCCTTCGCGCTCAGGTAGTCGCTTGCGAGCGATATCCCCGAGGAGCCGCCGGTACAGGGCATCGTGTTGTTCGGGAAGTGCCATCTGGAACTCCGGGATTGCGTCGCAGATCAGGCTCACGGCCTTGGTGAAGCTCAGGCTGTCCGGGTCGAGGCCCGCCTGGAGGGCAGCCTCGTGCATGGTGTGACGGACGACATAGTGAGCGATCAGAAGAGCGTACAACTCCTGGATTACCCCCACGGGCTTCTTGCTGCGAAGCGGGTGCTGGGCGAGCTTCTGGTGGGTGTCCATCTCATCCACAGCAAGCTCGATTTCCCATCGCTCATGGTAGGCGCAGACCAACTCCAAAGCCGGGCACTGGTCGGGATCCAGCAGGGAGGTCATGAGGCGATGGATTTCCCCGTGGCCCGGCAGGGCGGGATCGGTCAGGGTGTACTCGATCACCCTGACCAGGAGATGCTCGCCCCGCCTTCGACGCTGGTAGTCCGAGGGGTAGATGTAGGCCAGATAGGACCCGTCGGACAGGCTCCAGACGGGCCGGAACTTGACGTTGGCGGGGACCCTGCCCAGGAAGTGGGCTCCTCTGGCCCGAGTATCCTGGGCCAGATCGAAACTGTGCAGCCCAGAGTCCCACATCAGCAGCATACCCGCGGTCACCGAGCGCAGCAGCCGGTGAGAACAGCTATCCTCACCGGTCCGACAGGGCCAGAAGCCGGCATCGACGACAGCGTGGGTGCCACACTCCAACAGGTAGAACCCTTTGGCCTGAGGAAAGGCCCCATCTCCTCGGTTGCCGCCAGGTCGGCCGAAGACGTGGGCGTTCTCGGGAGTGTCAGGCAGGTCCTCGTTGGTGCCGTCGAAGGCCATCAGGCGCAGGCCGAAGAGGAAGGCTCCCGGAGTCTGCTCGGTGGCCATCGGCTGACAGACGCGATGGAACAGCTCCACCAAGGGAGCAGCCCCCAAACGATAGCGGGCCATGGAGATGGCACCTTTGTTAGCCGTGGCGATGTCCGGTTCGGGCCAGATGAAGCGCAGCCCCTGGAGCAACTTGCGCAGCACCTCATCCAGCGGATGGTGAGTGAAGAGGTTCATGGCGATGGTCAGCAACACGGTCAATTCCGCTGGGAGTTTGCGCCTGCGCTGCTCGGCTACACCCAGATCAGCGACCACAGCTTCCACGGTGGCACGTGGCACTGCGGCTTCAATGGCTTCCATCGAAACCTCGTCGGCGAATTTGGCGCTCGGGTCGATCTGACGTATCATGAATCCCAAGGGACGGTTCCTTTCGAGGGCTGTGGCCAGCCTGGTGTTGACACTTCCAAGGATGCCACAAATCTCGATGGGAGGCGCCCCTTCTTCTATGTTATTGGCTTAAGTGAACCGTATTGGGCCTAGGCAGCATCCCGGCCACCAGGACAGGCATATCTTCACGTCTTCGGCGGCATCGCAGGTCCATGCGTCCGCGCCCACGTACTCCCGGACCTTCTCATTGACGATGCCGCCGATGATCACCTTCACGGGTTCATCCCCTTGGAACGGCCGCACAAGGCGCACGGTGCGCCGCATGGCCTCGAAGACGGCCAGCTCTATCTCACTGCTCGCCTTCGGCACCGGGCAGACGTCAACCGACAGTCGCTGCACACGCGCCGCTTCAGACAGAGCCGGAACGGTCATGTATGGAGATTCCACCCCTCCTGGCCGATTATGCGTATTCCGCTGAATCATTCCAGCCATTCCACGCGATTGGTTCCACTCAGCCCACGCGATGGCGACCACTGATTCCGCTCCATTGCGGCCAGTCGTTCCACGCCATTGCGTCCACCTGATCCAGCCCGATCAGTCCAATCGGTCGGGTAGGAGGATGATGTTGCCATCACCCTCCCCCCTCAGAACCGTGCGGGCTGGTTTCCCAGCACACGGCTCAAGCCTCTTCTAACGCCCCTTTGCAGGACGCGACGTCACAACGTCGTCCCTTGGTCCGAGTATCCGCTGCATTTGGCTCGGTCCCTTTCCGAGTGATTGGGAGCGTCTAACTTGGTGTTGGTCCCGGGTATCGAAGTAGCTGTACCATGCAGGATCGTAGGGATTGGCCTCCTCACGGATCTTCACGTGCCGAACTATCGGCATGGACGACGCCGGGAATAGCCGTACTCTACGAGGTCTGCCGTTGGTGTCAGACACATCCCCGGAGAGTACCCAATTTCGTAGGCCGTCGGCTTTGAAGTATCTCTCCTTCACCCACCTGTGGCTCTTCATCGGGTGTCTCCGTATCGCCCAGATCCACAACGCCTTGAAGATGTCGTGGTCCTCGGCCGCGAAGGTCGCTTTGCTGGCCGCGTGCCGATGGTATTCCGCCCATCCCCTGATCAGGGGATTGAGCTGGAGCATCAGGTTGCCGACGGTCGCCTGCTTGTTCTCCTTGACCGTCTTCCGGACCTTGGCGAGGAACGCTTTGACGTTCTTCTTCGACGGCTTGGTTAGGGTCTTGCCGCCGTACCGTCTCACCGTCTGGTCCAGAAAGTCGAAGCCGTCCCTGATGTGCGTGATCACCGTCTTCTCCTGGGAGAGTCCCGGTCCCCTTTCTCCCAGGAACTTCTCCACAAGAGGTTTGACCTCGTCCTCCAGCAGTTCCCTTGAACTGCCGGTGACGATGACGTCATCCGCATATCTGACCACGTTGACCTTCGCGTTCTTGCCTCGGTGTTTCAGTTTGGGGAACCGTCCCCGAAGCAGCTTTTCGAGACCGTCCAAGGTCATGTTAGCCAGCACCGGCGAGGCGACGCCACCTTGAGGGGTGCCTTCGTCTGTTGGGTGCAGGACGCGCTTCTCCATGAATCCGGCCTTCAGCCATCTATGTAGCACCGCCCTATCCATCGGAACGTGGCCCAGTAGCCACTCATGGCTGATCCTGTCGAAGCATGACTTGATGTCCGCCTCAAGCACCCATTCTGCCGACACCTTTCTGGACAGTATCGTGTGGCACTGCTGTATGGCGTCTGCCGTAGAGCCTCCACGCCGAAAGCCGTAGGAGTTCGGGTCCGCATTGGTTTCAGCGATGGGGTCCGGAGCAAGCAAGTAGAGAGCTTGCATAGCCCTGTCTCTCATGATTGGGATGCCGAGGGGGCGCATCTTGCCGTTGCTCTTGAGTATGTACACTCGCCGCAGCCGTTGTGGCTGGTAGCCTCGCCGGTGCAACTCCTGTACGGCCGCTGCCTTCTTCTCGGGTGTGTTCCACAGGACCCCGTCTACTCCGGGAGTCCTCTTCCCTTGGTTCTCCGTCACCCGCTTGATCGCCAGTAGCCTGGCGCTGCGCGAGTGGGTGAGCAGATGTTGGAGGGCTTTGACCTTCCCCCACCTGCCTTCCTGTGTCGCCTTCACGATACGCGCCTGGAGCCGACTCACGTTCCGCTCAACTTGGTGCCAGTCAATCTGGTCCCAGTCGGTCTTCGCGTGGGAGGCCGCACCAACAGTAGAGCCCGCTTCCATCTCGTTGACGGTCGCGGGCACCCTTGTCGCCATCTGCTTTGCCCCCTTGGTCGGTTTGCCTAGCTCTCTCGTGATGAGAGACCGAGTGGAAGTCTGCTCGCTTTCGCGGGGGATGATCTTGCCATTCGGCTCAATCCCTGTCCGCCCCATTACAGGACGGCTTTCGCTTTCTCCACTCTCCTTTACCCGCAGCCCCATAAGCCAACCTCACGGTTCGCCGTCCCTTGCGGGAGGGCTTCGGGCTTACCACGTTCCACAAGGATGCCAAGATGGGTTAGGCCCCGCATCTCCGCCGGTGGTCACTCCGTCTGCGACCGGGAGTCGCTCACGTCCCGATGCCCGACCACGTTACCTTTTGGTTCAAGCCTGTCAGCATCTTTGGCTTGTCATTCATAACGGTGTTTAACAGCAGTTCACTTTCGTTGGTCATACCACCCAGCCTAGCGCCGTACCCGCATTGATGCTCGCAGATAACGCCTTGCCTCACGGCGTTGGCGCGGCCCGAAGGCCCAGCTACATTGTCCCGGCAGCTTCACACAAGACCGTTATCAGTCCTGCATGTGCCGGTAGGCTACTGATGACGGAACACCAGGTTCCTCGCCGGGATTGCCCCCGTTGGAACAATTACTCAGACGACTTCACGTCGCACGCGCTTGATGAACTCGGACGGCTGGTAGCCGCCTTCGCCAAAGCCG
>JAMDEO010000086.1:0-14011 GCA_023483915.1 Actinomycetota bacterium
GCCATCTACGACGCGGTGGGGGTGCGCATGCAGAAGCTGCCCATCAAGTCGGAGGCGGTGCTGGCGGCGATTATGGAGAGGGAGGGGCGGCCCCCCGTCCGGTAGCCGACCGGCGCGGCCTTCTTGGATGCTTGTGTGGCCACCTGTGGCGCAGGCCCGGGTGGCCGCCTTCTATTGTGCGCGTCGTGGCATCGACAGAGGTGCGGCCGAGCGTCTACGGGCGAAAGAGTCACTACGACGGGATCAGGTCGGATCAGTTTGCGACCTCGACTGTCGATTGCCGCACACCGCCTCGTTCGGGGTCTACTGGGCCGATTCGTTGGTTTGTCGCGCAGTGCTTCTGTCTCGCCGCGTGCGGCGAAGTCGTCTCCTGCGAGTGATAGTGTAGGTGAGATGAGGTCGCCGCTACTTGCAGACGGGTCCGTGGCTCCCCCAGCTGAGGACGTCCCGAGACTCTGGCGCGACGCCAGGAGGTGGGGTCACAGGATGCACTCCATGTGCTCGTACTTCGCCATGTTCCCGCCCGCTTTGGCTAATGTGATGGTGCAGTGGCTCTCGGAACCTGGCGACGTGGTGTACGACCCGTTCTCGGGTCGTGGGACTGTGCCGCTTGAAGCGCGTAGGCTTGGTCGCGTGGCTGTGGCGGCGGACCTCAGCCCGCTTGCCGTGACGCTCAGCCGTGCGAAGTCATCCAGCGTTTCTTCTGCTGAGGTTGCCGCGAGGTTGGCTGAGCTTGAGACGGCCTGTCGTCGCGCTCGCCCGCGGATCAACAACGTGCCTCCACACATCGCGATGTTGTTCTCACAGCGCACCCTCCGGCAGCTGCTCGCGCTCCGCCTACGTCTGGACATTGGGCAGGACGAGGATGCATTCGTGATGGGCATGCTGCTTGGGATAATGCATCTCAATGCAGACAGCCAGGGGCGACCTAGGGGTCTGTCGATTGCCATGCCCAACACGTTTGCGATGGCCCCCAACTACGTGCGTCGGTACATAGATGAACACCGACTTGAGCCTCCCGAGGTTGATGTCTTCGGTGCGCTGCGGCGCCGTCTCGAGGACCTCGCGCCCGATTCGGTAGGTGGCCCATCGGGCCGGACGTACCTTCGCGATGCGACCCTGCGTTCACCGGCCCAGCTGGACGGACGCGTGCGGCTACTGCTCTCCTCCCCACCCTATTTGAATGTCATCAAGTATGCGAAGTTCAACTGGGTGCGATTGTGGATGTTGCGGCATGATCCGAAGGCCGTTGACGCCAAGCTGATGGCGTCGGCGTCGCTGGACAAGTACCTGCCCTTCCTATGCGAAACACTCCGGGCACAGGCTCCGGCCATGCGTGCGGACGGCCTCGCATGCCTGGTGATCGGCGACGTGCGGCGCGAGGCTGGCAATCTGCGTCTAGCCGAAATTGTGTCGGACACATTGTCAGCGAAGACCGGCTGGAAGACGCTCGGGATTGTCGCTGATGAACTGCCACAGGATCGGAAGGTCTCCCGAATCTGGGGGACGCGAAAAGGGCGGGCCACCAGGACCGATCGCCTTCTATTGCTGAGGCCACCGAGTGGTACGGCCGACTTACCGAGAGTGCCCGAGATCGATTGGTGCATCGAGCGTTCGCGAAGGGAGGTCGCGTGCTGCTAGGTGACGAGCTCAAGAAGCTGGCATCGGTCGATCTGCTGGAGGAGGTCCGCGAAGTTGATTGGTTCGTGGGCCGCCCGTTCTACGTCGATTTTGCCCGGATGAGGATCCTTTCGAACGACGCCTGGAAGCACCGTGCGGCTGGACTCCCTCTCGGGTGTTTCCTGCTAGCCGCCTACGACAACGAGCAGGAGACCCGCGAGGGAGTACTCCTCCGGGTCATCGGGCCCACACCGCTCCCCAGTGACTCCGATGTCATCGCATCGATGGTTGACTACTACAAAGAAGACCTCGATAAGACCACGGTCGGCGAACGCCCAGACAGCTATACCCGCTACGAGTATCAGTTCTCTGGTCTCGAGTGCCGGATCTTAGGGACCTTCTACCTCGACGGGAACGGTGCGACCTGTTTCGGTGCCGACGTGGACAACTTCTTCAGCGCGAACAACTACTCGGTGTTCAAACCCATGGGCCGGGTCCTCGAGTACATTGTCAACTTCCGTGAGGGCACGGGCGTGCCGGGTGGGGGCGACGATGTCCGTTTCGGCAGAGTCAGATACAGCTCATCGATGCGCCACCCCCTTGATCCGGAGGTGCCGGTCTACGTGTCAGCGCTCGACTTCGTTGGCAAGCGGACGGCACTATTCGGTATGACCCGAACGGGCAAGTCGAACACCGTGAAGAAGTTGATTCAGTCAACGGTGGAGATCGGCGAGCGTCCGGGGTCCCAGGCCGTGGGCCAGATCATCTTCGATATCAACGGAGAGTACGCGAACGCCAACCAGCAGGATCAGGGCACAGCTATCTTCGAACAGTACGAAGATGTCCTTCGGTATAGCATCCTCGCGAAAACTGGTTTCAAGATCATGAAGGTGAACTTCTACCGGGACATTGAGACTGGGTTCGAGATGCTGAAGTCGCTGGCGCTGGCGCTTGATACTGCCGACTACGTCAAGAGCTTCGCGGCTGTCGACCTTGCGAAGCCTGAAGACGAGAGTGATCGCAGTGCCATGACCCGGTGGCAGCGCAAGATTGCTGCCTATCAATGCGTGCTCGCTGCAGCTGGCTTCCCCCCGGGGCATCTTGGCATCCAATTTCCCGGCTGCAAGGAACTGAACGATCTATCTGGTGTTGCCCCTGACCGAGGGGTGACACCTGCAGACGCTATCAACTGGTTCACTCGAGTTTGGGACCAGTACAACACCTGCCCTTACCTTGTCAACTACCCGAATGTTCACGGGCACGAATGGGCGGACGAAGATCTCAAGGCTCTGCTGGTATTCCTTACACGCAAGCCAACGCCCGGTGGCTCAGCTACCCGAAGCGGCTTCCGCAAGTTGCGAAACGTGATTCCGTACCACACGGATACGGTCGACGAGCCATACGATAAGGAAGTGGTCTCTGCGCTCCGGTCTGGCAACGTCGTGATCATCGACCTGTCGCAGGGCGATCCGGTCGTACAGGGCATCTTCTCCGAAAGGCTGTGCGTGGCTATCTTCCGTGATGCGATGGATGCGTTTGTTGCCAATCGCCCCGTGAACTTCATCCAGCTGTACTTCGAAGAGGCCCACAACCTCTTCCCCCGCAATTCGGAGCACGACCTCACGAATATCTACAACCGCCTTGCCAAAGAGGGCGCCAAGCTCAGCCTCGGCCTGGTCTACGCGACCCAGGAGGTCACGAGCATCTCGTCGAACATCCTGAAGAACACGCATCGTGTCACCTAGCGGTGAGCTTCGCGAGGTCAGCCGCTACTATGACTTCGAGGATTTTGTTGACAGCCTTCGGATGGCTTCGGATCGGGGCTTCATCCGCATGAAGACCTATTCGAACGCCTTTGTGGTGCCGGTTCAGATTGATCGGTTCACCGTGGAGAAGAAGGCTGAGGTCTAGCCAGTGGCCTACGCCAGCCGCAGCGGACGCAAGCCAATGGAGCGTGCGAGCAAGATCGCGCATGCTCATGTCATCAACGACCCGGGTGTGAGGGCCCTGCTGGAAAGATGCCATGTCCCCACGTCGCCTGAGGACTTGACGGAACTCAGCGTGCTGGATTTCCCAGCGGACCAGGATACTCAAACGATTTCCACCGTCATTGCCGTTGATGGTGGGAGCACCGAGGCTTTCATCCGTGAGGAATACCCCTCGGCGACGGTGACTTTCTTCAACTTTGGGCCCTTGATGCTGGCTCTCAAGGACCTGCGGGAACTCGATGCGCAGGAGTTCATCTTTCCGGAGGACCTACAGAAGCTCAAGAAGATCGAGCGGTTTTCGCTCGCCATGCCGACGAGGAATGTCGCGCTGCTAGGTGAGTCTGGTCTAGCTGCCTCGTTCCGGCGAACCCTCCACGAGTTCGTTGAACAACCTCGCTCTAGCGACTCACCGCTAGGTGACACGATGCGTTGGCTCTTGTTCCGGGGTTGGAGAGGCGGACCGAAGCCGCCGTGGACCCTGCCTCAATGCCCCAACGCTTGCGGCGGTCCGGCTATCGAGCTCGAGCCCGATACGCCGCCGCAGACTGCATGTCCTACCTGTGGTGGGCCAGTGTATACGATCGATGCGCTGCGGCTGCACGAGAGAGTCGAGGAGGAACAGGGCGCGGGAGCAGTGACGGCCTACTTGTTGACGACTCTCGAGCAGCTGGTCATCGCGCACGTGATTCGCAGCGTGCTTGCACTCAAGAAGACACTTCTGAGTGAAATCCTGTTCATCAAGGACGGTCCGCTTGCCTTCTTCGGGGTTGTGGCACCCATGCGCAAGCCGATGCAGGAGCTCTGCGATCACCTCGATGGCACCAACGGGGCGCCGCTGCTACGGATGGTTGGTGTTGAGAAGAGTGGCGCATTCGTGGAACACGCGATTGCTCTGGAGAAGAACTTGCCAAAGGGCGTCGTCCTGCCGCTGCGCAACGAGTACATTTACAGGTACATCATCCCCGGAGGCGGCACCGCGGAATACGGCTTCAACACCTACTACGGTCGGAAGTTCATCTTCCGAAGCCATCGCGGTGAAGTGTACGTCTGCACGATGCCGATTCGAGGTGACTGGACCGACGAGGACAATGTCCTAGCGCAGATCGCGGAGCCTCTGTCCGTTATTTCCGCGCTTCGGTGCTCGATGTACGAGAACGCTCTTGTGCCCGTGGCGTTGGCCAACAAGTTGGTCTCGTTGTCGGACTACCCGAGTACGAAGATACTGGCGGCCTTCGCGCGAGACGAGGTTGCCTCGCGGTGAGGCAGTCAGCGCATGTGGCTTATCAGTTTGTTGCACTCACTCTGAGCATCCGAGCGCAGTTGGCAAGTGCATGACCCGCTATGCCGTCATAGACCTGGAAACCACGGGCCTCTCGCCCGCGCACCATCATCGCGTCGTCGAAGTCGCCGTTGTGCTCGTGGATGACGACGGGCACCTGGTCTACGAATGGGACACTCTGGTCAACCCTTTGCGCGACGTCGGCGCGACCGAGATCCATGGACTCACGGCCGCCGACCTCTCCAGAGCGCCGATCTTCGACGGAATCGCCGGCGAGTTCGGGTCGCTTCTGCGAGGCCGGGTACCGGTTGCTCACAACCTCGCGTTCGATGCCGCCTTCCTGTCGGCGGAGTTCGAGCGCCTCGGCCACTCGGTGCCCTTGAGCAGGACCAATGGTCTTTGCACCATGCGGCTGGCCGGACTCTATCTGTCGGGGGGCCGGTCCCTCGGCTCCTGCTGTGGACTCATTGGGTGCCCGCTCGAATCCGCGCACTCCGCCTTGGACGACGCGCGCGGAGCGGCGCGGTTGCTCTCCCACTACCTCAAGTCCGACCGGGACTTTCTGCGCAGGTGGAGCGAAGTCGTCTCCGCCGCGCAGAACAGCCCGTGGCCGGCTCTGCCCACCTCCAGTGCGACACGCGTTTCGCGCCAGTACGCGGCAGCGGCACGAAGTGAACACTTCCTCGGGCGCTTGACGTCGAGGACCCCGCGCTCGGAGGTCCACCCGGAGGCGAACAGCTACCTCGCTCTTCTCGATCGCGCCCTGCTCGACCGCCGGCTTAGTCTTCACGAGCAAGACGAGCTCGTCTCCGTCGCGACCATGGTGGGTTTGTCGCGCGAGGCCGCCGTGCGGCTGCATCGTCTCTACCTCGCCGCCCTTGGCCGTTTGGCTTTGGAGGATGGCATGGTGACGCCAAGTGAGCGCGCCGACCTCGACCTGGTGGCCGGCATGCTCGGCTTGACGGGACAGGATGTCGAGGCGGCACTCGTCGAGCGGGAGGTCGACGATGTTCCCGCCTGCGGCATCGGTGCGTTCTCGCTCTGTGGGGGAGACGCCGTCGTCTTCACCGGGGAGGCACCGAGCATCGAGCGTGCGGATCTGGAGTATCAAGCTCGAACCCTCGGACTCCGCCCGACCTCCTCAGTGAGCAACAAGACGCGCTTGGTTGTGGCTGCGGATCCTGACAGTCTGAGCGGGAAGGCTCGGAGAGCCCGCGACCTCGGGCTGCCGATCGTCGACTACGGGACCTACTTCAAGATGTTGGAGTGCGTGGAGAGTTAGATCAGGGGTCGACTCAGGCTGGCCCATGTCCGGGACGTCTGACACCTGTGGTAGGCTGCGGCTGTGAAGACCATGGACGACATCCTCCTCTCCGCGGCTGATCGGGAGGCGATCCAGGCGGCCGGTACGCTGCTTAGGGAGCGCTTTCCCACGAGCCGCATCGTTCTCTTCGGCTCCAAGGCTACGGGCCATGACGACGCCGAATCGGACATCGACCTTCTCGTGCTCACGGCGCGTCCGCTCTCGTGGCGTGAGCAGGATGCCGTCACGGATGCGCTCTTCGATGTGGAGATGCAGTTCCAGGTGGTCATCAGCACCCTCGTTGTCTGGGAGGAGGAGTGGGAGCGAGGACTGCTTCAGGTACTGCCGATCCGAGCGGAGATCGAGCGTACGGGGGTGGCGGCATGACCGTGGATGATGCCCGCGCCGATGTTGTCGCCTACTGGCTCGACAAGTCCGCCGAGGCAATGGCGTCCGCGCAGGCTGAGTACGAGGCCGGCCGGTACACGTTCGCGGTCAACCGAGCCTACTACGGGTGTTTCTACGCGCTCAGCGCGGTGCTGCTCGCGGAGGATCTGACGTTCGTCAAGCATTCCGGAGTGCGCGCGGCGCTTCATGCTCATCTCGTGCGGACCGGACGCCTCGATGCTCGATGGGGCCGGTTCTACGACAGGATCTTCGAAAGCCGGCAGCGCGGAGACTACCTGGAGCTGGTGTCATTCAACGATGAGCAAGTGGCCGGATTGTGCGAGGAAGCCCGCGCGTTTGTGCGGGAGATGCGGGGTTTGCTCGGCAAGTAGGCACCATGCGTGTCTACTCCGGCTCCATGGACATCGGCCAGGGCCTGGACACCATCCTCCGCCAGATCGTGGCCGAGACCTTGGGCACGACGACCGACAAGATCAACGTCATCATCGGCGACACCGACGTCTGCCCCTGGGACGTGGGCGTGCACGCGAGCCGCTCGACCTTCATCGCCGGGAACTCCGCCCTCGGAGCGGCGGAGCAGGTGAAGGAGCAGATCCTCACCATCGCGGCCGACCTCCTCGAGGTCCCCGTCGAGAGCCTCGACCTCTACGGCGGCAAGGTCACCTGCGCGGACGATCCCGAGAAGAACACCGCCATCGACAAGATCCTGCGCAAGGCCCACTTCGCCTCCGCGGGCAACACCATGTTCATGGCCGCCCACTTCTACGAGCCTCCCACCGACTTCATGGGGGGAGACTTCAAAGGCAACCGGAACTCGCTCCATGCTGACGCTCGTCGTCAGGACGTGATCGGCGGATGCGAAGCAAGGACGCAGGGAGCGGGCGTAGCAGCGCTACGGGCGCGACCGAGGACGAAGCAGCGCGCCGTCTAGCACGTCCGCGGCGGCCGGGCTTTGGCGTGGAGCGAGTTCCCCCCTCCATGACCTACACCTGGGGCTGCCACGGCGTGGAGGTGGAGGTCGACACCCAGACGGGCCAAGTGGAGATCCTGCGCTACGTGGCCGCCCACGAGGTGGGCCGGGCCATCAACCCGCTGCTCCTCAAGGGCCAGATCTACGGGTCCGCCCTCCAGGGTGTGGGCTTCGCCTTGGCGGAGGAGATGATCTACGACCAGGGTAAGCTCCTGAACGCGAACTTCCGCGACTACAAGATGCTGACCGCTATGGACGCCCTTCCCGTCGAGCCCATCATCGTGGAGGATCCCGACGCCGCCGGCCCCTACGGCGCCAAGGGTATCGGCGAGCCCGGCCTGGTCCCCGCCATCGCGAACGCCATCTACGATGCCGTGGGCGTGCGCATGCGGAAGCTGCCCATCAAGTCGGAGGCGGTCTTGGCGGCGATATTCGAGAAGGCGGGGCGGGGGGTGCGGTAAGGAGCGGGCCGCCCTCGTAGGTGGCTCAACCGGTCGCGCGCCACGAATTGACGGGAAAGTCGTGGGACCAACCGTGAGGCCGTGTTTGCGCGGGCCGCGCGCTCATACTGGCTAGTTTGTGTTCAGTCCGACCATAGTTGTAAGGAATGGAGCGTTCCTGTCTGTGGCCCGACGGACGAGGAGGCGCTCGCCTTGGAGAACAGCCAGACGCTTGAGGGTGCTCTTGCGGAGACGGAGCGGCAGACCGGGCGTCGCCGCGGCTTCCGCGAAGAAGTATTTCGCGGCGTCCACAGTGCACAGAAGGCCAGTTCACAGGGGGACCTCGCGGGCATGAAGAAAGCGCTCGCCGAGGCCCGCGAAGAAGGCCCGCAGAACGACACCCCGGGCTGCCGTGGATCTCCCCTTACCGTTCCCCGTGTTCAGTAGGACGAGCGAATCTGGGGAGGAGGTCAGGTGGCAGCCGGGCATCCATACCGCCGATATTACGATCGTCTCGTAAGCGTCAGCAGGGCCGTTCGCAACTCGTCCCGCGTCCGCGGCATGGCCGAGGCGGGCAACAAACCGCATTCCATGAGCAGTTTCGAGACTTCCACGATCCACGGGATGCGCAGTCCGTGGTGCGCGAGTGTCGCCGGGTCGTTCATGAGGCCGTCCGGCGGCCCCTGCGCCACCATGGTCCCCCCGCTGAGGATGGCCACCTCTTGCGCCCACTCGTAGGCGAAGCTCATGTCGTGCGTTGCGATGATCAGCGACGTCCCGCTCTCGTTCAGTCGCTTGAGCAGACCCATCAGCTGCCAGGCCCCGCTCGGGTCCAGGCCGGCCATGGGTTCGTCGAGCACCAGGATCTTGGGTTGCATCGCGACTGCGCCCGCGATGGCCACGCGTTTCTTTTGCCCGTGACTCAGCATGTGCGTCGGCCGGTGACGCAGGCCCGAGATGTCCATGGCTTCGAGGGCCTGCTCGACCCGCTCCCGGACCTCGGTCTCGTCCAGGTCGAGATTCAGCGGGCCGAAGGACACGTCCTGGTAGACGGCGCCGGCGAACAATTGGTCGTCGGGATTCTGGAGGACAACGCCCACCGTGGCGCGCAGTCGCTTCAGGCATCGACGGTGGTACTCGACCGGCTCGCCCTCGACGTAGAGCACTCCCGAAGTAGGCTTGAGGGTACCGTTCAGGTGCAGGAGCAACGTGGTCTTGCCCGCCCCGTTGGCGCCAACCAGGGCGATGCGTCGGCCGTGGTGGACCTCGAGATCGACGCCGCGCAGGGCTTCGTCGCCCCCTTCGTACACATAGCGCAGTCGCTCGGCCCGCAGTACCGGCGTCGGCTGAGTCCGGTCTTGGACTAGAGAGAGAGCCACGCCACCGTCACTCCCAGCACTGCCACTTCGAGGAGCACGATGAAGGTGACCGTCGCAGCAGAGGCGGCGGGAGCATCATCGAGCACGCGGAACTCACCCTGCCAGTTGCGGGCGTCCAGACCGCGTTCCAGGGCGCGTCCGCGCTGCAACGCCTGTCCGAAGAGGGCGCCCGTGAGCATGGCGAGCGAACGATACGAGCGGCCGTAGCTGGTGTAGCCCAGCCGGGCCTCCTGCGCCCGCCGGATGCCTCCAACGGTGCTGACGAACACCCATGCGTGTCGGTACACGAGCACAGAGATCTCGGTGACGACCGCCGGCACGCGACACCGATGCATGACGCCGAGGATCTGGGGGATGGGTGTGGTGAGGATCAGGAAGAAGAGGCAGTTGACTCCCGCCAGCGCCCGCAGTGAGACCCTGAGGGCCAATTGGACTCCGTCCGGCAAAACACCGAGGTGCAGCGGGTGGAAGCTCAGGGTGAAGAGCAAGGGCAGGATGCTCATAGCCATGAAAAGCAGCGGGCCGGCGATCAACTTGAGATAAGCGCGCACCGGCACGCGCGCGACGGCCAGGAGGGCCACCAGCACCACGACGAGGACCACCACCGCCCCCGGCTAGGGCGGGAGCGTGACGGCCAGTACGAGCATGCCCAGCGAGAAAAGCATCTTCTCGGCCGCGTTCCTCCCGGCCAGGCGGTTGGAGTGCGCCAGGCGGTCTATGGCGTTCATCGGTCACCCGCCGGCCGAGGCGGGTGCAGGCTGCTGGGTCGGGCACTGCGACCGGTCGAACAATCAGCCACGATGTGATGCTGCCAGACGCGCGTCGGTTTGGACATCTCCGCCGGCCGTGTCCGGCGGACCTTGTTCACGTCCCTTGCGGCGGCCGCTCCAGTAGCCGAAGGCGAAGAACACTACGCCCGCGCCGAAAGCTGCCTGGAGGGAGAAGAGCATGGTCGCAGTCTCGCTGCTCGGTTCCCACAACGGCGTGAACCAGGGCTTGTAGCCGGGGTCGGCTGTGGTGATGGCTGCCTGCGCCTTGCTGTCGGCACCGGCAAAATCATGGCTGCTTGAGACCACGAGCGGCACGACCATGAGCACGATAACGGCACCTACGAGGAGCAACGGCGTCCAACGCCCGGTCTTCATGACCACTGCTCCTTGACCTTGAGCACGCCCAGGTTGGTCATCTCGTTGTACTGGTATTTCGTGAGGTAGATCAAGACGAGCGAGGTCAGCACCCCTTCGGCGATGGCCAGCGGGATCTGCGTGACGGCAAAGATGCTCATGAACTTCACCCACGAGCCCCAGAAGCCGCTGGCTTTGTCGGGATAGGCGATGGCCAACTGGGTGGCGGTGGTGCAGTACGTGAGGAGATCGCTGATGGCGGCCGCGAAGAAACCGGCGACGGGGATCGATCGGCCCAGCCTGCGGCCGATCTTGAACACTATCCAGGCAGACAAGGCCCCGACAATGGCCATGGAGAAGGAGTTGGCCCCCAAAGTGGTGATGCCGCCGTGGGCGAGGAGCAGCGCTTGGAAGAGCAGCACGATCGTGCCGACGAGTACCATGGGCCAGGGGCCGAACAGGACCGAGCCGAGACCCATGCCGGTAGGGTGCGAACTGCTGCCGGTTACCGAGGGCATCTTGAGGGCCGAAAGGACGAAGCAGAAACCGGCCGCGACGCCGAGCAGCAGGAGCGTGTCGCGATGCTCCTGTACGAGCCGCTGCGTCTTGCGCACTGCCACCACCCAGAACGGCAACGACACCGCGTACCAGGCTGCGCACTGTTCTGCGGGCAGATACCCCTCCATGATGTGCATGCTTCCTCCCCTTTCGCCCGATGGACCCCTGCTTGTCTCGCTACCGACCCGTCGTACGCCTCATCGGAGCACGCTTGACCATCGGGAGGTACTTCTCTTCTCCACACACTGCGGGCACAGGCCGTAGACTTCGAGATGATGGCCGTAGATCATGAACCCGGTCTCGAGTTCCAGACGGCGCTGCAGTTCGGAAAGATCGTCATCGCCGACGAACTCGACCACCCGGCGACACTCGCCGCAGACAAGCGGGTGTCGGTGGCCGAGCAGTGCGGCCGTGTAGCAAGCCTCCCCGGAGCGGACCTGTACCCGGTGCAGTAGGCCGAGTTCTGCGAACATCGCAATCGCTCGATACACGGTGGCCTGGCTGACGCCCGCCGGTTGGAGGTCCGCCGCCGCCTCGGCGATCGTGGCCGCCTTGCCGACGTGGAGGTAGTACTCCCAGACGAGACGCCGCTGCCGCGTGAGCGGAATGCCTTTTGAAATCAGGACGGCGCTGATGCCGTCTGCCTCAGGGGTGATACTCAGGGGCATAGGTTGAGAAGATTTCGCATGCATGTTGCTAATTATTATCGGACATGGGGGACCTTTGTCAAGCGGTTGGAGCACGAATGGTGGATGTATTCTGGGTAGAGCGTGGTGCTGCGTCAGGTCCAAGTTGCCGCAGGCGGACCACCTGTGGGTGAGCTGCTCCTCATAGCCGCTGGTGCCTCCTTGCGAGGGGCCCGAATCGTCAATGGCGATGCAGGCCTCGACTCGGGACACTGATCGCCCCCCACGTGGCTCTAGCAGAGCGTGAGGGCATGATCAGCCCGACGCCAGCCGCCGGACTTCGACCGCGCGCACCTGCTCGCAGGGCGCTGGTGTCTTGGCGCTGGAAGCACGGGGCCTGTGACCCCGGGGGAGTGGGCGGTCGTAGGTCGCTGCTTCGCCTCCGGGGGCAACACCATGTTCATGGCCGCCCACTTCCACAAGCCCCCCACCGACTTCATGGGTGGAAACTTCAAGGGCAACCGGAACTCGCTTCGTGCTGAGGCTCGCCGTCAGAGCGTGATCGACGCGAACTTCCGCGACTACAAGATGCTGACCGCCATGGACTCACTCCCGGTGGAGCCCATCATCGTGGAAGACCCGACGCCGCCGGCCCCTACGGCGCCAAGGGTATCGGCAAACCCGGTCTGGCGGCGATCTTTGAGAAAGAGGGGCGGGCGGTGCGGTAGAGGGACTCCACCCTCTCCTTGCTCGAGTCGGTCATGGGTGCCGTACCGTCGCGACACGCCGCCGCCAATACGTCATTGGGTGGATCATTTGTGTCCACACTTCACTTCTACGAGCCCCCCATCGACTTCAGCCTGGTTCTGGCTGCCCCGGCCATCGCCAACTCCAGCTACGACGCGGCGGGCATCCGCATGTTTCGGCAGCAACGGACCGTCTGCCTCATGCCTTGGGTAGCGAGCGGATGCGGGCCAGCTGTACTGCGCCTTCTTCGGGCGGCCTGCCGCTGATCGCAGATCTGTCAGGTTGTGCGCCTACAAGGTCGCCCGGATCTCCACAAACGCCGGTGGCGAATTATACTTGCATTTCCCGTACTGACACTCCATGATTGCACACATGATCGAGCGTCGCCTCAACTCCATCCTCAACCAGCGGCTGGACGACGTTCCCGCCGTGGTACTTATCGGGCCGCGTCAGGCGGGCAAGACGACGCTCGCCCACGGCGTGGCTCGGCAGCGCGAGGCGATCTACCTGGATCTGGAATCCGAGCAGGATCGGGCCAAGCTCGCCGAGCCGGAGCTCTACCTGGCCGACCACCTGGACAAGCTGGTCATCCTGGACGAGATCCACCGGGCGCCCGGGCTCTTCCCCGTGTTGCGCGGGCTTATCGATCGGGCGCGCCGCCAGGGGGCGGATCATGGCCTCTACCTGTTACTGGGGTCGGCCTCACTCGATCTGCTCAGGCAGTCGGGAGAGACTCTCGCCGGGCGGGTGAGCTACATGGAGCTCGAACCCTTCGACGTGTCCGAGACGCAGCGGACGGCGGTGGAGCGAGATCGCCTCTGGCTGCGCGGCGGGTTCCCCGAGAGCTTCCTCGCGTCGAGCGACGCGCGGAGCCTGCGCTGGCGCCAGGACTTCATCCGCTCCTACCTGGAACGGGATATCCCCCAGTTTGGCCGGCGCATCGCCGCCGAGACGCTGCGCCGGTTCTGGGTGATGCTCGCTCACCATCAGGCGGGGCTACTGAACGTGGCCCAGCTCGGCCGCAACCTGGGAGTCGATGCGAAGACCGCCGCGGCCTACATCGACCTTCTGGTCGACCTGCTCCTCGTGCGTCGGCTCCCTCCCTGGCACGCCAACGTGGGCAAGCGGCTGGTGAAATCGCCCAAGGTCTATGTGCGTGACAGCGGGTTGGTCCACGCTCTCTTGGCCATCGGCGACAAGGAGACCTTGCTGTCGCATCCGGTGGTGGGGGCGAGCTGGGAGGGCTTCGTCGTCGAGCAGTTGCTGGCCGTCGCTCCCGAGGGGGTGGAGGGCTACTTCTACCGGACGAGCGGCGGGGCGGAGATCGATCTTCTGCTGAGCTTCCCCGGAGGCGACCTCTGGGCGGTGGAGATCAAGCGCAGTCTCTCCCCGCGCCCGGAGAGGGGTTTTCACTCCGCCTGTGCCGACCTGCGCCCGGCCCGCCGGTTCGTGGTCTACGCGGGCGAGGAGAGCTATCCCTTGGGGGACGGCATCCAGGTCGTTTCTCTTCCAGGAATGGCCAGGCTGTTGACGGGGGCGGCGGTGTAAGTGCGAGATCGGAAGAGCACA
>JAMDEO010000086.1:14021-21742 GCA_023483915.1 Actinomycetota bacterium
TGTAAGTGAGCCGTTGGCCGGAGAGGTAGGTGGGTGTGTGAGTTGGCCGGTTTCGCGGAATACGCAGCGCGACCTGAGGCTACACCGCGTCCAACGCCGCCAGCGTGGCGGGAAGGGGTGTGCCCGTCTCGGTGTCCCAACCCATGAGCTCGTAATACAGGCGCTTCATGTCTTCCGTGACCACGCCGATGTCCCTGCCCCGCGCAGGTCCATCCAACACGGGTGATGCGTAGCGCTCCGAAGGCCGGTCCATCTCGGCTGAGATCCCGGCTCGGAGGTTATAGAGTCGCATGAGGTTGATCGCCCGCCGCCCGACCACCATGGCTTCCTCATACGTGTAATCTTGGCCGAAGACCAGACTTAGGGCCTGCACCGTCGATTGGATGTCCTCACACGCCGACAAGCGGCAGATGCCCAGGCTGTCCTCGAAGACCCGGCGACCGGCGACGGCGACGTTCCTTCGCACGATCTGCTCCCAGGAGAAGGGATCAGAGACACGCTCGATACCGTGCTGGGTCACGTCTATCCCGCCTCCGCATACCTCGACCGTGCCGGTGCTCGAGACGCACGTATCCAGGTGCTCGTCCCACACCGCCCGGTGATCGTGTCCGCGCGGCGTGTTGCCCTTCTCGGTGTAGACGGCTCGTCTCTGCGCTTCGCCGCCTTCGTGCTTGGCCGCGAGCCGAACGCCTTCGGCGAGTTGATCGCCGATCCCCTCCTTCCGCGTCGCGATATCCTCCAGCAGCCGTCCGATGTCTTTCGCGTTCCCCCACCGGAGATCGAGCCCACCGGTGCGATCTTTCGTGAAGAGGCCTTCCTCGTAGCATTCGATGGCCCAGGCCACCGCCCAGCCGGTCTCATTCGCATCCATGCCCAAGCGGTCCAGTTTGTCCGCGAGGATGAATGTCTCTTCCGGCTCCGTGATCCCGACCAGTGAGCCCATGGCCACCATGGATTCGTATTCGGGCTCATCAGCTGAGAACCCGGCGTTGGGTCCCTCTTTGATCGTCCAGGTGCCGCAATGACTCCAGTTGCAGCCCCAACAGGGGCGCTTCCTGTATTCGAACCGCTCGCGCAGGAGCGGCGCGGCGAACTTCGCGTGCTCCGGAAACACGCTCGTGGTCAGGTTCTTGACGGGCAGAGCCCCCAGGGAATGCAGGGGGATGTGCCCCATGTTCGTACCGAAGGAGGACCCGTCGCGTCCCAGGGGAGTGGATCTCCCTCTATCGTTGATGAGTTTGGCCAAGTCCTTGAGTTCTTGTCTGTGCGCCACCTCTACGGGCTGTTTGCCCCTCTTCACGGCGATGGCCTTCAGGCGCTTCGAACCTAACACCGCGCCGATTCCGTTGTGCGCGGCGACATGCCCATAGTCACCGGTCAACATGGCGAACTTGACCTTGTGTTCACCCGCCGGGCCGATACAGTACACGCTCATCTGGGCGGACTTGGTGCCCCACTCCGCGTGCAGGGCGTCCTGTGTCTCGGTGGTGTCAAGGCCCACCAGGTGCTCGGCGCTGCGGAGTTCCGCGTGGCCCTCGCCGTCGAGGTATAGATAGAGCCAGTCCGACGAGGCGCCTTGAACGACGATGGTGTCGTAGCCGTTGAACTTGAGGAACGCCCCCAGGAAGCCGTTGGACTGGCTCGCAGCGAGGCCGTTCGTCATGGCGCCCTTCGTCACCACCCCGATGGTCCCCGAACCTTTCACCGTCGTCCCGGCGAGCGGGCCGGTGGAGAGGCAGACGCGATTCTCGGGTTCGTCCCAGTCGGTCTCGGGGGGGACTTCATCGAACATGAATTTCACCCCAAGGCTGGTGCCCCCCATCCACTTCTTCAAGTACTCTTCTGTGAGCACCTCATCGGTGACGACGTGGCTCGTCAGATCCACTCTCAGCGATTTCCCCATGTGACCGAGCATCTCGCCCTTTCTGTTTCCTCGCGACAGCGGCGATACACCATCTCGTGCGGTGGTTCGGTGAGCCACTCGTTGACAGTGGGCCCCCCGCCCGGTAGGCTGCTTGCACTCGAATACTGAACACAGTGTAGTGGACGGAACCGCGGTACCGCAAGTCCAGACGAGAGAGGTGCCCCCCATGTGGAAGACACTTCGCGTAGATATGACCTCCCGGTCGTGCCATGAGGAGCCCTTCAAGTACGAGTACGTCGGTCTCGGGTGACGCGGATTGGTGGCCAGGGTCCTGCTGGACGAGATGGATCCCTCGGCTGATCCTCTGGGCTCGGAGAGCACCCTAGTGCTCGCCACCACCGCCCTCGCCGCGACCGGAGTCGGCTGTGTGAACCGGCTCTCGGTCGGGTGCAAGAGTCCGATGACCGGCGGCATCAAGGAGGCGAACGTCGGCGGCAGTTTCTCCACTCTCATGGCACAGCACGGCCTGCGCATGATGCTCCTCCAAGGGAGCCCCCAGCAAGAGGGCATGTGGATCGTCCACGTGGACGCGAATGGGACAGCGGCCCTCGAGCCGGCCGGCGACTGTGAGGGGCTGAACAACTACGAGTTGGTGCGACGCCTGAAGGAGCGGTATGGCAACCGGATCGCCGTCGCTTCGATCGGCCTGGCGGGCGAACGCGGCTACAAGAACTCGAGCGTGCAGGTGACCGAGTACGGCACCGACTATCCCAACCGGGCCGCGGCCCGGGGCGGCACCGGCTCGGTCATGGGGTCCAAGCGGGTCAAGGCGGTGATATTCGAGAAGCCTGCAGTCCGTGCGACCCCGGCGCTCGCGAACCAGGAAGAGTTCGAGCGTCTCAAGGCCGAGCTGAACCAGGTCCTGGGCGATGGCGCCGCGGTGCACGAGATCCGCCACACCGGCACTCCGGCAGCCGTGCGGCTGCATCACGCGAACGGCGTCCTCCCGGTGCGGAACTTCTCGGGGAAACACATGGTGGACATCGATCGCATCTACCCGGAGCGGTTCATGGAAATCGTCCGAGCGCGCGGCGAGACTGGGCGCGCCTGTCAGGCCGGATGCCGCATCCGGTGCTCCAACCAAGTCATGGACGAGGCCGGGGAGTACGTCACCGGAGGCCTGGAGTACGAGACCATCGCGCTCTGCGGCGCGAACACGCTCATAGCCGATCTCGACGCCATCGCTCGGATAGATCATTTTTGCGACGATCTGGGTGTTGACACGATCGAGACCGGAGCCACGCTCGGCGTCTGCATGGAGGCCGGGAAGATCCCCTGGGGGGACGCGGAGGCGGCTATGGGCTTGCTGCGCGAGATGGGAGAGGCCACCGAGTTCGGGCGAATCATGGGAGCCGGAACCGAGGCCGTGGGCAGGCACCTGGGAGCCGACCGTATCCCTGTCGTCCACCACATGGCCATACCTGGGTACGACATTCGTGGAGCGGCTCCCACAGGGGTCGCGTTCGCCGGGGGGGCTCAGGGCGCCGACCACACCACCTGTCCGTCGCTCGGCACCTTCGAGGAGATGACGCCTGAAGAGATATGCGCGGTCTCGTATGCCATCCAGCGCATCTTCGCTACGTACGACAATCTCATGTGTATCTTCGCCGCCTTGTTCCTTGAGCAGCATCTGGCCATCCTGGCTGCGCTCTATGCGGCCGAGTACGGGGGAGACCCATCCGTGGACCGCCTCCTCGAGCTCGGTGATCGGACACTGCGATGGGAGAAGGAGTTCAACCGGGCGGCCGGCTGGCAGGACGGGGACGATGTGTTGCCGGCATTCTTCTACGCGGAGGCTTCGGAGATGGCGGGCGCCGCATTCAGGGTGCCGCAGCAGGTCATGTCTCAGACGGTGAAGCTCTAACCCAGGGGGAACGGTCGTGCCAAGCGTGTTCTCGAGTCCGAATCCCATCCTGTTCGGACGCGGCGCGGCCGCGGTGGTGGGTGACAAGCTGAGAGAGTTCGGATGCTCTCGGGTCTTGGTCGTATACGACAAGGGCGTTGAGGCCGCGGGCGTCGCCGCCACCATTCTTGGTCACCTTCACGCGGCGCACATCCAGACCGTCTGCTTCGACGGAGTGCTCCCCGACCCGCCGGACACCACGGTGGATCAGGCCGGGGCTCTCGGGGTGGCGGAGGGGGTCGACGGCATCGTCGGCGTTGGTGGCGGGAGCTCGCTCGACACCGCCAAGGGGGCCTGTCTCCTACTGACCAACCCCGGCCCCATCGGCCGCTACTATGCACGCCCGGACGCGCCCCCGCCCGCCGGCCTGCAGCCACTGAAGCCGATCGTCGTCATTCCCACCACGTCAGGCACGGGCAGCGAGGCCACGCCAGGCGGTGTGATCACCGACACGCAGAACCATCGGAAGCAGATCATCATCTGTCCGGTATCGCTGGCGATCGTCGATCCGGAACTCACGGTCGGTCTTCCGTCCGCGATCACGGCCGCGACTGCGTTCGACGCCTTGTGTCACGCGGCTGAGGCGCTCACGTCGGCAGCCCCGAATGCATTCGGCAGGGTGCTGGGCAAGGAAGCCATAACGTTGATAAGCCGGGCGTTGCCGCTCGCGTACGACGACGGAGGCGACATCGAGGCTCGCGAACAGCTGCAGCTGGCGGCCACGTTGGCCGCGATGTCCATCCTGGGACCGTTCTGTCATATCCCGCACGAACTGGGTCAGCCTTTGGGATCGCTCTGCGGCATCCCGCACGGCCTTGCCTGCGCGGCGACCCTGGCGGAGAGCATGCGCTTCGTCGCGCCGGGCGTTCCCGAGCAGGTGAGGCTCGTCGCCGAGTGCATGGGGCCGGCGCTGTCTCCTGGCGCTACGGCGGACCAGATCGGGCAGGCCGCCTACGGACGCATCTACGATCTGCGCGAGCGCGTGGAGCTTCCCTCACTGGCGAGCTTCGTGCCGGACAAGCAGCAGCTCCTGGCCGCCGTGCCGCATATCTGCCAGGTATCCCCGTTCGTGTTCTCCCCGGTCGCCGTCCGCCCCAGCGACGTGACCACCATCCTCGAACAGGCGTACGCCGGGCGGGTCGAATCCGCGGTCGCCCCATGACTGACACCCACGCCGGCGCTGCGCGCGCCACGACATTCATCCACAGATTCGGGAGGTAACGACGTGCCGAGCATCTTCTCCAGTCCTAACCCGATCCTCTTCGGACGGGGCGTGTCGGCCGAGACCGGGGAACGGCTGAAAGCCCTAGGCTGCACCAAGGTCCTCGTGGTGTACGACCAAGGGGTGGCGGCCGCGGGGATAGCGGACCGCATCCTCGACAGCATCCATGCGGCCGGCATCGAGACGGTGCGCTACGACCGGGTGCTACCCGATCCACCGGATTGGTCGGTGGAAGAGGCCGGTGCCCTGGGAGTGGCTGAGGGCGTGGACGGCGTCGTGGGTGTGGGCGGCGGGAGCTCGCTGGACACCGCGAAGGCAGCGAAGCTCCTGCTCTCCAATCCTCCTCCCATCAACCAGTACTTCGGGCGTCAAGGCGTGGTGACCACGCCGGGCAAGCCCTTGGTGGTCATTCCCACGACCGCAGGGACCGGCAGCGAGGCCACCCCAGGCGGCGTGATCACGGACACCGAGAAGAAAGTCAAGAACGTGGTCGTGGGGATCGGCTGCGCCGTGAGCCTCGGAATCGTCGACCCAGAGCTGACGCTCACGCTGCCTGTAGCGATCACCGCGGCCACGGGGGCCGACGTGCTCTGCCACGCCATAGAGTCATACACGTCCAAGCTCTCAAACAGGTTCAGCGACGTCATCGCGCGGGAGGCCATAGCCCTGGTCGGCGAACACCTGGCGACCGCCTGTCGGGATGGCGGGAACATCGAGGCGCGGGAGGGCATGATGCTGGCCGCGTCGCTGGGGGGGATGGCGCTTTCGGGTCCGCTCTGCCATCTGGGGCACGACATCGGGAAGCCGCTGGGCGCCAACTTCCATATCCCGCACGGCGTCGCCTGCGCCACCTGCCTTCCGCAGGTGGTGGACTATGTCGCGCCAGCCGTGCCGGAGAAGGTGGCCTACATCGCCGGAGCCTTGGGCGCCACCGTGTCTCCGGGGGCCTCTCCCGCCGAGATCGGGAGGATCGCAGCCGAGCAGATCAGGCGGCTCTTGCAGGAGATCGACCTGCCTAACCTGAGGGCGCAGGGGCTGAGCAAGGAGCAGGTCCTGGCGATCGCCCCGGAGGTCATGCAGCTCGGGCTGGGCCTCGCGCCCATGCCGACGACGCTGGAGGTGGTCGAGAGCCTGCTTGAGCACGCGTACGACGAGAACTAACCCCCAGTATCCTAGGGCGAAGCTGTCGGCTGCGGGATCGGCCATGGCCGCGAGGCCTCGTTGAGATCGAGTGAGCTACCTGTGAAGCGGGAGAGTGGACGTTATGGAGAACCCGGTAGAGTCAACTGAATCCAAAGCTCAGGACCAGACATACCTCCAGATGGTCCCCGCGGTTGACCAAGCGACCCGGATTCTCTTCCTGCTGGCCAACATGGTCGGGGGAGAGTCTTCGCTCACTGAGCTCTCTCGCGAAGCGGGTATCAGCAAGAGCAAGGGTCTCGCCATCCTGAATACGCTCCGCAGCTCGGGCCTCGTGACCCGGAACGATCGCACGAAGGCCTATCGGCTGGGTCCCAATCTGTTGCTCTTGTCTCGCTCCCTTCTCAACCACACAGACCTGGCCCAGGAAGCCGGACCGTTCCTGGAAGAACTGGCCATGGCGAACGGGTGCACCATGCTTCTCACCGTGCTCTCGGGCGAGTCGGTGTTCGTGGTGGCTCGGCGGCACGCTCCCGGAGGGGCCTACGTCGCGGTCAATGTGGGCAACCGATATCCCATCCCCTGGGGAGCGCATGGGCGTGCCATCCTGGCCACGATGTCCCCGGAAGAGGTCGAGCGGCGCCTGGCTCCGGACTCAGTGCTGCTCGCGTCGGAGACCGGGAACGAGAAGATCGACCTGGCTGCGCTCCGAACCGATATAGAGGAGGCGCGTAGGACCGGGTACGGCCAGAGCCTCGGGACCACGTGGTCAGGGTTGAATGCGGTGGCAGCCGTTCTGCGGGTCTCCGCCTCGCCGGGCGAGGCCATGGAGACGTCTCGTGTGGTCGGCTGCCTCGTGGCGGTGGGGCACTTCGGCAGAGAGAAGGCCGCCGAGATCGGTGAGGGACTCGTGACCGCAGGGCCCGAGATCAGCCGCCGCCTGGGTCCATTGATGGACAGTGTGAACCTGCACTTCCCGCTTTCTCGCCCGCTATTCAGCTGACGATTCGAAAGGGCCGTGTCTTCACGGCGCACCACAGCCCGGCTTGCCTTGACAAGGCTACAAGATTGATGTAGACAGTACAGCACAACGCGCTGCGGAGCGTATTCAGGATGGCGAGACCCTTGCTCTTGCTGATACCCGCTTCGCGAGAGAGCTCAGTGCAGGTTCACACTGTCCGGAACATCCCGGGGGGGAAAGGTTCTGGGAAACAAGGAAGGAACCCGATTGGGGCCTCAACGCTCTTTCGTCGCACGTGCGGCCGCCGCGTGGCGCGAAAACCTGTCTGCCGGGCTCATCCGAAGCAATCCTCCATAGCGGGGGGGGAGGAGGCGCATGGCCGATGTTTCGGCGCTGGGAACCGAAAGCAAGCCATTGACAGTATGGCGTGAGAAGGAGACGAGAAGGATGAGCACTATGAGGGTCACGAAGAGAGGGTCGGGAGCGGTGCTACTGCTGGTCGCGCTGCTGCTCACGGCAGTCCTTGCCGGCTGCGGCTCGGGCACCGAGGCGACCACAACCACCGCCGCGG
>JAMDEO010000118.1:0-58263 GCA_023483915.1 Actinomycetota bacterium
CTGGAACGTAAAGCCAGGCTCAACGTGAGTAAGGTGCCCAACAGAAGAAATGCTCCCAGTCCATTGGGGTTCTCGACTATCGAGTACGCTCTGGTGCTAATGTCGCCCTCATGGACGTCGATCCATGATGCAGGCATGGGTGCGTGGGTCACATACTGATATAAGCCATGCAATGCCATCGCTACACTTGCCACGATGAACAGGCTTACAGCCCACTGTATCCAGCGCTTGTTCTTGGGGAAGAGGAAACCTAGAAGATAGAAGAGAATGGGCTGAAACAGCACCCGAAGGGCGAAAATGCCCACGTTCCCCGGTACCCGATTTACGACCACCGAGCCGATAGCCGCCACGAAAGCTAGGATTAGCGGCAGAAGAACGGGCACCGTCCACAATTCTGCTCGTCTCAGGAAGAGCACAGCCCACACGAGTAGCGCGATCGAGAGCAAGAGAAAGGCATCGTCCCAGGCCGCCCCCAGCCCGCCCAGCGAATGCCGGGCGGCCCAATCGACCCAAGGGAAGGCGGCGCCCACCAGGAAGAAGACCTCGGGCCGGTGAAGTACCAGCGCGGCGAGAATAATGACCGCTCCCACTGCGACGATCGGCGCCGGTCCAACCGACGTTGAAATCCCGCCGGCCAGTCCCGCAGCAAGGGCGAGGCCTATCGACGCAAGCAGGAGAGGGTCCCGGCTGATGCGCCTCGCTGCGGCCGCGGTCCGCGGGACGCTCTCACCCGCAGACGTGGTCCCACGGCCACCGTCAGCGGCTTGGCCACCAGCGGCGAGGGCGCCCTTGGGTCCACCCTGGACTACCCCCACGGCCAGCCTTCGGGTGCCACGCACAAGCAGGCTCGACTTCAGCGCCGAGACAAGCCGCGGGGCGCTCACGGCCAGTAGAGCTCCGCCTGCAACCAATATGACGACGACCACTACCCGGCCTGCCGTGACCCCCTCACGAAATACCGCCGACAGCCGGCCGCACCCGAGCGCAAATGCGCCCGCACCTACAACCACCAGCCAGTTTCCTCGGGCGAACCTGGACTCCCGGACCCGCAGGCGGCCGTATGCGGCGACCGGTGCCAATACCCCACGAAGCCAGAGATAGGGCCTGGCAATAACCAGTAGCACCACAGGGTGACCGCTTCGGGTAAGGGGGCGTGCGCCCGCCCGCCGCAACCCGAGCGACACGCTGCCGGCGCACGCCCGAGAGATCCCCTGCGCGAATGCGATCAAAAACCGGCCTGCGAAGGAATCCCGACCGGAAACCATGAAGCCGTTCACTACCCAGGCGGCAAAGCGGTATGCCAGCGAGCTATCGAGAACGTTCACGGCCGCGCCCCAGTCGTTGCTGTCGCTGAGTTCGAAGCCCGCGCCCCTACTTGACCGACTCCGGATTCCAGACCAGATCGGTAACGATCATGGCCTCCTTCGTTTGACCGCCCAGGACGACTACCTTGTCGCCGCGATTCACCGAGACGCTGCCGATGTGGGCCGATGTATTGGAGCGCTGGGCACTTCCGAGGACGACGACGTCGACGTCGCTAAGGATCGGGGAATCGAATTCCTGAAGCTGGTTGTCAGAGGTGAGGTACTCTTCCCGGGTCGGGGTGACCGTCACTTCCTGGACCTTGCCGAGTACGGTCCCCGATTCTTCGCTCAGAGTCACTCCCGATTCCCAGTAGGTCTGCAGGCTGCGAGCATCCGCATTGCGAATCTCCTTGACTTGAAACGTCACTCGTACGGGAACCGTAGTCGCGGCGTTCCCTGTCAGCCTTACGACAGCGAAGACCACCACCGCTACAATCACGAGGAGGACCAAGATGTCAATGATGTTGACTTTACCGAAGATGCGCCCCCGCTCGTCAAGAAAGCGGCTCATCGGCACCATCCTTAAGGTCGTTGCCATGGGAAGGTCGCTCGAATTCTATCAGCTTCGCACACTTGCTCTTGACAAGGCGGTGGGCTAGAGTCCGTCCGAAGTCCATGACACATACGGACGACATGCAGACTGAGGATGGTGCCCCGCAGGAGCGGCGGCTCATCTCGCGCCGGGGCTTCCTCAAAGCGGCGGGAGCCGTCAGCCTCGGGGTCGCAGTCGGCGGCCTGAGTGGCTACGGTCTGTCAGGCTGCGGCCCTAAAGAAAGCAGTCCTGGCCAGACGGTCTCTCCGACGCTTCCCGGGCCCATGGTCACCGGCACGGTACCAGGTAACGACCTTCCTCTGGGCGCTGAGCCCGCCGCCTATCAAGCTCCCTCCCCTACTCTTCTTCCCTCTCCCGAAGAGGCCCCAGTCGAGATCACGACCGACATCTGCGTCGTGGGCGGAGGAGCCGCGGGGATGGCCGCCGCTACGGTGGCGGCGGAGATGGGCGCAAGAGTGGTGCTGGTAGAGGAGGCTTTCATCCTCGGTGGGAACGTGACGAGAGGTCTCGTGAGCCTGGATCGAGTCGGCTGGGGTGGAGGCTTGATGGTAGAAGGCTGGTACACTAAGCTCATTCGCGGTCTCTCTGACCAGGGAGACGCCGTGTTTCCCGGCGAGCAAACGGGGCTGACCACGCCTTGCGACCCCGATGCGTTGCGCCGCCGGGCATTGGCGCTCGCGCGCAAGGCAGGCGTCGACGTGCGTCTGGGCGCGAGGGCGATCTGGGTGGAGGTCGCCGCGTCCGGCACGGCCCCTTCAAGTAGTGCAGCCACTGGGTCCTCGCCGGGACCGCCCGGCGGTACAACCATCAAGTCGGTGCTGGTGCGCGAACAAACCACGCTCGCCAAGATCACAGCGTCAGCATTCATCGATTGTACGGGTGATGGCAATCTGGGTTATCTGGCCGGGTGCACGTATTGGCTGGGCGATCGGGACACCGGCTTCATTCAGGGCCAGACCCTCATTTTCTTCGCTGCTCCGGTGAATGTGGATCAACTGTGGTCATACGCCCGAGCTGAAGGCAGTCAGGTGGAGGAGTACCGCATCGTGGGGTTGCGCCATCTCATGAGTGAACTGCAGGGCACGGGAGCCGTCGAGGGCCCGGCTCAGGGAGGCATCCTCATCGACCGGAATATGTGGCCTAACACGGTGTCCATATCTGCAAGCGAGACCTATGGTAACCATCTCGAACCGGGAGGGCTCGCTCAGATCCTCGCCACCCTCGAGACCCAGAACAAGCAGATCCATCAGGCCCTCCGGTCCCGGGTCCCCGGCTTTGAGAGTTCCCGGATAGTCCGCCTGGCAGAGCGGCCGTATCTGCGGGAAGGCCGGCGTCTGGCGGGGTACTACCAGCTGACTGCGGTGGATATCCAGAAGGCGCTCAAGCCGGATGACTCGATAGCCCGCGGCTACTATCCCGTAGATTTGCATCGCTCGGTGGGTGCCGGCATCGTCCAATCGGTATACCTCTCGATCGGAGACTGGTACGGTATCCCGTATCGCTGCATCGTGGCGCGGGATCTCGACAACCTCCTCATGGCAGGCCGGTGTATTTCGGTGACCCACGAGGCTTTGGGCTCCACACGGATATCGCCGGTGTCTATAGCGTTGGGCCAGGCGGCCGGTGTCGCAGCAACGCTCAGCGTCCGCAAGAGCGTGCGGCCGGCCGACTTGCCGGCCGCTGACGTGCGGACCGAACTTCACAAACAAGGAGCACTCACCTAGATTGAGCAGCGCCGAGATAACAGGCGACCGTGTAAACCCCGCAGATAGAGCGACCCACCGCTCCGCGGGCGAGCAGGCCAGCGCCCGCACCATCTTCATCACCTTTGGCACACGCCCTGAGGCCATCAAAATGGCCCCGGTTGTCCTCGAGCTCCGGCGCCGTGCCGTTTTCAACGTGGTCACGTGCCTCACCGGGCAGCATCGGGAGATGCTGGACCAAGTGGTGGAGGCCTTTGCTCTGCCTGTGGACTATGACCTGAAGGTCATGCGCGAGCAGCAGACATTGGGGCACGTGACGTCTGCGGTGCTAAAAAGCATCGACCCTCTGCTCGAGGCCGAAAGGCCCAACCTCGTCATCGTCCACGGCGATACCACCACGACCTTCGCTGCCGCCCTGGCCGCGTTTTACCGCATGATCCCGGTAGCCCACGTTGAAGCAGGCCTGCGGACCGACAACGTTTACAGCCCTTATCCTGAAGAGATGAACCGGCGCCTGGCCGACCGCGTCGCGGACATCTTCTACGCTCCCACCCCTGCGGCTCGGGAAGCGCTGCTCTGGGAGGGGGTTGCGCGGGGGAAGATCCTCGTGACCGGCAATACCGTGATCGATGCGCTGGTGGCGACAGCGGCTACCCCGGCTCCGCCATGGGAGCCGCGGGTGGCTGCCGCTCTCGGGAGGTCTGGCCCCAAGGTGCTTGTCACCGTCCATCGCCGTGAGAGTTGGGGGGCACCCATGGAGCGGGTGGCTCTTGCCATCAAGCGAGTCTCCGAAGCTCTCCCGGAGACAACCTTCATTTTTCCCATCCACCTGAACCCGGTTGTTCGTAAGACGTTCCGAGAGGCCCTGGGGCAAGTCACGCAGGTCGTGTTCAGCGAGCCCTTGGCGTATCAAGCCTTTGTCCACTTGATGAAAGCGGTTGACGTCGTAATTACGGATTCCGGGGGGATTCAGGAGGAGGCGCCCACGCTGGGTAAACCTGTGTTGGTAATGCGTGACACCACCGAGCGCCCGGAGGGGATCGAGGCGGGAACTGCCAAGTTGGTAGGAACGAACGACGAGGTCATCGCTCGGGAGTTGCTTCTGCTTCTGACGGACAAAAGAGAGTTCGCCAAGATGGCTGCCGCCATCAACCCGTACGGGGACGGCCACGCGGCAACAAGGATCGCCGACCACCTGGAGCACCAGTTTGGCCTGCGCGAGAAGACGCCGGAGGAATTCAGCACTGCGCCTTTCTGTTAGCGTGACCCGCGGTTCATCCGCTCTGCAGGCGCGCTGAGCCTGTGCGCCGGGCGATCAGGGCAGCGGCTGCGCCCGCTCCCACTCCGTTATCTATGTTCACGGCCACCAGCCCTGGTGAGCAGCTCTGCAGGATGGAGTAGAGCGCACCCGTTCCGTCTCCTCCCAGGCCGTAGCCGGTGGATGTTGGCAAGCCTATAACGGGGATATCCACCAAACCTGCAACAACTGAGGGTAGAGCTCCTTCCATGCCGGCGGCCACCACCAAGGCATCCGCTCGGGCCTCGATGATCCGCGTAAGGGGTTCCAGCAATCGGTGAACTCCCGCCACGCCCACGTCGTAGGCTTTCTCTATCCGGCAGCCCATGTGCCTGATCACCAGGACGGCCTCCTCTGCCGCAGGGATGTCGGAGGTCCCCGCTGTCAGCAGACCTACGCAGCCTTTCTCCTCGGGAAACCGGTACCAGACCGCCCGCGCTGATAGCGTACACGCTGCTGCTTCATAATCGAACTCAAGCGCCCCATCCAGGGTCTCCCGCAGGATCTCCGCCCGTTCCGCCGTGAGCCTGCTCACCAGGGCAAGCCCGCGCGCCTCCAGCAACCGTTTGACGATTGCGGCCAATCGCTCGTCGGTCTTACTCTGCGCCAAGACAACCTCGGGCACGCCCTTGCGCAGGTCGCGGTAGAGGTCGAGCTTCGCAAAGTCCTCAAGGTGCGAAACCTGCAGCAGACGCAGCTTTTCGAGAACATCATCGAGGCCGCTCTCCCCCGCGACGAGGCTTTCCAGCAGCCGCCTGAGATCCTTCTCTCGGCCAGCGTCTTCGCTCACAGGCCGAACACCTCCCGAGCGTTGTTGCCAAGCACCGCTTCTCGCATCTCAGAACCAAGTTCGCTGATTCCGTCGAGATACCGGGCGGGCGAAAGGAGTGGGAAGTCGCTGCCAAAAATGATCTTTCCCCGCCCGACGCACGATACACCCACCGGATAGACTCTCGAGTCGTACAGGTACGGAACCGCCGATGTATCGTAGTAAACCCGGGAAAGGGCCTGCCGTACCTCGGGCATGAGCTCATAGAAGAGAAGGCCGCCCCCCCATATGGGCCAGCACAAGAGTGAGGTCCGGATGCGCGCTCGCGAATGCGGCGAACATATCAACCGGGAACCGTCCTTTGCCGGGATACAGGTGGCCCACGGGCTCATTGGCATGCAGCAAGAGGGGAGCATCTCTCTCTGCTAGAAAGACCGCCAGATCGTGCCAGCCTCCTTCGAGGCCCCCGTCCCGCACCACCAACTCGCCACAGCCGCGCAGGCCGGCATCTAGACAACGCTCAGCCTCGTCGACGCCCTCTCGAGAGTCTGGAGCGACGCAGGCCAGTCCCGCCAGGCGACCAGGGTGGGCCCTCACGGCCTCGATAACGTAGTCATTCACCAACCGGCAAAGACCAGGGTCGGCAAAGGGAAAGCCGAACACGACTGAGGTCGCGACGCCGCAATCATCCATCTCCCGGATGACGTCCTCAGCGGAGGCCATACGCGCGCGCGGATCGGAGTAGAGATTTCGGAACCAGGCGTCACGCTTGAGATATGCCGCCCGCTCGCAAACGATCTCCGGCGGAAAGACGTGAACATGGGCATCGACAATACCGGTGAACGGCAGCGCATCGCCGCACGAGGCTCCGGCGGCTTGTTGAACCGGCTCTTGAAGAAGGCCGGCGGGAAGCGCGGCCGGCGGATGGGTGCTCATAACGGATCCCCTCTCCTCTGCCCTCAACGGCAGGCGTCAGGCAACGGCTGTAAGAAGAATGGTTTCCACGAGCTCTTCATAGGAGAGACCTGCCGCTCTCGCCTGCGCGGGAAGGTCGGAGAGTTCGGTCATCCCGGGCAGGGTGTTCACTTCGATGAACCACGGTACGCCCTCCTTGTCGACCATGATGTCCACTCGCCCGTATCCGCGGCAGCCGATGGCCGCAAAGGCTGCAACCGCGACAGCCTGGGCTTTGGCATAGACCGAGGACTCCAAACGCGCCGGCAGGATGAAATCGGTCATGCCTTCAGTGTACTTGGCCTCATAATCGTAGAACTCGTTCTTCGGCACGAGCTCCAGGATCGGCAAGGCCTCGCCGCGCCCGGCCCGTTCCAACACACCCACTGTTATCTCCGTGCCGGAGATGAACTTCTCGGCAAACATGGCGCCATACTCGGCGAGGCCGTGCCCCAGGTACGCCCGCAGTTGCTCGCTGGTCTTGCACTTCGAGACGCCCAGACTGGAGCCTTCCTCGACCGGCTTGAGCATCACCGGTAGCCCAACCTCCGTCTCAACCTGAGCAGCTGCTGAAACCGGTTCGGCGTCAAACGGGATCTCGCAGTAGTCTGGGGTCGGCACCCCGCTGCCCCGGACGACCTTCTTCGCGGCGATCTTGTTCATCCCCAGTGCCGATGCGAGAACCCCGGAACCGGTATACGGGATCCCCATTATCTCGAGGAGCCCTTGGATGCTCCCATCTTCGCCGTAGCGGCCATGTAGGGCCAGGAAGGCAACCTCGATGCCCTCTTCGTCTAGGCGCTCAGCCACATCTCGGACCGCGTCGATGCGGATGGCCCGATATCCCAAAGATTGCAGCGCGTTTAAGCAGTTGGCCCCAGATCGGAGGGAAATCTCTCGCTCACCGGATAGCCCGCCCATGAGCACACCAATGGTCTTGGTCTTGAGGATTGTTCGATCCATCCGGAAACCCATGCGGGGAACGATACCACAGCAAAAGGTGGCGCCCCGGAATCACAGACAACCCTCTCCGATTAGCCGACGGCAGTCCTTGCGCGCTCGCTAACGCCCTGCTGCGCCCGGGCTCCTTCAGAGCCAACCGTGGAGATCACCCGCACAGGCACGCGGGACCCGCTGACCCGGCGGAAAGCGGCAGTGCTGTGCGCCCCAGCTTCCGCGGCCGACAGCAGATCCACAGCACTAAGACCATCGACCGGGGCCGACGCCCAGCCGACCACACATTCCACTCTATGGCCCTCGATGAGATGCTCACACACTTTCCGCCCCAAGCTCATTGCCAGGCCCTCAATGTCATAAGGCTCGCTCCAGCCTAGGTCAGCATCCCGACCAGCCACGCCAGCAGCCGCAGACTCGCTGTCAAAGAGAAAGGCTATGCGCCCTCCGGACAGGGGGAAGCGCTGTGAATCCTGACCGAGCAACCGTATCCCTCGCCGGCCGATCGCGGACATCATGCGTTGCGCGGCATCCTCGCCATAGTAGGAAACAAACTCTGGGAAGCGGACAATGCGAAGAACGACGAGCCCGAACCGAGCTCGGTTCTCCGCGTAGACTCTCAGTCTGATCCTTATCACGGATTCCAGGTCGCTCTCCGGGTCGGCCTGCCTGACGCGGGCAGCGCGGCTCATGCCTTCTGTGCTGAGGCGCGCATGTGTAGTTCTCTTCCCTCCGGTATCTACTGCCGGCAAATGCTGCCCGCTATCCGCGAGATACGTGATGGCTAGGCCGGCTCCGCAGAGAACGGCAACCATTGTCTTCAGCGCGGCCCCCGAGCTCCAAGCGGCCAACGGGAGGAGCAGAGCAGTGTCTGTGAGGACCAATAGGTACCCGAGGCGGCGGTCGGCCGCGAAGGTCTGAGTCAGGCGAAGTGCCCAGCACGAGTAGAGGACACCAAAGACGATGTAAAGGACCCAGACAGGAGCTGATCGCATCCCCGCAAGAGGCGGACCCGTTAGGGTGAGAACGAGGAGGAGGGGGAGTCGTACTCGAGCCTTTGTCCGCTCGGTCATGATGATAGGCGGGGCTGTCCGCTGGCCTGTCATGGTCCTCAAGTTGCATTGTAAAGCAATCGCAATGGTTTTGCAATACTCATTGCTAAATCTAAAAGGTGAAACGCAATCGTCTGCTCACAGCGTAATATGCAGGCAATAATCCTGTTGCAGGCGGACGAATCCAAGCTTCGTCAAACTGGGAGGGCCTGAAGGCCTCCGATAGCGAAGGCCACGCGAAAAGCCGGGGAAAGCTAGGGAATCAGGAGGATCGGGATCGCGATATTCCGCACCACACGATCGCTGATGCTGCCGAGAACAATGTCCTTCGGCTCAGTGCGGCCGCGCCTATCCATCACGACGAGATCGATCCCCGGCAGCGACGCTTCAGCGACGATGGTTTCCGCCGAAGGGCCAACGGCGATCTTGACCTCGGCCCCCACTCTGCGTCGCCGGAGAACGCCGAGAGCCGCGGAGAGACCTTCCTGCCCCATTCTCTCTACATAGTCTTCGAGTCCATCGACTCTTGCAGCTTTGACGACGTGTTGCGGGACCGACACAGCAGTGACAAGGACCAATTCGGCGTGGTAGCGGGCGGCCAGCTCCACGCCCGCCTCGACCCCCCGGGTGGAGGACTCGGTCCCGTCGACAGCGATCAAGATGCGGCGAACAATCACTCCTGCCCCCTCGGGGCCAAACCTGGGAACCAAAGTGGAGGATACCGGGGTCGAACCGGCGACCTCCGCCGTGCAAAGGCGGCGCTCTCCCAACTGAGCTAATCCCCCAAGTGCGGGCACAAAAGAACCCAAACCTAATTCTAACAGGACCTCGGGAACCCGCCGCCGTTCAATTACCGACCGCAGTAACAGACGAGAGAGTGGGCCTAAGTGGATTCGAACCACTGACCTCACCCTTATCAGGGGTGCGCTCTAACCAACTGAGCTATAGGCCCGTGCGCGGGTAGTTTACCGGCATTCCAAGTGATGTCAAGAAAGGCGAGCGTGGGGTCGAGGTGACGACTTGACAACATCGGGGTAACCTACAGTCGGACGGCCAACGAGGAGATTATGCAGGGTTACGAAAAAGTCAATGTTTATGGCGTCAGCTTCGATGTTTCGAGCAAACAGCCGATTGTTCTGCTCAGGGTAGAGGGCCAAAACCGGTTTTTGCCGATCTGGATAGGCCACCCGGAAGCGGCGGCCATCTTGATGAAGTTGCAGAATGCCGAGCTGCCTCGGCCGATGACCCATGACCTCCTTGCCTCGGTGATCGGCCAACTTTCAGCCAGCGTGGCCAGGGTTCTTGTGACCGAGCTTCGGGACAACACCTTCTACGCGGTTGTGCAGTTGGAGACCGAAAAGGGCGAGGAAATCAAAGTCGATTCGCGTCCATCAGATGCCATCGCCCTTGCGGTAAGGACCGATGCTCCCATCTTTGCTTCCAGTCAGTTGCTGGACAGCAACGCGATCGAATTCGACCAAGAGGTGGGGGAAATCGAAGATATCGTCAAGGAATTCAGGGATTTCCTCGACGAGGTCTCACCCGAGGACTTCCAGGCCACGTAGGCCGCCGCCCGGCTGCCCGGAATCCGCCCCGACTATGTGAGGCTATTCCCCCGTGTCCGCTTCCAATGCGGCAGCCTCCCGCTTTGCCACCTGCAAGATGACCGAGTAGATCTCGCGCAGGCCCTCATTAGAGATCGGGCCGCGGTTCGCCCGGCATAGGTAGGTCACGACCCAGTCTTCCTGGGCGGGATCGTAGAAGGCGAGTCCATGGCTCTCTTTGTAGTCCTTGAGGCTCTTTACTAGCTTGATGCGCCGGTTGAGCGCTTCAAGGATCTTGAGATCATTGTCGGATATTTGCTCGCGGTAGTGCTTGATGACCGGGTCTGTAGCCGGGGCCGTCACCTACGTTCCTCCTTGTCGCCGACGCCTGCCGCGTTCTGTTCTTGGTTTTGGCCAAGTAGGCTACCGCAGTCAGGCAAGATAGACAATCTGAGGCGCAGACACGCTCATATAGGGAGCGTGCGCCTAGCGGTGGTGCATCCCATAGTCCGCACAGGCGGAGACAAAACGTTGGGCCGCGTCCGGCTTGGCTGCCATGTGAACAAAGATCCGCGTGCAAAGCAGCGACGAGGTGCCCGCTCCTTCGGCTTGGATGACGGTAGAGCCCGCACCCCGCACCGTCAGAGGCGGATCCCAACCCCCGGCCGGATATAGGATTTCCGCCTCGGTACCCAGCCAGCCGGTCACGGTCTCGCCCCGGGGGAGGAGCAAATTCGCCCGCTCTGACGTTACCTCAACATAGGTTGCTTCCTCCAGATCCCAGAGGATCTCGCCTTCGGCGGGAAGGACGTCTGTCAGCTCGACTGTTCTTCCGAGCGAATCCTGGACTTTGCTGAGAAGCAACAACATGCCACCGCCCATAGCGATGGTGGGCAAGCCCTCGCTGATACGCGCGCGGAGATCCCGGCACAGCGGACGATTCTGCGCAATATCGGTGACCCCGGTTGGCCACAGTGTCCCGGCAAGAACCAGCCCACAGGTCTCTAGCGGGAAGCCAGAGTCCTCAACCAGATCCAGCCGGCGAACCTGTGCACCAGCCGATCGCAGAACTTCGATCGAGTCGCGGCTCCAAGGAGTGAATTCCCTCCCTCCCGCTACCATGATGAGAGGGCCGCCCGCGCCGCGGTCGGTCAGCCAGCCTTGCGACGACAGGAATCCCCTCTGCCCGGCAATGGCCTGGAGTTCTGCAAGGTCGACCTGGCGAGAGACCGCCTCGAGCAGCGACGAATCCAGGGGCAGCGCCCAGGGTCCAGGGGGGGAACCGTCCCAGGCCGGGCCGTCGCCTTCGAACAGGCAGCCGACAGTTGGGATTCCCTCCTCAGACATCACCGTGCGTAGCACCTCGAAGTGGTCGCGGCCGCCAACACCGGTGAGCAACGTGCCGGCAAAATTGAGGTCGGTCAGATGGTCTTTCAGACCTGACGCGAGCGCACGGATGCCCGTGCCCCAACCCCGGCAATCCATGAGCACCACCACCGGACAGTCCAGAAGCCGCGCCACTTGAGTCGGCAGCCAATTGACACCCAAGGCGTTGTCGAGGACGCCCCGGCTGGATGACAGCAATGAGAGCGTCGCCCCACGAGTGGCAACGCCATAGAGGGCGAGCAGGGTCTCGTCGTCGTATAAGGCAGGATCGAGGAAAGACGCTCCTTCCCAGCGGTCCCATGACGACATGGGGGTAAGTGGGCCCAGATGGTGGTAGCGCACCCTTTGCCCCCGAGCGGTCATGATCTCGGCAACGGAAGCCGCCAACGCATTCGCCAGCCCGGTGTGGTGTGTTGGGACCAACAGGAGCCGCGGTACCGACACAGGACCTCCCCTGCCCAGTTATGTATTCGGCGCCAAGAAGGCTGCTAGGATCTGCGGCTTATGAGGATAAGCCGCACCAGCTGGAGGATAGCCATGAGCGCCGCCGCCACGTAGGTGAGAGCCGCGGCGTTCAGAACTTTCCTCGCACCTGCCAGTTCGTCGGCGACGAGAATACTCCTGTCGGAGAGGAGGGTCATGGCACGTCTGGAAGCATTCAATTCTACCGGCAGGGTCACTAGCGTGAACAGCACGGCGGCAGCGTAGAGAACGATCCCCACATTCATCAGAAGACCGCTGCGGAAGAAGAACAGGCCGATGAAGAAGAGAATGAATCCGAAATTGGTGCCGATGTTGGCGACTGGGACCAGCGCGCTGCGGAACTTGAAAGGAACATATCGCTCGGCGTGCTGAATGGCGTGCCCGGCCTCGTGAGCGGCAACCCCCAATGCTGCCAAGGAGTTCGTGTTGCCCACATCCGGGCTCAAAGTCAATACTCGAGAGCGCGGGTCATAATGGTCCGATAGCCGACCGCCCGCAATCTCGATGCCCACCCCTGAAAGGCCGGCCGAATCGAGAACCATGCGGGCTCCCTGCGCCCCAGTCAAACCCCGAACGGAGCGTATCTGGGAATACCGATTGAAACTGGAACTAACCTTTGCCTGAGCGTAGATGCCTAGCACAAGCGCCGGCACCAGCAGGATCAGGGACCAGTACCAGAAGTACATATCTTGTGTGCTCCTTGACTACCAGCGAGCAACCCCGTTTCTTGCCCGGAAGATGATAGCAGACCCAGCACGCGCGAACCGGCTCCGCCCGCCGGTTTACGCGCGGTTTATGGCCGGGCGATATGCGGCCGCGGTTTCATTTTGAAACGAGTTCTCAGTCCAGGTCTTCGCCTGACTCATCTGATGAGAGGTCGCCTTCGTCGAAATCAGCGTCGAGGTCCCCGCCCGCCTCTAGATCATCCACGGTGGGTTCCAAGCCATCCAGCGAAGAGGCGGCCGCTTCGCTGCCGCCGTTGGAGGCGACGAGCCGGGCCATGCTCGATACCTTGTCGGCGCCGCGGAGATTCATCACCCGCACACCCATCGTATTGCGGCCGGTGGTCCGCACGCCCCTTACAGGCACCCGGATGACCGTCCCCTCGATGCTGATGATCATCAGCTCGTGATTGCCCCTCACCGAGGTCACTCCCACCAAGTCGCCGCGGTCCGGGCTATCTTTGATGGTGATCACCCCTTGACCGCCCCGCCTCTGCGTGGGATAGCTTGAGGTCGGCGTGCGTTTGCCGTATCCACCGCTAGTTACGCAGAAGATGTCTGCGTCGTCTTCGGCGACGGCCATCCCGACCAGAACGTGCCCTACGGGGATGCGCATACCTAGCACGCCCATGGTGTTTCGCCCCATGGGCCGCACGTCGTACTCGTGGAAGCGAATGGCTTTGCCCTCGCTCGAAACAAGGATGAGGTCGTCATGGCCGCTGGTGTGACGCACGGCAACCAACTCGTCTTCATCCTCCAAGTTGATGGCTATGATGCCGTCCGCCTTGAGAGTCGTCGCGTAGTCGAGGAAACGGGTCTTCTTGACAATGCCCTTCTGCGTGGCGAAGACCAGGTATTTGGCGTCGGTATAGTCCTTAGTGGCGATGACAGCCTTGATCTTCTCGCCCTGGGCCAGCGGGAGGAGGTTGGCTACGTGCCGTCCCTTGCTTTGCCGGCTGCCCAGCGGAAGCTCATGCACCTTTTGCCGGTAGATCTTTCCGCGCGAGGTGATGAACAGCAGGAAATGGTGCGTCGTAGTGATGAAGAGGTGCTCGATGTAGTCGCCCTCTTTCAGATTCATCCCTGTGACGCCTATCCCACCCCGGTGCTGCGTACGATAGGTAGAAACCGGCAGACGCTTGAGATAACCGGACGCTGTGATGGAGATGACCATCTCCTCGACGGCGATCATGTCCTCGATATCGATCTCGTCCTCGGAGGGAAGGATCTCGGTGCGGCGATTATCGCCGTACATCTGCTGGATCTCTAGGAGCTCCTCCTTGATGACCTCATAGACCAACGCCTCGCTCGCCAGCAGGCTTTCCAAGTAGGCGATCCGCTCCAGCAGGTCCCGGTGTTCTTCTTCGATCTTGTGACGCTCGAGAGCTGTCAGATTGCGCAACCTCAGGTCGACGATGGCCTGGGCCTGCTCCTCGCTGAGACCGAACCGGTCCATGAGGCCCATCTTGGCGGCCTCCGCGTCTTCGCTCGACCGGATAATGCGGATAACCTCGTCCAGGTTGGATATGGCCACCAGCAGGCCCTCCAAGATGTGGGCGCGCTTTTTGGCCTTGTCGAGCTCAAAGCGGGTCCTGCGGACGATGACGTCTTTTTGGTGCGCGACGTAATGGCGCAGCATGTCCCGCAACGATAGGGTCTTCGGCACCCCGTCCGCCAGGGCCAGCATGTTGACCCCGAAGGTGGATTGCATGGCGCTGTGCTTGAAGAGCTTGTTCAGCACGACCTTGGGAATAGCCTCACGCTTCAGCTCGATAACGATGCGCATGCCCGATCGGTCGGATTCGTCCCGCAGGTCGGAGATCTCGGAGATCTTCTTCTCGCGCACCAGCTCCGCGATCTTCTCGATTAGCTGGGCCTTGTTCACCTGATACGCTCCCTCGGTGACGATGATGGCAGTCTTGCCCTGCTTGAGGGGCTCAGAATGGGCCTTGGCCCGTACCACGACCCGGCCCCGGCCTGTTTCGTAGGCCTCGCGTATGCCCGCGCTGCCCATTATCAGCCCGCCCGTGGGGAAGTCCGGACCTTTTATGTATTTCATGAGTTCGAGGCTAGAGAGCGAGGGGTCGTCGATGAGGGCGACGGTCGCCGCGACGGCTTCCCTCAGGTTGTGCGGCGGGATGTTGGTGGCCATGCCCACCGCGATGCCGGAGCTACCGTTGACGAGCAGGTTGGGGAAGCGCGACGGTAACACCGTGGGCTCCTCCCGGCTCTCGTCGTAGTTGGGGGTCCAATCGACGGTCTCGGCGTCGATGTCCCGGAGCATCTCCGTGGCGATGCGGGCGAGACGGCATTCGGTGTAGCGCATGGCGGCCGCGGCATCCCCGTCGACCGAGCCGAAGTTCCCGTGACCGTCGACCAGGGGATACCGGATGGAGAAGTCCTGCGCCATCCGCACGAGGGCATCGTAGATGGCCTGGTCGCCATGGGGGTGAAAGTTACCCATGACATCCCCGACGATACGTGCGCATTTGCGGTAGGGCCGGTTGGGTTGCATGCCGGAGTCGTGCATACCGAAGAGGACACGACGGTGCACCGGCTTGAGTCCATCTCGAACGTCCGGAAGCGCACGCCCCACGATCACGCTCATGGCGTAATCGAGATAGCTTGCGCGCATCTCCTCCGCGATCTCGATCTGCTCTATCCGGCCCTCGAGAGTCTGCATGCTGCCGTTAGACATCGAGCGTTCTCACATAGCGGGCATTCTCCGTAATGAAGTCACGTCTCGGCTCGACGTTGTCTCCCATCAGCGTACTGAATATCTCGTCGGCCAGAGCGGCGTCGTCCACAGTGACCTGCAGTAGAGTCCGCCTGTCGGGGTTCATTGTGGTTTCCCACAACTGCTCCGGGTTCATCTCTCCGAGTCCCTTGAACCGCTGCAGGGTGATCCCGGTCCGCCCAATGCGGCCGAAAAGTTCGTCGAGTTGCGCGTCGTTGAAAGCGTAGTAGTCCTGACGCTTGTGCGTTACCCGATAGAGTGGCGGTTGAGCAATGTAGACATATCCCGCGTCTATCAACTCCACCATGTTTCTAAACAAGAAGGTGAGGATGAGCGTGCGGATGTGCGCCCCATCGACGTCGGCGTCGGTCATGATGATCAACTTGTGGTACCTCGCCGCGCCCAGGTCGAACTCGTCGGCCAGGCTGGTGCCGCACGCGCTGATGATCGCTTGTATCTCGGTGTTCGAGAGGATCTTGTTGAGCCGGGCCTTCTCTACATTGATGATCTTACCTCGCAGAGGCAGGATCGCCTGGAAGCTGCGGTCGCGCGCCTGTTTCGCCGAACCACCGGCCGAGTCACCCTCGACCAAATAGAGCTCGCAGGAGGCAGGGTCGCGTATGGAGCAGTCGGCCAGCTTGCCCGGCAGTGTCGTGTTTTCAAGCACACTTTTGCGCCTGGTGAGATCGCGGGCCTTGCGGGCCGCCTGCCGAGCGTGGGCTGCCTGGACGGTCTTGCTGATGACCTGCTTCGCTTCCGTGGGGTTTTCCTCGAGGAACTCGCCGAACTTCTGGCTAACCACGCCTTCGACGAACCCGCGAATCTCGGAGTTGCCCAGCTTGGTCTTGGTCTGGCCCTCAAACTGGGGTTCACGCAGCTTGACGCTGAGAATAGCAGCGAGCCCTTCTCGGACGTCCTCTCCGCTGAGGTTCTCTTCCTTCTCTTTGAGGAAGCCTTTTGAACGTGCATAGTCGTTGATGGTCCGGGTGATTGCCGACCGGAAACCCGACAGGTGTGAGCCGCCCTCATGAGTGTTGATGTTGTTGGCAAAGGAGAACACGTTGTCGACGTACCCGGCGTTCCACTGCATGGCCAACTCGACATAATGGTCAGCCTCTTGGCTCTCGAAGTGGATCACCCTGGGGTGTATCGGTTCTTTGTGTGTATTTATGTGCTTGACGAAGTCTATGATCCCCCCGTCATAGCAGTAGGTGACGATCTTGGGGCCAGCATGCCCGCCGCCGTCACCTGAGCCAGGCGTGTATGTGCCCGCACCAACGAAGTCGGCACAGGAGGCCGCCGTCTCAAGACCGGATTCGCGATCGTCCCTCAAGTCGCCGTCGTCGTCTACTCCAGGCGCCGAGATTTCCCCATCACCGGTCTCCTCCCTCTCGTCTCGAAGGGTTATCCGAAGCGAACGGTTGAGGAAGGCGACCTCCCGCAACCTCTGCGAGAGAGTGGTGAAGTTGAAGTTGAGATCGTCGAAGATCTGAGCGTCGGGAAGGAAGTGGATCGTCGTCCCCAGCACGTCGCCGCACTCACCCAGGTCCTGCAGGTCCGCAGTGGGCACTCCCCGCGCGTATGTCTGCCGGTAGCGGTGTCCATCCCGGCAGACTTCCACGGTAAGCCATTCGGACAGCGCGTTGACCACGCTGACACCGACCCCGTGCAGACCCCCGGAAACTTTGTACCCTTCACCGCCGAACTTTCCTCCGGCGTGCAGCTTCGTCAGGACGATCTCCACTGCCGGCCGGTTGTTCTGCTGGGGCATGGGACCGACAGGAATGCCGCGCCCATTGTCACCCACCCTTATCGACTTATCAGGACAGATAGTGACATCGATGCTGGTGCAGTAGCCCGCCAGCGCCTCGTCCACAGAGTTGTCGACCACCTCGTACACCAGATGATGCAGGCCCCGATGTCCGGTCGAGCCGATATACATGCCCGGCCGCTTGCGGACTGGTTCCAGACCTTCCAGGACCTGAATGTCGCCGGCGTCATACGAATGTTCTGCCAACTCTGCGAAGACCTCTCTAAATGCTCTGTATTGCTATCTCGTCTCTCCCTGGCCCAACGCGATGCCCAAAAAAAGGGCGCCGCGAGGCATCCATGCCATTTGCTGGTGATGCTCCCGGGTGAACTGGGAAAGCGGCCGATTTGTCGGCCCGAGGGGTGCAGTCCATGTTGATCAACATCATACCACAGAGCTGGCATTCCCACCCTTGAAAATACGCTGTCAGCAGCCTATATCCTGCTCTTCGCGTACAAAGGAAGCCCTCATCGCTTGGGTGATCTTGGCCTTAAGACGGGGGTCGAGATCCAACCCCTCGACTTCCCTTATCGCGGCGAAACCATCGTCGCCTGCGGATTCGTCCGCTGTTCCAGAAAGCGCCCCACGAGCCTTCCCCTGGAGGGTCCCGCGGGCTATCCCGTTGGGGGTCGCGGTAGGCGCCTTCTCCCCCGCGGCCAACGCGGCCGACAAGCCGCATGCCCCGGCTCCGCCTCCCTGCCAGCCCGCATGTCGGAACACCAAGGACGTGACCTCGGCCCCCAGCAAGAGTGTACTGAGCCGAGCCTTGATCTGTTCGGCCATGAGCTGTAGGGTCTGCGCCCACGCGCTTGACGAGGTTGCCACCACCAGGCGGCCCTGCTTCAGGTGAATCGGCTCCGCATTGGCGGCGATTTCTGGACCGACGGCCTCGGCCCAAAGAAGTGCCAGCCGACGCCTGACGTCCTGAGAGCCGCCAAAAGTGTCCACCCCGTGCTGCAACACGGCCAAATCGCCCAAGAGGTCGCCCAGACGTTTGAATTCCTGACAGGCGCTCCCGGCGGCAGTCGAAGATTTTGTGGGCTCAGCGGCCTTGCGCGGTGGCTGCTCGTCATGCATAGCGGTCATGCCTTCGTCAGTTCAATCACAGCGGCTTGCTCCAGTTCTTGCCGAGTGAAATACCGCAGGTTCGTTGTCGTCATGACGGTTTGGCCACCCTTCATGACGATATCCATCAGTCCTCGCCGCCGCTCGTCGTCCAACTCGCTCATCACGTCGTCGAGCAGCAACAGGCCTCGTCCTGAGCACTCAGCGTAGCAACCCCATTCAGCAAGAACCAGAGCCAGAACAGCAGTCCGTTGCTCACCCTGGGAGGCGCATTCGCGCATGTCCAGGTCCCGTCTTATCAAGCGGAGGTCATCCCGATGTGGGCCCAAATGGGTGAAGGTCCGTTGCTGGTCCGCCCCCCGGTTCTCGGCCAGGCGTACCTCGTATTCACCTTCCTCCAGATCGGCCACATTCGTGCGGTAGACGATGCGCACGGTATCCCGCGGCTCTCCAGTCAGAAGAGCGTGCGTGTTCTGGAAGGGCTCAATGAATCGAGAAAGGACGCCCGCGCGCCACGATGTCACCGCCAAACCCGTCTGGGCCAAAATCCGCTCCCAAGGGACAAACTGGGCCGTTTCCACGCCGCTCCAACGGGTGCGAAGCAAGGTGTTTCGCTGGCAGAGAGCCTCGTTGTAGCGCCGCAGGGTGGGCCCGTACTCCTGGTCGCACTTGCCGGCAAGCTCATCCAGGTACTCTCGCCGCCGGCGCGGGCTACCCTTGATGAGACGCAGGTCATCCGGCAAGAAGGTCCTCAGCGGAAGACTTTCCAGCCAGCGGGAAGGGTCAGCGAGCTCAGCTCCACCCGCAGTAAGACGGCGCTCGCCCGCACGCGAGTAAGCTGCGGCGGCCGTTGTGCCCACTCCGTCAAGACTAAGGTCAGCCTCGACCCGCAGGTAGTCTTCGCCCTGCATAATCAGGTCCTTGAGAGAACCTGAGCGTAGCATTGTCCCCCGGAGCAATAGCACGACAGCCTCAAGTATTGTGGTCTTTCCGGCTCCGTTGGGACCAGCTAAGAGGTTCAGCCCGGGCGCTAAGCGCAGGTCAAGGTCGCGGTGAGAGCGGACGTTTGTCAGAGACAATCGCCGGAGCAGCGCGCTGGCCATTGCCGTTAGCAGCCAGGCCGGGGGCCGCGGTGCGCGGAGACGGCTTCTATCGCCTGAGCCCTCGCCCCCGGACCACTAACCACGTCACCGGGGAGAAGTTTGCGGCCACGGCGAGTCTCTACCACACCGTTCACATGGACCAATCCGGACGCGATCAACTGCTTAGCTTCGCCTCCGGTTGCGGTGAGGCCGGCCACTTTGAGAAACTGACCGAGGGTTATCGGAAACGTCACCTGCACGGGCGCAGTTCCGGCTGGTTTCCCGCCCGCTGCCGTCATCGCGGATGCTAGTCGCTGAGACGGATGGGCATGACAAGGTAGAGGAAGTCCTCACCCACGCCTTTGACCAATCCTGGGCGAAGTGGACTGATAAGCCGCAAGTACACCGGCGACTCTTTCACCGCCGCTACACCTGCTTCGAGGAACTCTGGGTTGAAGCCGATCTCCAGTACTTCGCCGGAGTATTGGATGGGCATGGCCTCCTGGGCTTTGCCAACATCCTGAGATTCCGCAGAGACCGTGAGAGTGTTCTCGGCGAAGCGCAGGCGGAGAGGAGCGTTCTTCTGCGCCAAAAGACCGATACGGCGGATTGCTTCGAGGAACTCGTCATGATCGACAAGTACTTCGTAGTCAAATGTTTCTGGGATGAGCTGCCGGTAATTCGGGAACTGCCCGTCAATTAGGCGGGAGATCAGGGAAACCCCTCCCACCTGGAACATGACCTGGTTTTCCGTCGGCTCGATTCGAAGAGTCGGCTCTTCAGTGCCCGAGGCGATACGAGAAAGCTCTAGCAGCGTCCTCGCCGGGACTATTGCCTGGAAATTCTCGGCCACAGAGGATTGGACTGGGGTTTCCTTCATACTCAGCCTGTAGCTGTCGGTCGCGACCATTTGCACCGCGTCTTTTCCAAACTGGATAAGCACGCCCGTAAGCACGGGCCGTGTTTCGTCCCGAGACGCGCTGGGGGCCACCCTGTCGACCGTCTCGACAAAGGCCTGCTTTCCCACCGTAAACCCTTGACCCGAGAACACAGGCAACTGCGGGAAGTCAATCGCAGGCAGCGAGTGCAGAGTGAACACAGATTCTCCGGCCCGGATCTCAAGCTGTGGTTCCCCTGCTTTCTGCTCCAGTACCACATCGCCAACCGGCAGACTGCGTGCAATATCCGTAGCAATTCGCGCCGGCACCACAAGAGATCCCGGTTCCTCCACCCGTCCGGCCACCGGCGCCTTGATTGATATCTCCATATCCGTCGCGGACAGCATTGTCGCATCGTCGCGAGCATCCAAGAGCACACCTGAAAGAACCTGGATCGAGCTCCGCGAGGACACTGCTTTGTTGGCGATACCCAATCCTTCAACCAGCGCCTGCTTAGTGGTGATGAGTTTCATCGATGCTCCTCGCTGGACTAGGGTCGGACCAGAGTTCCACTACTATTATTAATATCTGGATAGAAGTATGTAGTCAGTGTAATAGACCTTGTGGAAGATGTTAACAACTGAAGCGGATAGGCTGACTGGACGGAAAAGGGAGAGCTGATAACCCGTCGCAACTGTGGATGAATAGGCGATGGGCGGAGCCAAGACGGTGGGGGCGCCAAGTTGTCATGGCGAGAGGTTCTGTTTGCACATGTTCTCCCGTACTTATTGACAGAACGATGTGCAAAAGAGGTGTCTTGGCCCCGGTAGATCACTGAGCGCTCTTGATTTTGGTAGTGAGTCGCTGTACGCGGTTGTACATCCCACGGTCCTCCTGCATGAGCTTGGCGATCTTCTCCACTGCGTGAAGGACCGTGGTGTGATCGCGCCCGCCGATCCTATCCCCGATCTTTGGGAGGCTGGCGTCGGTTAGCTCTCTGGCTAGATACATTGCGAGGTGGCGGCTCTCAACGACCGGGCGGGTGCGCTTGTCGCCAATGATCTCGGTCACGGAGATACCTGTGAATTCCGCGACCGCAGAAAGAATGATGTCGATGGTCAGGCGCCTGGATGCTGTCTCAGGGATGTCTTTGAGGACCTCTCGGGCGAGATCGTTATCGATCGGCCTTTTGGTGAAGGAGGAGAACGCGACCACACGTGTGAGACACCCTTCCAACTCGCGAATGTTGGTGGGCACGCGTGAGGCAATCTGCATGAGTACTTCGTCATCGGCAAGAGCAATCCCGTCTGCGCGGACTTTCCTGCGCAGAATGGCAACTCGAGTCTCCAGGTCGGGGGGCTGAATATCGGTGATGAGGCCCCACTCGAAGCGAGAGACTAGACGATCTTCCAGCGTAGCCAGGCCTTTCGGGTGACGGTCCGAGGTAATGACGATCTGCTTCTGAGCGTCGTAGAGAGTATTGAACGTATGGAAGAACTCTTCCTGAGTCTGTTCTTTCTTCTGAAGGAACTGGATATCGTCTATGAGAAGGACGTCTATGGTGCGGTATTTGGCTTTGAAACCCTCAATACTGTCGTCGCGGAGGGAGTTGATGAAGTCGTTGGTGAAGGTCTCCAGGGTGACGTAGCGCACCTTCAGGCCCGGGCTGTGCTTGAGGACATAGTGCCCTATGGCCTGGAGCAGGTGGGTCTTGCCCAGCCCGACTCCCCCATAGATGAAGAGAGGGTTGTACTGAGTCCCTGGAGTCTCAGCGGCAGCAAGAGCGGCTGCATGGGCGAACCGGTTGGACTGCCCTATGACAAAGGTGTCAAACGTGTACTTGTCGGCGAGGCCGGTCGCGGTCCTGGGCCTATTGTCGGCGAGGCCGGTCGCTGCGAACGCCGCGGTCTGAATCCCCGCCTCCCTGGCATCCACCATGGAGTGGGTGTCCAACCTTGCTTCAATGGGTCTGGCGCGAGGTGTGCCGAAGGCTGCCCCGGCGCCGCTGACGGCACCCGCTGTGGTGCTGGCCGCCGCCGGGCCGGTGCTGTTTGGTGAGGCATCATCGCGATGCAGGGATCGGGAAAGTTCCGGCGATACGACAATCTCGCAGGTGACCGCATCGCCGACAACCTGAGACACGGCGTCCGTGATCATCGTGCGGAAACGGGTGTCGATCCAGTCCTTCGCGAAGTCCGAGGCGACGCCTATCATGTAGACCCCATCGGAAAAGCCGAGTCCCACCGTCGGCTCGAACCAAATGCGAAACGTGCCCTCGTTGACCTGTTGAGAGATCAGCTCAAGAGCTTCTCTCCAGATTGGATCGATAGTCGTACCCTGCACGGCCCCCCCTGTCCATCAAAGCAAAGCGTTCAGATGTGCCAGCCCCGCTTCCGTGACAGAGCGGTTCCCCGTCGCGAGAGTGGTGACAAAACCCGACTCCTCCAAGGAGACAAGATCCCGATAGGCGGTCGAGGTTGAGACGCCCAGTTCTTGGGCGATGCGAGTCGGGCCGACGGGAGCAAGTTCCACCGTGAGAAGGAGGGCCTTAAGCTGACGCTCGGAAAGATTATAGGACGGTGGAGCGGGGCGCGCGAGGGATATTTCTTCCTCGGGTTGGACGCGGGCAGTCACGACCGTGCCGTGACCAAGATTGTCCTCTAGCTCCAACACACCTTTCAGTGGGGCGAGTGCCTCTGTGACAACGGCAAATCCTGAGCCAACTCCTCTGATGAACTGCTTGGATCGCGAATCCGCGGATGTGAATCCCGGACGGAGGGCAGCTTCTTTGTCTGCGATGCCCGCCCCCCGGTCACTGACCCTCACCGTGTTCCCGTGGTCGAGAATCGTAATGACGACCTCGCGAAAGGACGCGTGGACCAGGTTGTCAATAAGCTCGCGAAAGATCACCAGCGGGAGGCGGCCGCCTTGCTCTTGGGCGAGGCTGTAGGCATAACCGGCGACTTGCTCCAAGAATGCAGGAACCTCAACATCAGACGCCGGCAGGTTCGAGACCGGCAATACAGTGGGAGCGGCCAAGCGATCCGCATAGACGGCTATACGAAGAGGCTCGACGAACATAGCCGCCGAGTAGGGCTGACCTGGTGTAGGCGATTCGGATTCGCCTGCAGCACGCCGATGGGCAGGCTGTCTGCTTGTAGTGGCCAGAGCGGGCACCCCAGAACGCGGAGTTGTGCAGCACGTGCCGGAAAGACCCCGCCATTGTAGCGAGCCGACACCCCGTTTTCCACAGGCTTGAGACGAAACACGCGGATCTTTTCCCCGGAATTGCCCCTGATAGGAATGCATTGACCGCTATATTCCGGTGCCGGTTTACCGGCGATTTGCAGGTAGATTAGCCCTATTATCCACAGGGCTATCCACAGATGTGGAAAACGTGGAGAAAGCCGGAACACGATAGCCGCATAGACCGCGTTTTCTGTTGAAAATGGGGATAATCAGTTTCGTGCCTCCGAACCATATGGTCACTGCGAGCCTCCGGAGTAAGACTTCCGGGTCGTTGGAGCGACGGCCTTCGGCATTGGGACGGGTTTGGGGAGCCTGCGTTGTTGGGTATGTGATGACGGAGCTCAGACTCCCGTGGCCGGGGTACAAAACGGACACAGAATACCCGCATGCGCCGCCAGCGCCCGGGCACCCTCGCTGTGATGACGCAGCGGGGCTTCGACGTACCAACTATCAGCGGGCCCATGGTAGAGACGAAAGACCCGGGAAGGAATTAGTTCCGAGACGGGGAAAGCGGAGCCGATGCCAGTCGGACTCCATTGCGACAGCGCGCTTAACGTTGATTCTTGCTGGAAGCGTACACAGGCTTCTGTGCAAACTGTGGATAATCCCGCGACTTGCTGTTAACTCGCCCACTACTGGGATGAGCCTGTGGAGGGAGGCCGTATTTCGGACGCCCACGGCGCACGGAGAGCCAGACACGGGATGCCCAGCCCCGTCGAGAGCTGGTCCATGGAGTCCCGCCAGTTTCCAAGGGTCCTGACTATTGATCGGCGCGTCGGCGCGAGTGCCCAGTTTTCGTCTGCGAGGGGCGCGTGAATCTTTCGCAATGAGAAGAAGGGTTGGCCCCTGACATATTGCCTCACGTAGGAAAGTACTCAAACGAGTGATTCGTTGCCTTTAGCTAAGAAGTACTCAAGCACTGGCGGCTTTCGCCTCCTTTTGCCTGAGTCGTTCTTTGCACCTGGTTATCTCTAGCAGTCGAATCTGAAGAGCGTCAAGTTCTCGTCTGAGAGCCGCAGGGTTGAGTATCCGGTATTGGGCGGTGAGGGCCTGCCGGTGCTCCTCGGAAAGAAACCCCGAGGCGATGAGCCGCTGATACGGCGTGCGGGCTTCATCATAAAGCCTGTGCACCTTTGCTCCTTGTCTTGTCTTTTTCACAAGCTTCATTTGAGGCCAGAAGAAGTTGGTGAGCAGGCGGAGTTTGCCGTAGATCTCCCCGAGTAGAGCGAGCTCCTCCTCAGTGTCGTAGCGGGCGTATCCCACACTCTGGCGCACGACCGTCCAGTTCTTCTGCTCGACAAAGTAGGAGTCGTTCTTGCGGTAGGGGCGGGAGCGGGTAAACGTGATGCCCTCATGCTGACAATAGCGGGAGAGCTGATCGTTGATGAATTCAGAGCCGTTGTCGGAATCTAGGCCTAGGAGGGGGAAGGGCAGGCTCTTTCTGATGTTAAGAAGGCCGGCAAAGACATGGACCTGAGCCCTGTTTCTCACTGCTCGTGTCTCTGTCCAGCCGGAACAGACATCGGTGGCATCGAGGGTCTGGATCCAGTCGCCCCGGGCCAGGCCGCCATCGTGAGAAACGAGGTCGATCTCCAGAAAGCCCGGCCGGCCCTCATCCCACTCGGCAAAGGTACGAACGGCGATCTGGTGTTTGAGCAGACTTCCCGGTTTGGTCCGGCTGCGGCCCTTTAGCTGGTAGCTTCGCCGCTCTTCGGCTAGGAGGCGGTCGATGGTGGCCGCGGATACCGAAAGAAGCTTGGCCCGGGCATCAGCGGCTAGGTGCAGCTCCCCGAAGCTCTCAAGCACCGGCACGAGCTCCGGCAAAAAGGGAGCGAGCCTTTTCCCACAAGGGTCTCCGAGCACCGCCCAAATCTTGCGTAAGGGAATAAGGGTCTCCAGCCCGTAGGTGGCCTTCCTTGCCCGCTTAAGCGGCTTCTCAGGTATGCCGTGACAGAGTCGCCGGGCGGCATGGGCCCGAGAGTATCCGCACATCTGAGCCACCTCGTCTAAGATGGCACCCTTCTCCTTCTTGCGAGCTTCCCGATATCTGGGTCCAAGCTCCCGCAAAGCCGCCTGTCTCTCCACCATTGAAAACGCCACCGGCCAGCCGCCTTCCTTCCTGCTCCTGGGGTTCCCAGGGATTCTCTCCAAGCAGGATGATCGGCAGCTATTTCGAGTACTTTCTTATTTGAGGCAACGAAGAGATTTCAAGTACCTTTTACGTGAGGCAATTCGTCTGATTGACGGCTGCCAAGCTGACTTGTATACTTCGCTGCCCTTCGTTTGCCCTTGCTCATAGGGCGCGGGCGGGCGCGCGGACCGCGAAGCTCCGATATGCTGTGCCAGGATAGCGAGGAAACGTGAAGAGGACGTATCAACCGAACAAGCGTAAGCGCAAGAAGACTCATGGGTTCAGAGCCCGCATGAGCACTCGCGCCGGCAGAGCGGTTCTCAAGCGCAGACGCGACAAGGGTCGCAAACGTCTCTCGGCATAGCCCACGTGGCTCGGTCTCGCGGCCGACTTTCACGATCCGAGGACTTCGCCCGTGTCTATCGAACGGGTAAGTCGGTAGCAAACAAGTACTTGGTGCTGTACTACTTCGAGCGCCCAGAGACGAGCAACAGGACGTCAGACGAAGGGCCTCGAGTCGGGTTGTCTGTTTCGAAGCGAGTCGGTGCCGCGGTCGACAGGAATCGCGTGAAGCGCGTGTTGCGAGAGGCCGTTCGCTCGAACGCGGACTTGGTCAGCGGGAACGTGGACTTTGTAGTCATCGCACGGCCGCCGATTGTCGATCTGCTTGAGTCCGATGGATTTGCGGCAGTGGAAGCGAAATTGGTGGAGGTCTTTCGGAAGGCCTCGTTGTTCGGGCCGCGGGAGGAGCGAAAGTCGCTCTCATGACAAAGTTCGGTGATCTGGACGCGCGGAATCCTCTCAAGTACGTCTTCGTGGGGATGATCCGTGGCTACCAGAAACATATATCCCCCGCGTTGCCCCGATCGTGCAAGTACCATCCGTCTTGCTCTCAATACGCGATAGATGCCTTTACCCAGTTCGGGGTCTTCCGCGGGCTGGTATTGATGGTTTGGCGATTGCTTCGCTGCAACCCTCTGAGCTACGGCGGATACGATCCGGTGGAGCGGCAGACTCTCTTCGGCGACGGGCGCCGCCGGCGAAAAGTTGAGTCCGCTCACGGTCGATTGGTGGGCTGCGTTTCGAGTTCGGGAAGGCTGCTCCGAGGGCGTGGACCGCGATCTTTGGCTGTTATTGCACTTTTGGTGACATTGTTTCTTGCGATGACATTGTTCACGGCCTCGTGCTCCTTCTTTGGCACCACGACGACTACCGCTGCTCCTACCACAACCGTCTCGGGATCTACCAGCACCACCGCGGGGGCGACAACAACAACGACCCTAAAAAGCAATGCTGGCTTCCTAGCTGGCCCGCTGAAGCCTCTGCAGGCCCTTTTCTTCTGGGTACTGGAACAACTTGACAAGTTACTGAACAGTTGGTCCTGGTCGATCGTGCTTCTGACGGTGATCGTCAGAATCGTTCTGGTGCCGCTGACTTGGAGACAGATAAAGAGCATGAGGGCTATGCAGGCCCTTCAGCCTCAGATAAAGGCACTCCAGGAGAAGTACAAGAACGACCGAGAGATGCTCAATCAGAAGACGATGGAGTTCTATCGGGAGAACAAGGTCAATCCATTCGGCTCATGTCTCCCGCTTGTGCTGCAGCTTCCGGTTTTCTTCGGGCTCTACTACATGCTAACTACTGCGGGGCACGCCCTTAACCCTGCGACTGCCGGAAGGTGGGCTGGGCTATTCCTGAGCCCCAGCACGCCGGGGGCGCCACTGACCGCTGTTGGACCCGTTGGCTGGCTTTGGATCCATGACATCACTCAGTTCGATTACTTCCTGATGTTCCTGTACATTGCCAGCCAGTTCGTCGCTTCGTGGCAGACAGCCCGCAAAGCCGGCGGTCAGCAGAAGATGATCGCGTACTTCATGCCGATAATCATCGGCATCTTCATGTTCATTGGGAAATGGCCCTCAGGATTGTTCATTTACTGGTTCACGTCGAACCTGTGGACCATAGCGCAGCAATATGTTGCAGAAAAGGTTATGCCGGCCCCAGTATCGGCGGTTGTGGCTCCTGTGAAAGCGGGGGCGCGGGGGGCTCCAGCGAGGGGCAGGCCCAGCGGGACGACGAGCGCGAAGTCGGGCGTCACAAAGACCGGCCCCGCAGGAACAACCCCGAGCAAGGCAACCACCGTAAGGCCGGCTGGAGAGACTGGAGGCAAGAGCAGTGGCCAGAGGACAGGAAAGCAAGGGAAGACGTCGGGTCGCAAAGGCCAGCGGCCGCAGCGTGGAGCTAGCCGTCCAAAGAGCTCTCGCTGAGCTCGATTTCGCTCCCGGGGAGCTGGCGGAGGAGCAGTATGAGGTGACCATCCTGATCCCTCCAGAGGAGGGCTTCATGGGGGTCGGGGCTGTGGACGCAGTTGTTGAGGTTGCCCTCGTTGACGAGGCGTTCGATTTCTTTGGTCCCGGAGATGAATCTCAACCTCAAGAGTTGCTGGAAGACGAGTTCGACGAGGAGTATGACGAGTATCCCGATGAGTGTGAGGAGATTGGCGAGGCCGGTCTCACCGACGGACCAGAAGCGGCTAGACTCCGTGCGTTCTTGGGCCGGGTGCTTCGCGAACTGGGCCTGGAGGGCCAGATACGCATCAGCGAGAGCCCTGAGGAGCTCCATGCCGAGATCACCGGGGAGGATCTCGGCATCTTCATTGGCAGAAGGGGTCAGACGATAGATGCCGTCGAATACCTTGCCAGCATTGCCGTATTCCCCGGCCTGCATTCCAGAAAGCGCGTTGAGCTGGACGCAGAGGGATACAAAGAACGGCGTCGCAGGCAGATAGAGCGGGTCGCCGTTCGCAAAGCGCAGGAAGCTACTCGACGGGGAAGACCCGTACAGCTCACTCCGATGACTCCGGCCGAGCGCAAGATCGTGCACCTAACTCTGCGTGGTCGTAACGACGTGACAACAGCCAGCCAAGGACGCGAACCAAACCGGTCGGTGGTCATAACTCCGGTCCGGTAAAGAAGAGTCTTGAACACTACGTCTTGACCTGCATTTGTTGCGCAAACGCGCGCGGCACAGAGGCGCGCGGTGCGTCGCCATGTGAGTGTCCTAATGGCAGACAAAGGTCTTTTCTGGCATCATCTGCTTTCTCGCCCGGCGTTGAGCGGATTGTCACCCCCCGGCGGGCTTCTCAAGCAATGTTCGGGACTCTCGACCACCATGTGAGAATCAATTGGAGCACGCCGCGACATGCGTGATTGACGCACCATGACCGGGCCAGGTACCGATCTCCCCCGGCGACAAGCAGCCGGGTTGCTCGCTGGTGCGAGCAACGCTTCCATAGGGGGTGAGGACACCATAGTCGCGGTATCAACCGCTCCTGGCAAGGGGGCCATCGGGATTGTGCGCATGAGCGGACCTGATGCCCTGCCCATAGCTTCACGCTGCGTTAGGCCGACGCGCCACGAAACTCTTTCCCCCGACTCCCATCGCTTGACGTATGGCCGCATAGTCGACCCGGGTTCCGAGGAGATGCTGGACGAGGTGCTGGTCGCGGTTATGCGAGCGCCTCAAACGTATACCAGAGAGGACGTCGTCGAGGTGCATTGCCACGGAGGAGCGGCAGCACAACGTGCAGTCCTGCGTCTCCTGGTCCGGCTAGGTGCGCGGCTCGCCGAACCCGGTGAGTTCACAAAAAGGGCATTTCTGAATGGTCGCATCGACCTCACGCAAGCCGAGAGCGTAGCCGCCGTAGTGGCCGCTCGAAGCTCAGGAGCTCTCCGCGCGTCTTTGCGGTCGCTCGAAGGCGGATTGTCGCAGCATCTTCGTGCGGCCAGACACGACCTCATTGGCCATCTCGCCTCCATCGAAGCGACGGTCGATTTCTCGGACGAAGATGTCGACGACCTGGACTGGACAGGCTTGGCGGATGGTCTTGCCCACGTGGAGGAACGTCTGCGGCGACTATTGCGGACGTCGTTTCTTGGCCGCGCGTTGGAGCAGGGAGTGCGAACTGCGATCGTCGGCCGCCCAAACGTTGGAAAGAGCTCCTTGCTCAATGCTTTGCTCATGCGAGAACGGGCGATCGTCTCAGATATTCCTGGCACTACGCGGGACACCGTCGAGGAACTAATGGAGATCGGCGGTATTCCTATCCATCTGGTTGACACTGCGGGCGTGAGAAGCGGAGGTGACCATGTCGAGCGGTTGGGTGTTCAACGCTCCCTGCGGGCGATGGAGCAGGCCGATCTGATTCTTGCCGTCTTCGACCTCTCGACACCGTGGAGTGAGCAGGATGCCAGGCTGATACGGCGACTGGATCCGGCCCGGTCGATTATTGTGGGTAGCAAGGCCGATCTGGTGGATGCGGGGGAGCACGAGTGCCTTTTTACTGGCATCGAGCGGTTATCCCAGACGATCTGGCCGACCTGCGCAGTGTCGGCCCTGACTGGGGACGGAATCGACCAACTGCGGAACGCCATCGTGCAGCTTATTGCCGGGAATGAAGGGATTCGCCCAGAGGAACCGGTACTGGCCACCGAGAGACAGAGAAGCCTGGTCCAAGAGGCACTGGACGCCACAGCGGCAGCCTTAGAAGGCGCCGCCAGCAACCGAGACGAGGAACTGATCTGCGAAGACATTCGATCAGCCGTACTCGCTCTGGGGAGGATGACGGGTGAGGACCTGACTCCAGATCTGTTGGAGGAGATCTTCAGCAGGTTCTGTTTGGGCAAGTAGAGGTCTGCATGAAGAAGAACGCGCGAGAACAGAGACATCCGTTGGGGCCCAAGCCGCGAGTGATAGTGGTCGGCGGAGGTGTGTCCGGCTGTGCATGCGCTGCCACGCTCGCTCGTGGGGGGGCGCAAGTCACGGTGATAAGCAGCGCGCTGGATGTGGTCGGGCTTCCGGGATATGGCTCTGAAGTGCGGGCCGATAACGGATGGTCGGAGATCGCCGAAACATTTGCCGGGCTTCCCCTTGAGCTTCGTCTCGCTTGGCTGAAGTCGAGCGTGCTGCTCGAGACCGGGGAACCGGTGCTTTTCGTCGATCGTCGGGCGGTCAGTGTTGAAAGCAAACGCGCGCTGGAACGCATGCCGGGGCTTGAATTCCGGCAAGCCCTTGTCACGGAGGTGAGACTGAGGGATCTCGGGACAGATTCGGGAGCGAGCGTCCCTGGGCCTGCAATAGAGGTCGGTTCTGCCTTTGGAGAGGTGTTCCAGGGGGATGCGTTGGTGTTGGCTCCCGGTTTGGCCCTTGGAGGCGAGGTTGTTGTCGGGAGTGAGGTCCTTCCCGGTGGACGCTATGGTGAAGTCCCGGCCAATGACCTACGGGCTGCGCTAGAGGGTTTGGGGGTTGAATTCGAGCCCGTGACGGCTTTTGTGGGCGCCTGCTGTTCATATCGCGGCGCTGGTGAGCAGGCGCGCACGACGGTCGACTCCTATGCTCAAAGCGAGGCAGATGTAGGGGTTGCTGCCTACATTTCGGATGCCGCATGCTCGTCCAGTGTCACGTTGTCCCCGGCCGCCCCTCCTAGTGTCGGCGCCAATGTGTCTCTCGACTCGCGGAAGCGCAGTGCCCAGGGCCAGGGATCGCCCTTTCTCACGAGAAAGCTGCTTTGCGCGCATTCTTTCTTCGAAGATGGGGATGTTCGCCTTCGGCATCCGAGCCAGCCTGGCGCGGACACGCCCGTCTTCGACCCAGGCGCCCACGAGAAAGTGGGCGGCAGCGCTTGGGAGGTTGGAGTTGGCTATCCAGTTGTTGAACAGAATGGCTACAAGGGCCGCAGCCCTCACGAGGACTTCGTTTCGAACTCCCCTCGCTCGGAATCCGCGCTTGAGGCAATTAGGGCACTGCGCATGATCCTCGTAGGCGGGGCAGAGCGTTTGGAGGCTCCTGGTGGCGATGTTCACTCGTCCCTTCAGGTAACCGGCTGCGAAAGCGGAGCGGACGGGGAAGACAAAGGAGTACTTTCGGCCGCTGCGGGCGGGATCCTGCGGAGGAGGGTCATTTGGCCGGAGGCTTTCCCACCCGCGCCTTACTGGGACGAAGAGCTGCACCCGGGTTGCGCGTTCCTGCCGGATAGGGTGCCTGAGACCGCGGAGAAGCGCGAGAAGACTAACCCGCAATGCCGCTTGAGAGGCATGCTCGTGCCGGATGGAGTTGCGACCGCGGAGTACTATCGTGATCCGGGACCGGCGACGAATGCGGCAGACATGGATGCGGGCTTCCTATCGGAGAGAAGACTTGACACGGATCCGGAGTGGGTTGTCACTCGTCTCGAATATCGAGTTCGGGGCCTCATTGTTCGCGGAATGGGTAAGGATGGTAGGTCGTCCGCGTTGAGCGACCGAATTAGGATTGCCGGCCGGGCGGGGGGAGCGAAAACCTATCTTCGGAGCCTTCAGTCAGGTACCGAAGTCGCCGAGAGCTTGCTTGCGAGCCTGGATTTAGGCGAGGACAGGTGACGCCGGGTATGCAGGATCAGACCTATGACGTAGTTGTCGTGGGCGCCGGACATGCCGGCTGCGAAGCGGCCCTGGCGGCGGCGCGCATGAGCTGTCGGACGGCCCTACTGACGCTCAGCATCGACAAGATAGCGCTTATGCCCTGCAATCCTGCAGTGGGAGGGGTGGGCAAGGGGCAGCTAACCCGTGAAATAGACGCGCTCGGAGGAGAGCAGGGCAGAAACACGGATCGGGCTTTTATCCAGCTAAAGATGCTCAACACGTCCAAAGGGCCCGCAGTGAGAGCGCTCCGCGCCCAAGCCGACAAGCGACTCTATGAGGACTGGATGAAGGTGGTTCTGTCGAGGAATCCGAACCTTGACCTCATCCAAGGCGAAGCGGTGGCCCTCGATGTTTCACGTGAAACAATTCGGGCGGTGCGTCTGGCCGACGGCCGCAGACTCTTAGCCAAGGCGGTGGTCCTGGCTACCGGCACTTTCCTTCGCGGGAAGATCGTCATAGGAAACCGCAGCTACGCTGCTGGTCGGGTTGGAGAGTTGCCTGCGCAAAGGCTTTCGCAAAGCCTCATAGAGGCAGGTCTAGAATTGGATCGTTTTCAGTCGGCCACTCCGCCTCGAATAGACGGGGCTACAATCGACATTGAGAAGATGTCCCCCCAGTTGGGCGATGACGCACCGCTGTCTTTCTCGCATTGGGGCAAGCCCGCTCCGCGGCGCCAAGTGCCGTGTTACTTGACGCACACAACCGCGAAGACGCACGACGTGGTATCCAGTCATCTCCATCTGAGTCCCCTCAAGAGTGGTTCGGTTACCGGCAAGGGACCGCGGTACTGTCCATCCATCGATCGCAAGCTCATCAACTTCCCTGACAAAGAACACCACCCTGTCTTCGTCGAGCCGGAGGGAATCACCACGCGGGAAATGTACCTTCAGGGATTGACGACGAGTCTGCCCGTGTTTGTGCAAGAGAAGATAATTCAGGCCACGCCGGGCCTTGAGCACGCCCGCTTGGTCCGGCCAGGTTACGCCGTCGAATACGACTATCTGCCACCCGAACAACTGACACTCGGTCTTCAGACCAAAGCCATTGGTGGGCTTTTCTGCGCGGGCCAACTCAACGGTACCTCCGGTTATGAAGAGGCAGCTGCCCAAGGACTAATGGCGGGAATAAACGCGGCTAGGCTGGTAAGGGGTGAGGCGCCATTCATCCTTGGTCGTGATCAGGCATACATAGGTGTGCTGATAGATGATCTCGTTACTAAAGGGGTTGACGAACCTTACCGAATGTTCACGTCCCGGGCTGAATATCGGCTTCTACTGCGTCATGACAACGCGGCCGAGAGGCTTTCACACCTAGGGCACTCTCTGGGCTTGATAAGCGATCGCCAACTCGCCGAGGTTGAGCACAAGCAGAAGATGGTACATGAGCTGTCGAGCATGCTGGATGAGCTCCAGGTTCGTCGAAGCCAGCAGACGGGGCAGCTCCTGGAATCCCTTGGGACGTCCCCCTTGGAGGGATCCCAGAGCGCAGCCCGCGTTCTCAGGCGGCCGCAGATATCTTTCGAATACCTGCTGAAGTTGTTGTCTGAATCCGACAGAGACAAACTCGGATCCGCTCCTCCGGAAGTCGTTGAGCAATTGGCGATAAAGGCCCGCTATGATGGCTATATTCGCCGACAAATGGCTGAGATACGCCGGCATCGTTCCACCGAGAACATGGTCATTCCGGGTGACTTCGACTATGGGCGCATAGATGGTCTGACCTTCGAAGCTCGAGACAAACTGGGCCGGATGAGACCGGCAACCCTTGGGCAAGCTTCACGCATACCTGGCGTCTCCCCGGCAGATATATCGGTTTTGCTCGTCCATCTCTATCGTTCCCATGCATCCAAGGAAACGCAAGAATCGGCGGAAGAGACGGTCTTCGGGGTCTGACCGAGGTGGAACTCCCTTGAGATTAGTGGAGACTGAGGCCTACGCAGTCCATGGGCTCGACGCGGATGCGCGCCTTCGATTGGGGGCCCTCGGGGACGTGATTTTAGGCGCCGGCCTCAATGTTACGGGCATACGGGAACCTCATGAAATCGAGCGCATTCACTTCCTCGATTCGCTATCCGTGTTGTCCATTCCGTGTGTGTCCGCAGGCGGGGGGATTGTTGACGTGGGCTCAGGCGCTGGATTGCCTGCCTTGGTGCTGGCCATCGCGCTTCCGAGCACGATGATTGTGGCTCTGGAAAGTCAGCACAAGAAATGCGGCTTCATTTCCAGAGCGGCCAGGGAATTGTCACTATCCAACGTGACCGTTTGTTGTGAAAGGGCGGAGGCATATGGGCGCGGAGAAGGCAGGGAGCGCTACCACGTCGCAATTTCGCGGGCCGTGGCGTCCGTCCCTGTGGTTGCCGAGTATTCGTTGCCCCTCGTCACCCTGGGCGGATGTATGGTGGCCCTGCAAGGCGCAATATCAGACCAAGAGTGGATACAGGCGGATAAGGCTATCGGTATACTTGGAGGCGACTCGCTTGATGCTACCAGGCTGCAGCCATTCCCCGATGCGCAGAATCGATGGGCGTACATAGCAAAGAAGGTCAAGCCCACGCCCTCTGGTTTCCCTCGGCGGCCGGGAGTGCCAGCGAAGAGACCTCTTGGAGGGTAGAACGCTGATCTACGCCATCGCCAATCAAAAGGGCGGAGTGGGAAAGACGACCACCGCTATCAACCTGGCCGCGAGTCTGGCTCAGGCCGGGGAACGCGTCCTACTTGTAGACATGGATTCTCAGGCGAATGCGTCGCACGGCCTTGGAGTGCGCATCCCGCATGGAGAGCCCAGTATTCTCGAGGTGCTTCTGGGCGAGCGAATCCTCGGGGAGATCATAAGGAGTTCGTGCGTTCCCGGCTTGGATATCGCCCCGTCGTCACCGGACATGGCTGGTGCCGGCGTGCTCTTGCCGGGGCTGTCGAGGAGGGAATTCCGGTTGCGAGACGCTCTGGGGACGGTCTTGGTACCGGAGCAGGCCTATCGCCACATCTTCATAGACTGTCCGCCATCTCTTGGTCTTCTAACCGTCAATGCACTAGTGGCTGCAGATCAGGTGATCATACCTGTGCAGGCCGAGTACTTCGCACTGGAGGGATTGGCACAACTTCTGTCGACAATTGCTGCCGTCCGAGAGCGCTTGAATCGGCAACTGAGAATCGCCGGGCTGGTGTTGACGATGGTGGATGTGCGTACTTCGCTTGCACGACAGGTCGAAGTTGAAGTTCGCACCCACTTTCCTAACCTCAGTTTTCGAACGATTGTGCCGCGAAATGTCCGTCTGGCAGAGGCGCCGAGTCATGGGCTTCCGGTTTGTATGCTCGACCCCTACTGCGCCGGCTCTGACGCGTACTTCGATCTTGCATTGGAGGTAGTCAACAATGGCTAGAAAACCAGCTCTGGGGCGAGGGCTTGCTGCACTTCTGGGTGAAGCCGCGGAGGCCGGAGCAGCAGTGAGCCAGCACCCGCTGACAACTCCCGAGCGACTAGCCAATGAAACGGCCGCATCGCGCGAGCTATCGAGTTCGCCCGGGGTCATTGAGTTGCCAGTTTCCTCGATCAAACGAAACCCTCGCCAACCGCGCCGTGCCTTCGATTCCGGTGCCCTCAATGAGTTGGCAACCTCGATCAGTTCCGTGGGGGTTGTCCAGCCTGTTATCGTGCGGGAGGTCGACGGGTTCTACGAGCTAATTGCAGGTGAGCGAAGATGGCGGGCGGCTCAAATGGCCGGCTACACGGTAATCCCGGCGATCGTACGGAGCGCTTCAGACACAGAAAGCCTGGAGCTTGCCCTTGTGGAGAATGTCGTTCGTCAGCAACTCAACCCAGTAGATGAAGCGTATGCCCTGAAAGTTCTGCTTGAAGATCTGGGAGTCACCCAGGACAGCTTGGCTGCGCGCGTCGGAAGGAGTCGTTCCGCAATTGCCAACAAGATCCGTTTACTAGATCTGCCTGCGGACATACAAGATTCACTCGCCAGTGGAGCCATCACTGAGGGTCACGGCCGCGCACTCTTGGGTCTATCGGAGCGTGGCAAACAGCTTCAGTTGGCCCGACGAGTGGTAGACAGGGGCCTGTCGGTCCGCCAGGTGGAGGAGGAGGTTCGACGACTTACGGATAAGGCTCCCGTGAAGAGCGCCTCTCTCGGGATCAACAAGGGCTTGGACCCTCAAATGCTAGACGACCTTCGTCAAGCCTTCTTCTCGGCCCTGGGTGTTGTGCCGCGAGTCAAGGCTCGTGGGAAAGGGGGCATCGTAGAGTTGCCGTATCAAGATCAAGAAGATCTCGCTCGTATGATGGAACGCCTGAACTCCTGAGTCTGCCCTTTACTCAGGCATCGAGGTAGGACGTCGGCGCCGCTGGAACCTGGCCCGCATGGGTTACAGTCTCATTGTCCTGCGGGCCAATCGCGCTGACAGGGGGTTGTCATGGGGAGGAACGTCGATACACAGCGGCCGACAAACTTTTGGCACTGGCTGACAAGATGGCTGCCGAAACGTGATACGGCCACTCCGAGCGGTCAAAGGTGCTCCAAGCCGGGAACTACCTGGGTAATCATTGGGGTGATGATTTTGGCCGTCTCCGCGGTGCTCGCAGGCTGCAGCGGAGATGCCAAGACCGAGGCTAGCGCTGTCTCGACTACCACCCAGCTGCAGCAGGCGCAACTCCAGACGTCATCCGCCATCGGAGCGCGGGACACCATTACCGTGGTTGGGAAGGCCAAGGTTTCAAGTGCCCCCGACGAGGCAGTCCTCTCTCTGAGCGTGGAAACTGAGGCAGCGGACCCGGCCAAGGCGTTGGACGCGAACTCGCAGAGCACGCAGAAGGTGATAGATCGCTTGAAATCAGAAGGTGTGGAGGAATCTGCTATTCGGACGGCAAACGTCACCGTCTACCCCATCAGGACTTATGATCCCAAGACCGGGAAGGAGTCTCTCACGGGTTACCGCGCGCAGAACGCTGTAACCGTCACTCTGAAAGACGCGCTGAAAGTCGGCAAGGTCCTCGCCGCGGCCGTGGAGACGGGAGCGACGAACATATCTGGGCCTGAGTGGAGACTGTCAGAAGCCAACCCCATGGTTACGGAGGCGTTGAAACAAGCTGTCGCAAACGCCAGGACCAAGGCGGAAGCGGTAGCGGCTGCTCAGGGCGTCAGGCTTGGCGACGTGGTCATGATGAACGAAGGTGGAGTCGAGATACCAGTTGTCCCGATGTACGGTGCGGACGTCGCCATGGGTTTGTCCGCAAAAGTGGCTGAACCTCCGATCAGTCCGGGAACACTTGATATTAGCGCGACAATGACCGTGACATACGGATTGAACCGATGATGCTTACTTAGAGTGTGCGGATTCAGGACCGGTCCAGTTCGGTCAGTTCGGTCCCTCAGCATCAAGCCCACTGCGTCCCTTGAGACATGTCTGGATAGGCGTCTCGACGCAAGTCTGGGTCGATGTCCAAACGTAGGCGAGTCATGGTGGCGCCCATCGACTTGAGTGGGGACCCGCTATATGATTGATGCATGGGATACCGCCTTGCTGCCGAAGATCGCTCTGAAGCATTTGTTGTCTCGCTCAACCTGGCTCTTGATCGCCGTGAGAGTAACGAGTTGTTTCTGTCGGGCGATTCGATGATCGCTTGGCCCCGGGATGGTCTGTCTCAAGACGGCAATCCCCTAATCGCACGGACGAGCATGTTTGTATCGGAGATAGCTGGGCGCCCAACCGGACTTGCATTGCGGTACGCGACGAGGGAGCAGGCGCAAGTGGCCGAGAACCTCCTTCGCCGACAGTTGGATCAAATAGGCATCGCGGAGGAGGAGTAGGTGGCCACGCTCCAAGGGTATGAAAAAGCGGATCCCCTCAAGGGAGTTCTGGAAGAGTATTTGGCAATTCCGGGCATGAAGGCAGCAATCCTCGTTTCTGACCAGGGGCTAATGATAAGTAGCGCTACCCTACCGGAGGTGGATACCGACAGCGTTGCAGCATTGGTCGTCGATACAGTGGCGACAGCCCAGCGCTTTGGCCTGGCTGTGGAAGGTGGGTTCCTCGACACGATGAGCATTGAGTTCGAGAAGCTCACAGTGGTGCTCGCGCCCTTCACCCCCGACGTGATGTTGGCGCTTGTCGCTGCCCCCGGGTGTCTCGGCGCTCGACGAGAGGCGCCAATCGTGAAGGAAAGCTTCATTCGAGGCTAATAGGTTCCTGCGCTGTCCTATTCCGAGGTCGCGAGCTTTGCTCCGGTACGATAGTCCAGAAACCCGATGACGTCGGTTGTGGAAGCTTGCTCTGATGACGGGTCCAAGGGCCTGCCCCATATCTCCCAGACAAGGGTTGGCGGGGTAACGACACTAAGCCGAGTCCCCGCTCTTGTCACATACAAATAGCTCGCACGGTCGGGAAGGTAGAGCAGCGCCACTCTGACCGCACGATTTCCTGATGCTGCGAAGACCTGTTTCGCCTCCATGAGGGCTTCGCCAGGATTGCCAAGCCTTGCAGAACCGCTTGCTCGCGCGAGGGTGACGATGAAACCATACGACCGGATGGGATGAATGAGGAATTGCCCGTCCTGGGTAGCTGAAGTGTATCGTTCGGCTATTGGCGCGGGGGCGACCAGTAGTACGATGAGCACCAAGGGCACAATCCAGATAAGTCTGCGCGTGATGTCTGCTTCCTCGAGATGTTGGCCCCGACCCGGATATCGACTCTATTTTAATCCTTGAGGAGGACGCGACTAACCCGCCAGATCAATCTCGGTGCCTCACCTCAGAATTAACGTTCCCGATAGCGACTCGAGAAAGGAAGGGGATACATGCTGGGTAAGGGGAGGGTCATCGTGAACACTGGAGATGGCAAGGGGAAGACCACCGCCGCTTTTGGGACCGCGTTTCGGGCCGCAGGCCATGGTCTAGAAGTGGCAGTGGTCCAGTTCATCAAAGGTTCATGGGACTACGGTGAGCTCAATGCTGCTCGGCGTTTTCCCAACATCTCTGTGACTCGGATCGGATCTGGCTACACATGGATGGCCAAGGACCCTAACGTGCCGCAGCAACTCGCGCGCGAAGCGTGGGCCGTATGCCTCGAGAAGGCGATGTCAGGGAAGTACGACTTGCTGGTTATGGACGAACTCAACTATGCGGTGAAGGAGGGCTACGTCTCGGTTGAGGAGATTTTGGCGCTCATCCGCAACCGGCCGTCACGGTTGTCGTTGATCATTACGGGCCGGGATGCCCGGCCAGAGCTGATTGCTGAAGCCGACACCGTTACCGAAATGCGCCGTATAAAGCACGCTTTTGCTCAAGGCATCCGAGCATGCAAGGGGATAGAGTATTAGCATCATGGTATTACCATCCTACCGACAATACAGCAATAATGTAACATTGATATTGTGAGGTTCGCTGGCCAGAGGTTTCCTGGGGCGCCCACACACCGGATCTCGACCGCCGTGTTCTGAAGTTACCTCCAGACTCGCGAAACCTGAGGCCCGATGACCATCGCCGATCAGGTTCCCATGACCGCCCAGCGACCGAGGCCACGATGACCCCGGAAGGCCGTCCGGTGACCAGACCTCGATAACGCACTCCGACTACCTAAACCGGGATCTGGACGTGAGTTTCCCCCCGATTGCCGGCCGTGCGTAGTCGTCGGCGTGGGCCGCGAGCTGTCCGCACGCAGCGTGGATGCTTGTTCCCTTGCTTTGCCTGAGGACGGTTTCGATCCTAGCCGCCGTCAAAGTGTTGCGGAAGGCAGTTATGGCCTCGTGGGAGGGGCTTCTCAGCAGACACCCACCTACGGTAGGCAGAAACAGGTGGTCTGCCAAGGCCCTGCGGTTGCGCAGGTCGTGGCGTTCCGTTGTGGCCTGGCGTTTCATCGACGCACGGTTTTCGGTAGCGGCTGCCCGAGGGGCGCTAGTGCGTCCGGTTTCCTGGCCTTCTGGCCCACTGGAGTCTGGATTGCGCCGCTCCGCTGCTGCCCGGCTACGCATTGGATTCAACGTCTTCCCGTCGGCGGCGTTACACGTCATTCCGACATTCAGGTCCCGGCGCAGCCTCGCTTGGATAGGGTTCCAGGCGAGAAGATTGACAGCGACCACGTGCCCGCGGAGGAGGGCTGCAAGGCGTCGGGCATCATCGACGGAGTCGTTGATGCCGTCGATGAGCACGTATTCAACAAGCAACTTCCGCCGGGTTATTTCAAAATGCTCCCAGGCTGCAGCGAGGACGTCCGCTACTGGATGACGGAACTTGCCTGGAATGAGTAGAGCTCGGGTGCGATCATCGGCCGCGTGCAACGAGATGGCCAGGTTCACTTGCGGCTCTGTCCGCGCCAATCGGCGTATCCCGGAGGGAATACCTACAGTTGAGACAGAAATAGATCGGTGCGCGAAGTTCATTCCATGGGAATCGGTCAAGATGCGAATGGAGTCGAGCGCTGACTGCAGGTTGAGAAGTGGCTCGCCCATGCCCATGTAGACCAAGTTCGACAACCGCCGGTTCTCTTCAGCGATGATGGTTGCCGCCGCTCGCACTTGGTCCACGATCTCGGCTGGCAAGAGATTTCGCGCAAATCCTAGCGCCCCCGTTGCGCAGAAGGCGCACCCAACAGGGCAACCGGCCTGGCTGGAGACGCAAGCCGTCACGCGATCTCGATAGCGCATAATCACAGTCTCGACGGCCACCCCGTCCATGGTCCTCAGAAGCAGCTTGGTAGCGCCATCAGACGAGGAGACGGAGTCCTGAAGAGTCATGGTCGATGACCCCAGTTCATCGAGCGAAGCCCTGACGCTCAGCGGCAGGTTCGTCGCCCCCGCGAAGGTCAGTCCCGGGCGCTGAAGAAGATGGTCGAGGATCTGGGCCCGGCGGAACGGGGGAGCCTCGGACTCCAATAGGAAGTGCGAGATATCTGGGCGGTAGATGTCGAGCAAATCTGAGGCCACATCCATGCTGCTCACATCAAACTCCGCGAGCCACAACTCTCACCATCATGCCTCGGGTGACCGATAGAAGTTCAGCAGCACTGGCACCATTGAGCGCCAGGGCGACATGGCCCCAAGAATCCCTGTAAACGCCGAGTTCACCCGAAGGGAGTTGGCCGAAAGTTCGTACCAGGCGAGCATCCCACTCAGGGAGACCACCTCCCTCAATCTCGACGCGGACCGATGGCGAGGGGAAGAGGCCTTCGTCAAAAAGGGCAGCGAGGCCTACGTTGCCAAACGGATCGACTTCCACGACCTCAGCGGCAAAGCCTTCGCCCAAAGTCTCGACAGCCGGCTCTAGTGGACGCACCAGACGCGAAACGTCAAGGGGATGTGCCAGGTCTGATAAGCCGGTCCCGGTCGCGAGCAGGGCGGCGGCTGGTGCGAAGATGTCGCGAGCATGAAAGGTTGGGGAAATCCTCCCTCCGGGGAGTTTGGCGAAGGCGCGAACCTGGTCGGGGTCGAGCACCCAGGCCTCCTTCAATCCCTCCAAAGCATTCGCGGCGGGCACCAACAGGCCGTTGTCCGGACCAACCAGAAGATCACCGCGGCCGGACACAGCTATCAAGGGATGCCGATCGGTCCCCACCCCGGGGTCGACAACCGCTAGATGGATACAACTGGGGCCCAGCTGAGCGACTCTGGCGAGCACCATGGATCCCCAGCGGATATCGCCCGGTTCGATCTCGTGCGACAGGTGAAGGACTCGGACATGCGGAGCCAGGGCCGCGATCGTAGCTTCACATGCCGCTGCGTATCCGCCGGACAGGCCAAAATCGGAGAGAAAGGTAATGAGGTTGCAGGGTTTAGCCAACCCGGTCATCGGTCATCCTCCTTGGCATCCGGCGCGGGTGGAGTGAAACACTTGGTCGATCATCCCGTCACGGCCGGTCTGGACAACGAGCCCAACTTCAACAGCTGACGGATCGGGGGCATTGCCGGAAAGCGGCAAAGAAAGCTCGACCACTTCTTTCCAGGCCCCCATCCCGTTTGTAGCGGCCTGCGGGCAAATTCTACACTCTGTTCGGACCTGGCCTCCGTCCTCCAGAACGGAGACAAACCGCAAGGCCTGGCTCTCAGTAACTCCCTGAACCTCCAAGTGTATCTCGAGCCCTCTCAGGGAGGACGGCGAATCGGGGACCAGCAACAGGCAAAGAGCACCCTCATCCCATCCAAAACGCACTTCTCGTATCAACGTACTGCCCGCCCGCTGCATGGTTGAGAATGGCACCGTGGCCAGATATCCCGCGTTTGCCCACTCGTCAACCTCCCCTTCGGCCCTCGCTTGCGTCGGTCCCACCACGCCGTCGATAACAGGCGCTATAGGTCCCTTGGGCATGACCGGCATGAGAGTTGAGGTGCCGCTCAACACTGGGAAGAGCAGATCCGTGGGAATGCTCTTGTCCAACAGCCGGTAGGCGTGCTCCAGGTGACGTCGGAAGCTCGAGTCCCACACAGCATCGAGTTCGGTATGGTGGTGCTCCCCGAACCACCAGAACCAGTCGCTTCCTTCTGACACGAGGATGTGCCACCACGCCTCCTCGTCTTTGGAAGGCGTTTCGCGCTCGCCAGCGGCAGTCATTTCCTGCTTGCCCGCAGACGAGGTTTCCTGCGAGGTTAGCGCCTTGTCGCGCGCTGCAACGTCGCGCGCCTCTACGAGGAGATCCCATGCCTTTCCGTGCGCGGAGTCGCCAATCCAAGTTCGTAAGTCGCCCCCTATCCAGGAGCCGGTGTGAAGCCAATCGAGTCGGTGGGGGGCGGGATTCTCGCGAAGGTGTTCCGTCACGGTGACGCAGCGGAACCGTGGATCTACAGTCAGTCCCTCGTAGAGATACCGGAGGAAATCGGCCCCGTTGCGGGTGTAGTATTCCCACGCATTCTCCCCGTCAAGGGCGATCGTGACCAAGGGGACGCAGCCACCTCGAGCAGACTCATGAGGAGTCGTGCCGGCAGCGCCCCGTGTGGGGACGAGCGCGCTGCGGATGTGTCGGAGCCGGCCCAGTAGATCGACTGCCGCGTCCTTCGAGGCCCATGACCGGTAGACAAACCCGATGAGGTCGGAGAGGGTGTGATCTCGAAAGACGATAGAGAGCTCGCCGGTCTGTCGTTCGAGGCGATAGGACGTGTAAAGCGCGTCCGGGCCCAGTGGGAGAGTGAGTTTGCTCGATGACGTCGCGCCTCCGAGCGCCCCAGTCTGCGTCCGGACCACACCGGCAAGGGAACGGGCCAGTACCGTCTCATCTGAAATCGTCCATTCGAAGCCGGACTCGACCAGGAGCGGAATCACGTCTTCTCCGACTGCCTGCTCCGAACACCAGACTCCCCGGGGTCTCTCTCCGAACGTCGCCGAGTGCTTGTCCGCCGCTGAATGAAGCTGCTCCAGGGCGTCCTCGGGGTGAGCGAACCGCCTGCGGGGAAGGAGAACATCGCCTGTGGCCACTCGTGCGGAGTCTGAGTTGATGAGCAGGGGCAGAATCGGATGGAAGTAAGGGGACGTGGTCAGCTCAACCTGACCGCGTAAGGCCGCCCCCTTGTAAGCCGGCAGAGTTCGGACGAGTAGGTCCCTTTGAACTGTGGCCAGTGCGGCTTTGTCCTCTTCGCTGAACAGGCGGCCGCGGCTAACCAGGTCGGAGAGTGGCTGCTCCTCCAGCAACTTGGGACCGAACCAGGCCAGGTTGAACCAGATCTGCAGGTCTCGAATCTCCTCGACGGAGAAGCTCGCGGCGCACGCTTCCGGGCCCTGGGAAGCCTGCCCCTCGCGCTTCCTAGCCAGTTCGACGTACCGGGGGTGCGAGCTGGTCCTGGGATGGTCGGATCGTTCGCACATCCGGCCGACTATGAACGCCCGCTCCGAGAATGACAGCTCGCTTGCGGGCTTGAGGGTATGGTCCCAATAGACGTCGGCGAAATCCCCCGTCGCATAGGCTTCGAGTTGCTCCACCAGCGAGGGAACCAGATTGAACGTCTGGTGCAGGTCGGGGAATTCACCTAGGATCTCCAACATGCCCAAGTAATCCTTGAGGGCGTGCATTCTTGCCCACGGCATGTCGAAGGGCGCACCACGGCTGGACCGGTAGTACGGCTGATGCATGTGCCACACAAAGGCTATGTCCACCACGTCAGACGTAGGCGTCCATCGCCCGCACGAAATTCGTGTAAACCCTTTGTTGTTCCGTCAGAATCATATCTGGGCCCAGGCTCCACCACTCGTCGGGAGTGAAATAGGCAGAGACCTCTGCCTCCGAGCCAGACCGGCCCGCCCACTGGATGAGGTGTAGATTGTCCGACTGCAGTAACCACAAGGCAAGATCCATGAGGGTGCGATTCCCGGTCAGCCGCGCCTTGTGCAGAACAGAGTGCATCAAACGGAAGATGGCCTGCTGCGAGGCGTTCCCCAGAAAGAACTCCATACCGCCGGATCCCGCCCAAGTCGTGCCGAACTCGGGGAGGGGCAGGTTTGGCTTGTGCTCGCCAAACTCTCGAATGGCCTCAGAAGGCAATAGACAGCGAATCCCTTGTTTCTGGAACTCGCTCGGCAGGGCTCGCATGAACGAGAAGATCCCTGTGTCCACACTGTGATGCTCGCCAAAGGTTTCGAAGTCCCAGGCGATGAACACGAAGTCCCCCCAGGCTTTGCGAAGATTAGTGGCATAGGCGTCGGCATGGAGCGGGTAGCCGGCCCAGGAACGGTTACTGAAGCGGTATCCCACGTCATCAGACAGGTCGTGGTGACGGGTAAGAAGGGCGAGGTCGTGTCCGCCATGACTATAGAGGTGAGTCGGTTCGCGCCACTCCAGGACCCAAGGCCTGCCATCGAGCATGCTGGCTGCGTAACCGAGCCGGTCGAGGGCGTAGTAAATCTCGTTGTTCATGACCATCTCGGTGGTGTCGGTCACCCGGATCTCTTTTTCGAAAAATGTTTCCGCGTATTTCTTTCCTCTGAGCATCTCTCTCTGAAAGAGCCGGATGTCGATGGCAAAAGCAAAACTGTGATAGGGCTCGACCCCGACCAGTTCGCAGTTGGGGTGGGCTACTAAGCGTCTGAATTGATCGGCAAGCTGGGGGTCCCACTGCCGGAGTTGCCATAGAAAGCTGACGGAAAAGCCCAAACCAAGCTTGAAGCCGGCTTCGAGCATATCGGCGAACATCGCTGTAGCGGGGTAGTAGCACCAGCGGGCCACTTTCTCGAAGTAGCGCCGGTTCATCTCATCGTCGAATACCAACTCGGCCATGTCGGACGGGGAGGTCTCCGGCGCGATGACGCGGGCGGGCAGGCGTAGGCGGCGGGGCTGGTGGACAACACAGTACGTGACGAGATTCTCTGCCATGAGGCTGCGTTTAGGACCGGGGGCTGTCCGCCTCGGAAAGACACCGAGGGGCCGGATCGCCCGGGGCTTCGTTGAGGCTGCAGGCTTCTTCGGAGACTCGTGGCTTCACTGTCAACTTCCCGTTTGTCGTTTCGCCGCCGTAGGCCGCGGACGACGGGACGACTTCGCCTGGGGCATCCTCGTTCCGGGCTTCGCCGGGCGGATTCTCTGTGGCTGCTGCCGCTTGAAAAGCGACGCTTGTTTCGGAGGGTGTCACCAGTTGCCGCAGACACACGTATTCCAGCTTGCCCAAGAGGTTATCGACAATGACGTTCTCCCAACTGAAACTGCGGGCCGTCTCCTTCCCGTCCGAGCGCATTCGCTCGGCGACGTCCGGATGCCGGCGTAAGAAGTCGAGAGCGACGTTGATCTCCGAGGGATCATCCGTATCGAGCACAACCGAATTGAGGAAGGGCACCGCGTAGTCTTCTCCTGTCGAGCCGACGAAAGCGATGCCTCCTGCGGCCATCACCTCCAGACCGACCAAGCCGAAAGGCTCGTGTCCGGAATTGGCGAGGACGGAGTCGGCACCGGAGTAGAAGATCGTGATCAGCTCGTCGCTCATGAAACTCGTTACGTTGTAAACGTCTGCACGCGGCGCCGCGGCGAGTACTTCAAGGGCTTCACCCGGATCGGGAGGAAGCCTTACGTCCGCCACGTTGAGGCCCTCACGTCTAGCATTGGTCAGCACTTCCGTGCCGTGCGGCTCTACGCCACCTCGGATGACGGTTACAAGTTTCTGGCCCCGCCGCTTTTCCTCGGCAACCGCACTCATCGCCATGTTCCATCGCTTGTCTGGGCTGAAACGCCCGATCTTGAACATGATCTCGGTCCCGGGGAAAGCGGCCCGAAGGCGGTTGACCGACTCAGGATCTGCGGAACGGATGCGATCCGGCGGGATACCGTTGGGTATGACAAGCGGGTTGACGCCCCTTTCCCACATCACATGCTTCATGTACCGGGAGACCGTCGTTATCTGGGAACAGAAGTCGAGTCTTCTCCAATCGATGCGATCAAATCCCATCACGTTGTTGGCATTCCAGAGAATGACAGCCTTGTCGCGCAACCCCTCGACCCAGAGTCTGTCCGAGATTTGGCAGGTGGAATAAGCGGTGTGCCATTCCTCCGCCAATATTGCTACCAAGCGTCCTTCCGCGGCGGCTGGGGCGACCAGCTTCGACGTAACGAAAGCAGGCAGTTGCTCGTTCCAGTCGACTATCTTGGCTTCCTCGCCGTGATACACGCCCCCTGTATAGTGGGCGGATAGCCATTGACCCCAGCGATGCAGTGTCAGGTTCTCGGCCGGTGCTTCCTGCGCCGGGAGGTGTGGATCGCCGATGAAGACTAGGTGTGTCCGGTAACCCTGGCGGGCCAGTTCGAGTGCCAATTCCTTCATGCGGACACCAAGGCCACCGGCCATCGCATATTGGTCGGGGCCCTCAAAAGACAGCAAGACGAAGTCGATAGTTTCAGGATTCAGTTGCGGGAGGGTTCCCATTTGGCCTCCATGGCGTGTGCCGTTGTCATAGCATACAGTGCTCAGTAGCTTACCCGCGATATCGGCGCGACATGCATGTTCCCGGGCATTGTGTTACTTTTCCAATCTGTACGCCCCTCAAGGAAGGAAAGGCAGAAAGGCATGGCAGTCAAGTATCTGCTCTCGGAAGATAGGATTCCGACGATGTGGTACAACATCGCCGCCGATCTTCCCGCGCCCCCGCCGCCGCCCCTCCACCCGGGAACACTGCAACCGGCCGGTCCTGACGACCTGGCTCCGCTGTTCCCGATGGGCCTCATCATGCAGGAGATGTCGCCGGAACGGCTGATCGAGATCCCTGATGAGGTGCGGGAGATCTATCGGCTCTGGCGCCCCACCCCGCTTCTTAGGGCCGCCCGATGGGAGAAGGCCCTTGGGACGCCGGCAAAGATCTACTTCAAGTATGAGGGTGTCAGCCCCGCGGGCTCGCACAAGCCGAACACCGCCGTAGCGCAAGCTTGGTATAACAGAGAAGAGGGCATCAGGAAGCTCACCACTGAGACCGGCGCTGGGCAATGGGGTTCCGCCCTATCCCTCGCCTGCCAGCTTCTTGGAATGGAATGCCTCGTATACATGGTGAAGGTGTCCTTCTTCCAGAAGCCTTACCGCCGGAGCATGATCCGGGTTTGGGGGGCAGAGGTCATCCCGAGCCCGTCTGACACCACCGAGTCCGGCCGGGCGATCCTCGCGCAGGATCCTGATTCACCGGGCAGCCTGGGCATTGCTATCAGCGAGGCAGTCGAAGTTGCCGCCAAGCGCGACGACACACATTACTCACTTGGCTCGGTCCTAAGTCACGTCTTGCTCCATCAGACCGTCATCGGGCAAGAGGCCATGGAACAGATGGAACTGGCCGGCGCGTATCCCGACGTTGTCGTGGGGTGCGTGGGTGGAGGATCGAACTTCGCGGGAATCGCCTTCCCCTTCCTTGGCGAGAACCTCAAGAAAGGCAAGAAGACCCGCATCATTGCTGTGGAGCCCGCTGCATGTCCGACAATGACCAAGGGGATCTACGCCTTCGATTATGGCGACACTGCCAAGCTGACCCCCCTGGTGAAGATGGAGACCCTGGGCCATGACTTCATTCCCCCGGGCATCCATGCGGGTGGGCTCCGCTACCACGGCATGGCGCCCATGGTTTCGCATTGTCATCAGCTAGGTCTCATCGAGGCCGAGTCGGTCATGCAAAACGAAGTGTTCTCTGCAGGTGTGAGTTTCGCGCGGTCGGAGGGCATCATCCCGGCGCCGGAGAGCAACCACGCGATCGCGCAGGTGAGGAAGCTCGCCGACGAATGCAAGGAGTCCGGCGACGCGAAGACGATCCTCTTCAACTTGAGCGGTCATGGCCACTTCGACATGGCCTCTTACGACAACTACTTGGACGGCAAGCTGGAAGATTACGCTTACCCGGAAGAGAAGATCAAAGAGGCGATGAAGAACCTGCCGAAAGTCTGACCTCGCGACGGGCCAGACATTGTTCGCGCGGTCTCAGAGGCGGCGCCCCCGTAAGCCCTTTGGGCGGGGGCGCCGCCTCTTTCGTTGAGGCCACGCGCAGTGCCGGGGCGTCGTCCGTTCAGTACGTCACGCCGACTCAGTCATGTCCGCGCTGGGAGGCTAGATTCCAAAGGATTTGCGCTGCCTCGGCCCGAGTTGCGGGCTGTCAAGCGTTCCAGCCACCGGTCCCTCAGTAGCCCAGGGCTGCCGGTTCGGCGGCGAGGTCCAGCAGTGTCAGCATCTGCTGGGCATTCTTGGGGGCATAGTCCGCGTAGCAATTGTTGAACATGACATAGGTGGTCTGGGCTTCTGATTGCAGGGTCCGGATGGGCTCCACCCATTGCACCAGTTCTTCTTCGGAATAAAGGTACTTGAAGCGCTCGGCAGCCGAACTCACTCGGGCGTTCCAGGTTGCCGCATTGCGCCCGTGAAATCGCACGTATGCCACGTCACTCGTGGCCGCGGCCAGCGGTGGCAGCACCGACGGCTGCTCGAGGCGGGGCGCATCCACGCACACATAGCTGATCCCCAGAGAGTGAAGCAGATCCAGCGTGTCGGTCAAGGTGTCCGGCTCCACCCAGGAGGCGTGACGAAACTCTACTGCGACTCTATCCGACGCCAACAGCCGCGTGCTCCATTTGATGTAGTCCCGGTTGCCGCTGTTCGCTACGAAATATGGCGGGAATTGCATCAGGATGATCCCTAACTTCCCTTGTTCTCGCAGGGGGTCGAGCGCTTCGGAGAAGAGTGCGAAAACCGACTCGCGCAGATTCGGCGGAGGGTGAACAATGCGGCCGCCGCGATCGAGCTCAAGCTCGTACCCTTCCCGTAGGGCGGGTGGCAGTTGTTCGGGGCGTACCCCGTGTCTGGTGAGCATGGCAAAAGCCTTCACATGGAAAACGAAGCCGGGCGGGGTCCGATGGGCCCAAAGCCGCGCAATCGAGGAAGTCGGCAGGCCGTAGAAACTCGAGTCCACCTCGACGGTGTTAAAACGGGCAGCGTAATAGGCCAGGCGGTCTGCGGCGGTCTTGACTCCCGGCGGGTACCAAGCCCGGATCATGGTGCGGTCCGTCCACGAGCATGTGCCAACCCGAATTTGTCGAAGCATGGGCTAAGGATATACTGGTCCGATGATGAATGCGTACCGTCGGAAGCACTCCGAGGCATTGGGCCCGCTCTTGGCCCTCGTTGTTGTTTCTGTCGCAATGAGCACCTTCTGGCTGGTGGGCTGCACCTCGGGCGATAAGACCGGCGGGTCGACCACCTCCTCGAGCGAGACCCAGGGAGCTCAGTCCGGGGACGTGACCGGTGACGTGGGTACGTCCATTGCAGTGGCGGATGTTCGTATCACCGTCAAGTCTCTTGAGGCTACGTTCCAGCCGGCACAACCGGCCCAGCGCCTCAGCGAAGGGACGCCGTCTGCACCTGCTGCCGGCGAGTCTTTCTATCAGGCGTATGTGCGCGTGGAGAACCTTGGAGTGGCGCCGGTCAGGGTAGATCCCCGGGATTTTGCCTGTCTCGTCGGCAATGCGATCGTTGCCATCGAACCTACACGGTCTGGTCCACTCCCCCGGAGCCTACTGAAGAACACCTCGCTTGATCTGATCCTAACCTTCAAGGCCGATGCAGGTTTCGTGCCGGAGTTGATCTACAGCCCGCCCTGGTATGACGGCACCATCACGGTGAGTCCCGGCCAAGAGGGCAGCTCAACTACTAGCTAGGCTGCAGCGTCCACGCGACAGCGCGCACGGGGGCTCCGTCAGCGTCCGCAACCGCGAGGGGAAGGAAGAAGCACTGCACTCTTCCCGGCCCCAGCAGGTGGAGATTGCATAGGTTCTCTGCGAGCAAGATGTCCGCACCCAGCAGCAGCTGGTGGATCGGGTAGGGCTTGTCGTCGAGTCCGGACGCATCGGTGCCGACGAGCGTTACCCCGTGGGCCACGAGCAGTCTCGCGGCATCAAGGTCGAGGCCGGCGTGTTGACGCCCCGTCCAAAGAAGAATGAAGTCGCCGCGATTCACGGGCCACTGGTCCAGTTTTCTGGCGAGGAAGTCTCGACCTATGACGCTGGGCGCCTCAAGGCGGACGTCAACGACCACCGCTTCGCCGATTAGCCGCGCTACTGGGTAGTCGCCGAGCACCGCACCGCCCGGAAAGAAATGACGGGGAGCATCGAGGTGAGTGCCCGAATGTGAGCCGAGGCAGATCTGGGTCACCTGATATCCGTGGGACCGGTGGTTCGCCACCCGGGTCAGGCTAACCGCCGGATCACCCTGCAAGACGGGGGTTTGAGTATGCAAGGGGCGGGTGAGATCAACGATCTGACGGCCGCCGGCGCCCGGCCGGCCGTCACTCGAATTCGCTCTCATCGCAACATCAACATGCCACTCGTCGCAGCCTGCTCTGGCTCGGTGGCCAGGGCCTACCGGAACAGGTTGAGAAGGAACACCAGGTCGTCCGTCGATTTCACGGCGTGGTACTGACCGGCCGGCATGTAGTAGATCGAGCTCGGAGACGCATCGTAATCCGTTTCGCCTAGCGTTATGGTTCCCTCTCCCCGGAGAACGTGAATGGTTGCCGGGGTCCCGGCTGCGTGGCCGGACAGAGACTGCCCCGTCCGCATACTGAAGTGGACGATCTTGCTCTTGGGGCAGTCGATGAGGGTCTTACTCACGATGCCCCGCTCGGCGAATTGGACGAGCTCGTTGAGGTTGCCCACCCACGGCTGGTCGCAGTCAAAGTCCGCAGAAGTAGTATCAGACATTGCCGGCTCCTTGTGTTGCTGCGCGTTCGCGCGTGCTGCCCATCGCTAGTAGGTTGTAGGAAGGCCCGTAGCATCTCTGACCCGATGCATTACCTGTTGGGCTACCGCGCGGGCGCGCTTGCCCCCCTCCCTGAGGACGTCCATGACATAGTCGGGCTCCCTTTCCAGTTGGCGCCGACGCTCGCGGTAGGGTGCGAAGGTTTCATCGACTAGTTGCAGGAGGCGCTTCTTTACGTCTCCGTATCCCAGCCCCCCGGCCCTGTAGCGGATCTCCCATTCGGCCGTCTCGTCAGGAGCCGCCAGAAGCCGGAGCAACAAGAAGGGAGTGGAGGTCTCCGGATCCTTTGGATCCGTGACCGAAATGGAGTCGGTGACGATGCTCATCACCCGCTTCTTGAGAGCCGGGCCTTCATCGAAGATGCCGATCTCATTGCCATAGCTCTTAGACATCTTTCGTCCATCGACACCCGGAACCACTGCGGTGCTGTCGAGGATGTAAGGTTCCGGAATAACGAGAATATCCCCAAACTGTTGGTTGAATTTCGCTGCGATATCTCGGGTCATCTCTATATGCTGCTTCTGGTCCTGCCCTACCGGCACGAGGTCAGACAAGTAGATCAGGATGTCGGCCGCCTGGAGCACCGGGTATGCGAAGAGGCCGTGGTTAGGGCTCAAACCCTGGGCGATCTTGTCTTTGTAGCTGACTGCTCGCTCGAGCATGCCTATCGGAGTGACGCAGGAGAGGATCCAGGACAACTCCGTTACCTCCGGGACATCTTGCTGAGCGAACAGCGTGGCTTGAGCGGGATCGAGTCCGAGGGCCAAGAAATCAAGGGCGACACCGATCGTGTATTCGCGAAGCAGGGCTGAGTCTTGAACCGCCGTGAGCGCATGATAGCTGGCTATGAAGTAGAAAGGCTCGTTGCCTGATTGCAGGGAGATGTACTGGCGAATCGCGCCGTAGTAATTACCGAGGTGTGGGCGGCCTGATGGTTGTATTCCCGAGAGTATGCGCATTTTGCCCCTGGACTTTGGTGGTTCGAGCTAAGCGCAGTCTAGCGTAACCGAGCAAAAAGGGACTGGCGACGATGACAACAATGGGGGTCGGCGCAAGATCGCGTCACCTGGTACGGCTGCACCAAATCCACTGGTATGCCTGGTCGCCATGTGGTATACACATCAATAAGCCCACTCTTTGCTTTGCATTGGCGAGTGCGCGCGGTGGATTTCTTGCGGTCAACCGGCAATGGTCACCCCAGTCCCAGGGGGAGTGCAACATGAGGGAGTTGGATGTCGGACGTGTCAGCGACGCCATAGCGGCGCTGGCCGTGGATGCCTGCTGCAATCTGGGTGAAGACGTGATTCGATTCCTGGATCAAGCCATAGAGCGTGAGAAGTCCGAGACCGGGCGGGATGTTTTGGTGCAGCTCCTGGAAAACGCTCGTCTGGCACACGACAAGCGGGCCCCTCTCTGCCAGGACACCGGTCTGGCGGTCGTCTTCCTCGAGGTTGGACAGGAAGTACACTTCACCGGCGGAGATCTTGAGACTGCCGTGAATGAGGGCGTTCAGAGGGGCTATACCAACGGCTATCTGAGGAAGTCCGCGGTAGCTGATCCGATTGGAGCCCGCAAGAATACGGATGACAATACCCCGGCGATGCTCCATACCCGCATCGTGCCGGGGGACAAGGTCCGGGTGACCCTCGCCCCTAAAGGCGGCGGGGCCGAGAACATGAGCGCGCTTGCCATGCTCAAACCTTCGCAGGGGAGGCAGGGAGCAATAGACTTTATCGTGGATACCGTGAGCAAGGCCGGATCCAATGCCTGCCCGCCTATCATCGTGGGGGTCGGGATTGGCGGGACGTTTGAGAAAGTTGCCTACTTGGCGAAGCATGCCCTTCTTCGCGAAGTGGGGTCAACCAACCCAGATCCACGCTTGGCCGAACTCGAGGACGAAATCGAGCGGCGGTGCAATCTACTTGGTATCGGCCCGGCAGGACTGGGCGGCACCATCACGGTCATGGACGTATTCGTAGAGGAACTGCCCGCTCACATAGCCAGCATGCCTGTGGCAGTGAATATCCAGTGCAATTCCGCGCGGCACAAGAGGGTGATCCTCTGATGGACCGGGTCATCACGACGCCCCTTACGGATGAGCTTGTAGAGAGTCTGCACGCAGGAGACCGTCTGCTCATCACGGGCACCCTGTATACCGCCCGAGATGCCGCCCACAAACAATTGGCGGAACTCATCGACAAAGGTGAGCCGCTTCCCATCGACCTCAAGGGCCAGATCATCTATTTCGTCGGTCCTACTCCAGCCAGGCCGGGCGAGGTTATCGGGTCCGCCGGGCCTACGACCTCCGGCAGGATGGACGCCTATTCACCGAGGCTGCTCGACCTGGGTCTCAAGGGCATGATCGGAAAAGGCAGCCGCAATGAGGCCGTGCGAGAGTCACTGAAGCGTAACAAGGCTGTCTACATGGCAGCCACAGGAGGCGCGGCGGCGCTGCTGGCTCAGCGAATCACTGCGGCCAAGGTGGTGGCATACGAAGACCTTGGTCCCGAAGCCATTCGCGAGCTGCGGGTGAAGGAGTTTCCCGTAGTTGTAATCAATGACATGTACGGCGCCGACCTGTATGCCGAAGGGCGCAAGAAGTTCGAAAGGAAGGAGGATTCTTGAGCCGGAAACCCATTGAGATCGCCAATGTAGGGGCGGGTCTCTGGAAGGCAACAGGCATGTGGGCCTGGCTGCTCTTCCGGATCAGTGGCCTCATTCTCGTCTTCTATCTTCTGGCCCACATCGCCATCATCTCCACAGGGCAGTTCGACAAGTTCGACTCGATCATGAAGAGCTTCGATACTCCGGTTCTTGTTCTTCTGGACTTGGCCCTGGTGGTGGCAGTTCTGTACCACGCCCTGAACGGAGTACGCATCATCCTGATGGACTTTGGCGTCGGCATCAAGCAACACAAGGCCATTTTCTGGGCCGCCATGGCCGTGGTGGTCATCTGTTTCGCCGTGTTCGCCTGGGTGGCTTTCACCTTCATCGCCACGGGCAAGGGGGTGATAAGTTGAAGGCCGAAGTTGTCTCCACTTATCGCGGAGGCATGTGGTCGTGGCTTTTCCAGCGGATCACAGCCGTCCTCCTCATTGTTTGCCTTGCGATTCACCTGGTACTGACCCACTTCGCAAACATAGGCGAGCTGACCACCGACAACGTTGCTGGGCGCCTCGCCCATGCCGGGTTTACGGCCGTCGACATAATCCTTTTGGCAGCAGGCATTTTTCACGCTCTAAACGGTTTGCGCATGGTGCTGATGGACTACTGGTTCACCTCTCGGAGTCGGGCCATGGGGCTCTCCATCGTCCTGTGGGTGGTGGGGCTCGCAGCCATGGGATACGGAACCTGGGCGCTTTGGCCCTGGATCAGTTAGGTAAGGTGAGCAAGAGATGATCCATCATGACCTGATCGTTGTCGGAGGCGGTTTGTCCGGTCTCCGTGCGGCCATAGAAGCCAAGATGGCCGGCATCGACGTAGCCGTTCTATCGCAGGTGCATCCGGCCCGTAGCCACTCCGCTGCGGCCCAAGGCGGCATCAACGCAGCATTGGGCAACCATCCAAACGGGGCCGACGACAGCTGGGAGAGACACGCTTTCGATACCACCAAAGGGGGCGACTTCCTAGGCGACCAGGATGCCATCGTCCAAATGGCGAAGGACGCCATCCCCTGCATCTTCGAAATGGACCACTGGGGCTGCCCTTTCAGTCGGTTTGAGGACGGGCGCATCGCTCAGCGTCCCTTTGGGGGAGCGGGTTTTCCACGGACCTGCTACGGTGCCGACAAGACCGGGCACTACCTGCTTCACACGTTGGTGGAGCAGGCCTACAGGCTCCAGGTGAAGTTCTACGTGGAGCAGTACGTCACCGAGTTGATCGTGCACGAGGGCCTCTGCCAAGGAGTCGTCGCCTATGACATGATCCGCGGCGGATTCGAGGCTTTCACCGCCAACGCCGTGGTGGTTGCGACGGGCGGCTACGGCCGCATCTACAGCAACTCCACGAATGCCATCATCAACACCGGCAGCGGTATGGCGATGGCATACAGGGCGGGTGTGCCGCTGAAGGACATGGAGTTCGTCCAGTTCCACCCCACCGGCCTTCGGACCACCAACATTCTCATGTCGGAGGCCGCCCGGGGCGAAGGCGCCTACTTGGTAAACGGGCTGGGCGAACGCTTCATGGAACGTTACGCACCCAAGTTCATGGAGTTGGCGCCGCGCGACATCACAGCTCGTTCGATCCAGACCGAGATCAACGAAGGACGCGGTATCAATGGGGAGCCGTATATCTACCTGGATATACGGCACCTGGGGGCCGAAAAGATACTCGAGCGGCTTCCCGGGATCCGCGACTTGGCCATCCACTTCGAAGGCGTCGACGCCATCGAAGCTCCGATCCCGATCGTGCCCAGCCAGCACTACAGCATGGGCGGCATCGACACCAACATGAACGGGGCCACGATCATGCCCGGCCTGTTTGCCGCTGGGGAATGCGCCTGCGTGTCGGTCCACGGGCGAATCGGGCTGGGTGGCAACTCACTGCTGGAGACCATCGTGTTCGGTCGCCGCGCCGGGGCTGAAGTCATCCGCTTTTTCGCAGATCTGAGAGAGAAACGACCGAATGCCCGGACCGCCTTCGCCGCTGTCGAGAAGGTGGAGAACACAATGAAAACTTTGGCGGATCGTCCGGCCACCGTCGACGCCTATGCGTTGCGCACCGAGATGACCGTCCTCATGAAGGAGCACTTCTTCCTATTTCGCGATGAGCCCACTATGAAGGCCGGCCTTGACAAGCTTGCGGACATCAAGGATCGGGTGAGCAAGATCGGGCTGCGGTGGACAGGCAGCATCTTCAACGTCGATATGATCCGGACGTACGAGCTGGAAGGTATGATCGACGTGGCGCTGACAGTCGCCCAGGGCGCGTTGGTAAGGCAAGAATCTCGCGGGTCGCACTACCGCACCGACTACAGCACCCGGGATGATGCGAACTGGCTCAAGCACACCCTGGCTTTTTACCAGGCGGGTGTCTCTGGTCCACGACTCGACTTTAAGCCAGTGACCCTCGGGACCTTCGAGTTAGAGGAGCGGAAGTACTGATGCCTGAAGCAATCTTTCGCATTAAGCGCCACGATCCTCACAAGAAAGAGGAAGCGCCCCGCTGGGACGAGTTCAAGGTTCAGTACGAAGGAGAGAACCTCACGGTATTGGAGGGTCTCTTCTACATCCAAGAGAACCTCGACGGGAGCTTGTCCTTCCGCTATTGCTGCCGGGCTTCGATCTGCGGAAGCTGCGCCATGTATATCAACGGCGCGTACCGGCTGGCCTGTCAGACCAACGTGAGGCACCTCACCGGGAACATCGTCACCGTGGAGCCCATGCCGCGTCTCCCCCTGGTGAAGGATCTGGTCTGCGAGATGGACGACTTCTTCGCGAAGTATGAGTACATCAAACCCTGGTTGATCCGGAACTCGAAAGACCCAGATCGCGAGATTATGCAGTCACCCGCAGACCGTCACAAGCTCAACATGCCGGTGGACTGCATCCTGTGCGGTTGCTGCTACTCCAGTTGCCCGTCGGTATGGGGTGAGGACAACTACCTAGGACCAGCCGCATTGTTGAAGGCTTACCGCTTCGAGGTTGATTCCCGGGACGAGGCCCGCAGGGAGCGGTTGCCTCTCTTCGCGAACGAGCGCGGGGTCTATCGCTGCCATACGATCATGAACTGTGTGGAGGCTTGTCCAAAGGAGCTGAGTCCCACCGAAGGGATCCAGTGGCTCAAGAAGGCCGCGGTACGGCGCCGGCTGTTCGGCAGGGCCAAGTAGAGAGAACGGCCCGGGGCACCCCGGGCCCGCATCTTTAGGCGAACGCGCTGAGCCGACCGCCCAGCAATAGTGGGCTGTGCTGAATTGGCGTGCGTCTCCGACTGGACCCAACGCTGCTTCGGCTACGCCTGGGGGCGCCAACCGGCTTGCTTCCCCGAATGGCATACTGGGAATCCTTTTCTGCAAAGGTGTGATCAGATTCCATCCGATGCAGGGGAGGTAAACCATGCGCATGCTTGTCAAGTTCTCTATGCCCACGGACGTCTTCAATGAATATGTGAGGGACGGTACTGCCGCATCGATGCTGGAGAAGCTCGTAGGGGCGCTCCAGCCGGAGGCCGCATACTTCGTTGCCATGGAGGGAGTACGCACCGCGCTGGTGGTCGCCGACGTGAAAGAGCCGTCCGAGATGGTCAAAGCGGCAGAGCCATTCTTCCTGGCAATGGAGGCTGGGGTGGAGTTCTATCCGGCCATGACTGCGGAAGACCTCAAGAAGGCGGCTCCCTATTTCGACATAGCTCTGAAAGAATTCCCAGGGTGACGGACCGGCTGGAGCGGAAAGGGGACAGCAGATATGCCTGTGGTGATCGTCAAGATGCTCGAAGGAAGGACCACCGATCAGAAACGCCAATTGGCGAGGGAGATCACCGATGTCATTACCCGGGTTACGGGCGCTCCTGAAGACCAGGTAGACGTGGTCATAGAAGACCATCCCCGGGAGAACTGGGCGAAGGCAGGGGTGCTCTACGCTGACAAATAGAGGGGCGGCTCGGCGACCCCCCTCTCAGCCCGATGGCAGGGCTGCAACCGGCAGTCTGCCCCGCTCTTCCTCGGGCGGCACTGCAGTCGCAGTTAGGGGTTGAGCCTAGACCCCGTATGCGTCGGCCAGGAGAATGATGGGATGGACAGCCCGAAGGCCCGTTGCCTGAACTATCTGCATACGGCAGGTACTGCACTCGCTTGCTACCAAATCGGGAGCGACCTCGGCTATTCGCTGGAACAGTGGCCTGCCGGAAAGCATGGAAAGATCATAGGTGGCCGCCTTCATCCCAAAGGTACCGGC
>JAMDEO010000118.1:58273-71066 GCA_023483915.1 Actinomycetota bacterium
ACGGGGCGAAGCATGCTCGCGGCGTGTCGCCTTGTAGGTGGGGCACATGGTCGTGGCGACGATGCTCTTGCACTGGCCGCATCCATGGCATTTCTCAATCTCGCGCGGCAGGTACTGCACTCGCTTGCTACCAAATCGGGAGCGACCTCGGCTATTCGCTGGAACAGTGGCCTGCCGGAAAGCATGGAAAGATCATAGGTGGCCGCCTTCATCCCAAAGGTACCGGCCATCCCGCAGCATCCGGCGTCAAGGTTGACGAGCTCCACGCCGGGGATTTCCCCGAGAAGAGCAAGCGAAGGGTTGCCAATCTGCTGGGCCTTCAAGTGACAGGGCAGGTGATAGCCGATCCGCAGGGAGGGTCCCTGCCAGTCGAGCTCGGTGGGCGAGGCGCCTAGCCGAAGGGGTGCGGTCACCGGGGCCGCTTCATGGTGATCGGCACGGTATTGCTGCAAAAACTCCCCGAGGTCGTGGAAGGCGTTCGCAACGTAGGAGCAGGCCTGGCTGCTGAGATAATCCGGGTAGTGGACCTTGAAGGCGAACGAAGCCGTCGGCTCCGAGCTGGCAAGCACAGCCCCGGCCCGTGCCGCCGGTAAGAGGCTGCGGACATTGAACTCCGCGGTATCTCGGGCCAACCGGGAGAATCCGTTCAGCATCTCTGGAACACCGCTGCTTCGCTGACCGGGGAACAACACGTCGACGCCGTGGGCTTTCAGGACTTTTTCAACCGTCAACGCCAGGCCGGGGTCGTTGTAGTTGGCGAACAGATCATAGAAATAGGCAACGCGCGTCGAGGTTGTTCCTGAGGGCGAAGCTCCTATCCCGCGAGTGGCGAGTAATTGTTCCAGGGTGGCGGAGGCAAACGGGGCCAATTTCCGCCGGCGATCGATTCCTGCAACTGGCTGGCCCAAGAGGCGGGTGATCCGCCTATTCGCCACCCTGTTTGCCAGCGGAGCCAATCTGTGTCCGGCGCGGGAGACCAGTTCGGCCCTCGCTGTTATCAATTCTGCCGGGCGAGCCATGTTGCGCTCGCGATATTTGCTCTTGGCTTCGAGCATGAGTTTGGGGATATTGACGCTGGAGGGACATTCCACCGCGCACATCCCGCAAACGATACAGTAGTCGGTGACCAGCTTTGTGGCTGCAAGGCCATATGTGCTCTCCGGATCCAGCACTCCCGTGATGATGCCGCGCAGGAGATTCGCCTTGGCACGGGGCGAAGCATGCTCGCGGCGTGTCGCCTTGTAGGTGGGGCACATGGTCGTGGCGACGATGCTCTTGCACTGGCCGCATCCATGGCATTTCTCAATCTCGCGCTCGTACTCTTCGGCGGGGAAGTGAAGAAGCGGTGTCTGCTTGACAGTTCTGTAGTCGCTTCCGTACCGCAAGTAGCGCGGCATGCGCGTGCTGTCTTCCTGGGGGCCGATCTTCTTGCCGGGGTTGAAAGTGCCCTGAGGATCAAACGCGGTCTTGACCCGCTCGAATATGGAATAGACTTCCGGCCCGTACATCCGACGGATGTAGGGCGTCCGGACCAGTCCGTCCCCGTGTTCGCCGGACATGGTCCCCCTTATGCCAAGAACGTAATCGGAGACTTCCTCGTAGATGGACTGCATCGTCACGAGGTCAGCCGGCTCCTTGGGATCGAGCATGGGCCGGGTGTGAATGTTGCCGTCACCCACGTGCCCGAACATGACCGCCTCGAGCTTGTGATGGTCGAAAAGACGCTGGAGAAATTCTATGTATCCGGGCACCTCTGTCGGGTGAACGGTAACGTCTTCAATGAAAGGCAAAGGTTTGCGTGGTCCCGGAGTCCGCTGCACCAGCGCAACCGCGGACTTGCGCATATGCCACAACCGCTCCGTCTCTTCATTGTTCGCGGGCCGAACCATCCGCAGGGCCTGGGTCGTGTCCAGGTGATTACGGAGCTCCGCGAAACGGGCGTTCAACTCGTCTTCGTCACCTCCTTCGAACTCTACCAATATGGCCGTGTCCGTTCGCGGGGGAAGCATGGCGTCGATCTGGGAGAAGCGCCTACGCACGAAGCTCAAGAAGCGCGAATCCATGATCTCAACGGCGGAGGGCGAGAGGGCCAGGACGCCCGCAACAGCTTCGCCGCAGGCGAAGACCGAGGGGAAATACACCATAGCGATACCGCGCCTTGCCGGTACGGGCACGAGATTCAGGGTGATCTCCGTGACCAAGCCCAGCGTACCTTCGGCGCCCACAAACAGTCTTTGCAGGTTCGCGGTCCCGCTGCCGTCGTACACAGTCTCGATCCTGTAACCGGAGCAGTTCTTCACGACCCGAGGCAAGGACGACGAAATAAGCTCCCGTTTCTCTCGCAAGTCCGGAAGGACGGCCCCAAAGGCCCTGGACGACCTGTCGTTTCCCGAGAGCAGCCCCGAAAGCTCCGGCCCATCCTCGGGAAGGGGACTCGCAGTGAACAGCCGCCCGTCGGACATCACAAGATCCAGGGAAAGCACGTGGTCCTTCGTCGCTCCATATGTGACCGAACGTGCTCCGGACGAGTTGGTGCCGACCATGCCGCCCAGGCTGCAGTAGTTTTCGCTGGAAGGATCCGGGGCGAAAAATGTCCCGTATTTCTTCATGTGTCTATTAAGCTCACCCATGACCAGGCCAGGCTGCACCCTTACCCACGAGGCGTCCGGGGCTATCTCGAGTATGCGGTTCATATGACGGGTGAAGTCGACCTGGATACCTGTCCCGACCGCCCCACCTGCCAAGCCGGAACCGCTGCCCCGGGGTATCAAGGACACCCCCCGCTCCGCCGCGTACTGGACAAGCTTGACCACGTCCTCCGAGTCCCTGGGGGCAACGACCCCTAGGGGCTCGATCTGGTTGAGCCCTGCGTCGGTGGCGTAAAGAACTCGAGAAATGGGGTCAAACTCGACGTCGCCTGCCAGCAGACGGCGAAGATCGCGCTCGATCACGCCCCTGTCTCTCCTGGCAGCGCCCAGCTTGTTGTCGGCGCTTCTAGCTATTGATGCACCTCTTCGCGGTTCTCAACCGCTCTCAAAGACCTACTCGTGCACTTGTCGTGCATAGGGTAGTCTGCCACGTTTCGCCCCCAGCGGCACACCTTGCTGGCTACCGCACCGATCTCATCGCGATGCCTACCATGGACGGACGGCATGCTTCGGCCACCTCGGGCCTCTGCAGGTCCTTGTTGTCGGCCTCGCAGACATCTGCACCCATCCCGACCTCCTGTTAGTATCGATCCGCGGCCCAACCTAGCAATCGCCTACCGTGCTGTCAATCAAAGGCAATTGGGCGAAGAACCGCAGACGAAAAGGGTTGACGGGCATCGGCACCCGGTATATTCTGCCGAAGGTTACGGAGATAGCTGTTCAGCCCCGTAAAAGGGTCGCACGCGGCAACTTCAAAGGAATGCGACCGCCCACGATGTGTGCTGCGGCACTCCGGATTCCCATCTCTGGGTGGCCTGCTGATCTGCCACCTAGTATGTGGAGAGGAAGGGTGGTGACCCGCGTATGGATGGAAGCGAGCCTCGAAGTAGACGCATGGCGATTGGCGTCTGGCGTGAGGCATTCGCGGTCGCGTCGGGGTGCGCGGGCTACCCAAAGATCCTTGTGATTTCGGCGTAGTGTAAGGCTCCATTGCTGGGCGGCAGATCGGCCGGCCTTACATCGTTCCCGCTGTTTCCCTGCTGAGTGCCTACGTCACGCTGCATCCAAATGCGGAGGTGACGTGAAGACCGACACCACCTAACCATTGCTGACACTCCCCCGCGGGGCCGTCGCCTGCTGCGTGGGAGGCACTCCCCCGCGGGGCCGTCGCCTGCTGCGTGGGAGGCAGAGTTACAAGATTGTCGAATGCGGTGCGTCCGCCTGTTCAGAGAAGGGGGTGAGTCATGCTCGCCATCCTCAGAACGACCCCCACGGGTCTCGATCGGCTGGAGCAGTTCGAACCAGGTTCCTGGATCGACCTTGTCAGTCCTACAGATGAAGAATTGCAGCGGGTCTGCGATCAGCTGAATGTGCCGATGGATTTACTCCGTGCTCCATTGGATGAGGAAGAGTATTCGAGGATCGAAGTGGAGGATGGTCTGACTCACGTCATCGTGGACATTCCCATCCTCGTGCGTACCGAGACCGAACAGGGTTATGCCACCATCCCCCTGGGAATGCTCGTGCATCCCGAGTACTTCGTCACCACTTGCCTCCGCCCAAACCCAATTCTAGGTGACTTCGAGAGAGGTGCGATCCGCTCCTTCGCGACGTTCAAAAAGAGCCGTTTTCTGTTCCAGATCCTGCAGAACGTTTCGGCTTTCTATCTCCGCTACCTTGGCCGGATCGACCGGGAGACAGACAAACTGGAACGAGAGTTGCGGGCTTCCATGAGGAATGCGGAGATCTTCGATCTTCTTGCTTTGCAGAAGTCCCTCGTGTACTTCACGACCTCCCTGCGTTCCAATGAGGGGGTGCTGCAGAAGCTGCTTCGCGGCAAGTTGGTGAAGATGTACGAAGAGGACGAGGACCTATTAGAAGATGTCATCGTGGAGAACAAGCAGGCCTCGGAGATGGCCAAGATCTACACTGACATCCTCACCGGCATGATGGACGCGTTCGCATCGGTCATCTCGAACAACCTGAACCAGGTGATGAAGCTCCTTACTTCACTGACGATAATACTTTCGATCCCCGTGATTGTGGCGGCCTTCTACGGGATGAACGTGGAGCTCCCCTTCATGCATTACGCTCACGCCTTCACTATCACCCTCGTGATCGCCTTCGTCCTCTCCCTGGCCTTCGCGATCGTCTTCTGGAGGAAGCGCTACTTCTAGTTCGTCGGTCTCGTCTTTCTTGCAGACGGAACTTGAGGCATCAGGCTTATCCCCAGGGCGAAAGAGGCGGCCTCGTTGGGTTGCGCGGCTTGCGCCTAGAGCGCGGTACAGGCAGCTCGAGAAGGCTCAACTCGTCGGTAACTTCAAGCGTCTCTATGGGGACAACCCTCATCCTGCGGGCTCCCAGCAGGGTTAGGAAGGATGCCGTGATGAGGACAAACGCGGCCGGCCCTAAGAACCCATATGAGCCTGACACTGTCTTCACGAGAACGTACCACCACGCCCCGGTCCAGCCCACGCCGTCTGCTGAGGCGATATAGGCATAGAGAAGTATCGGGGCGATCAGGCCCGAGAGGAGTACCGGAGCATTGGACGTGAAGCGATGCCGCCACACCGCTCCTGTGTAGACGGGCTCGGCAAAGCAGGTGGCGAGCGGCCAGGCCCAAGCCGCTGCAAGGCAGGGCAGGATCAGGAAGGGCGAGCGGAACAGCACGAGGGCAAGACCCACCAGGAGGCCAAGAAATCCAGTCGACAGCCGGGCCATCTCGGTAGTGGCCCGCTGCTCCCGTGGGCGCAGATATCCCAGAAAATGCCTCGAGCCTGCGAAGGCCGCGCCGCCCAACAATATGAGGAGCAGGGTCGGAGCGAGACGGGGCTGGGTGGCCGGCCCGGATACGGCAGGAACCTCTAGGTCATACCGTGGTATGAGGCCAAAACGGGAAAACAGGAACGCGAGGAGGAAGATCCAGGCCAGAGGCAGGGCAAACGAGAAGAAGTTCCGAAGGTGCCGCAGCGCGACTTTCCCTGTGATGCGCGACGTGAAAAGCCATATGAGCAAAGCGGCGGCCGCGGGTAACAGCATGAGGAGAGCAAGAAAACCCACGGCCCGATTGGTCAGGAAACGGCCAGATGTGAGCAGAAGGGCCGTTCCTGGATCGGGGGGAGCTTCCGTGCCGCTGTCCAGAGACAGTATGAGTCGCTCGATCGCGGCGCCCTGGGTGGCGAGCCCGGCGGACGTCGGATTGCCCGGCCCGTCGTCGTAGAGCGCAAGCGAGGCGATTCTTCGGCCCAAGCCTGCTACCTGATCGCCGTGCGACAAGGAAAGAGCTTGATCGGCAGCCTGGCTAAGTATTCCCGGTACTTCGAGATCTAGGCCGGCCTTGCCAAGCGTACCCGCCGCAAGCTGGAGGTACCATCCCGGAGTGACGCTCTGCGACCCGGTGACGCCGGCCTTGAGGGCCTGAGTGTCCTCTTTGCCCAGCCCGTGAATGGACAAGATCGTGGTCACATTGCCGGCGTCGGCGTACGTGTCCAGGAACCTTCCGATGCTGAGCGCGCCGTTGTCGATGTCCTCTGTCGATAGGAATATGAACGTCTTCTGGTGCGGACGAGACGAGAAGACTTGGGCGAGGTCCACAAGGATAGCCGTGCCGCTCGCATACGCCAAGTGATCAACCTTGACTATGGGGGGCGTGTCCCGAGGGGCGGTGACGAGGATCGTCTCCTTGCTTGGGCCCTGAAGGACGACCGCTACATTGCGAAGGGTTACCTCCTTGTTACCCAAGGGCACCTTGAACTCATCCACGAGCACGGACTTCTCGGGCACCTGTATTGGGGGTCGCGTGTACTTCTCCACAAGCCAGTTGATCACGGTCGTGGCGTCATCGGATGGTGAGCCGAGATAGCGGTCGTGATAGACGTCATCCAGATATCTAGCGGTTCTCAGGGCTCGGTCTGGGTCAAAGAACGTGGACCCTGAGAATACTTCGATGCTTGAGGCCGGCGCCGACACGGAGAGAAAGACTACGGCAACGGCAAGGACTACCAGAGCCGCGCACGCGACGTAGGCGATCTTTCTCCATTGCCGGACCCGGTCCACCAGGCGCCGGCGGATAGTAAGCGGCATGGACTACCCCCGTTTGCTTGCGGCGCGTGAATTCTAGTCCGGAAGCGGCCAGGAGGCAAATGCGCGGTCGGTGGGGCCGGAGAGCGGCAGCGTAGTTTCTCGACAGCCGGCTAGTCCTTGGCGTGTCGCTTCTTAACCGCACTGTCCAGCATGCGTTCAGCTATAGCGATTGCCGGGACCTCGTAGTTTCCAGAATCGAGGAGGTTTCGGATCCGTGCGAGACGATTCTCGTGCGCGTTGTGTCCGCCAGGCATCGATGAGACACCTTCAGTGGGAGGGCCGCCCTGTGCTTGATCGGGCGCCACGTCCATCGGATCACCTGGCTTTCGGCTTGTTTCGCTCATGCTATGCTTCCTATCGGCTCAAGGGCCTAATAGGTTTATACACCGAGTGCAATTGCGTCACCTGAGAGAAAAATAGGTCGGGATAACGATCAATGTCTGCCAAGATGATCAGTATCGAAGAGGCACGGGCCCGAATCCTGGCTGCGGCCATACCCTTGCCGGCTGAGGAACGGCCATTGACCGAAGTGTTGAATTCGGTTCTCGCCGAAGACATTACGGCACCTCATAGCGTACCTCCCTTCGACAACGCGGGCATGGACGGTTTTGCGGTCAAGGCTGCCGATACTGTGGAGGCCGCGCAGGATGCTCCCACTCTTCTCAGGGTCACAATGACTCTTCCTGCCGGTACGCCCGCAGATGGCCCCATCGGTCCAGGCGAAGCCGCGAAGATCATGACTGGGGCGCCTCTTCCCGAGGGAGCCGACGCCGTGATCCAGTCTGAGCTGGCAGAAGACCTTGGTTCGGAGGTGCGGATCCTGCAGGCGGTCAAACCAGGAAGGAACGTACGGCGGGCTGGGGAAGACGTCAGTGTGGGCGACCGGGTGCTGGCCGCCGGCACAGTGCTTGGTCCGGCCGAGATTGGGGTCATCGCAAGCTTGGGTTACCCCAGAATCCAGGTGCACCGCAGACCCAGGGTTGCGCTGATCAGCACAGGGAGCGAACTTGTCGAGGTAGACCAGCCATTGGGCCCCGGCAAGATACGCAATTCAAACGGCTATGCGCTGCGAGCCCAGTGTCAGCAGTTAGGCATCGATGCGGACATGTTGGGCATCGTGCCCGACGACTACGAGTGCACTCGAAACATGATCCTGCGGGGGCTTGACTATGAGGTCCTGCTCACCTCGGGAGGCGTCTCTGTGGGTGAGTTCGACTTCATCAAAGACATCCAGGACGAGTTGGGAGTAGAACGGCGTTTATGGGGTGTATCGATGAAGCCCGGCAAGCCCCTGGCCTTCGGTGTAAGGGATCGGACTCTGGTCTTTGGCCTGCCGGGGAACCCTGTGTCCGCGATGGTGTCGTTCGAGCTCTTTGTCAAGCCGGCACTGCTGCGGTTGATGGGGCATCGCAGAGCGATCAAGCCAACCTATCGGGCCGTCATGGCCGAAGATGTTGTTGCCAGCGACAGTCGGACCTACGTTGTTAGGGTGAGGGCTTGGCGAGAGAACGAGATCTGGCATGTGAGCTCCACGGGTCCGCAAGGCTCCGGGATGCTCCGCTCCATGGTTGGCGCGAATGGGCTTGCGTTCGTCCCAGGTGGTCCCCAGGGTGTCCGGGCTGGTGACGAGGTGGACTTCCTCTTGCTGAGAGAGGATATGCAGGAACCGTAGGGATCCGGCTCTGCTGTTGTCGGCTGCGGGCGGGCGAGGTAGAATACAACCAATGAGGGACGTGTCGAGACAAAGGCTTGGAGGTGACGGCAAAAGCCAACCTGCGGCCGCTGCTCATGTCCCGGATAGAACCCGGCAGCTTCCAGCTGCTGGGTTTTTTGTTTCGTGAGCAATGTGGTTGATCTTTCGCTGGAAAGGAGATCTCATGGCCAACCACTTCACCCCCGAAGAGCTGGCGAATGAACTCGGCACCGGTACGGGTGACGTAATCCAGCTCTGTGTGAGGGAAGGTATCCCGATCTACAAGGGCAAGATCGATCGGAGCCTTCTAACGGCGGTGATGAAGGCCAAGGGCATCCAGCTTCCAAAGACAGCGGTAGCCTCGGTCTGAAACACAGGACCCGGCTACAGGCCGGGCTTTTCCTTACAGCAGGTTTTGCGCCCCTATTTGGAGCTGATTCTGCCAGCGCTCGAAGAGGGTTTGGGAGTCGTCGCCGCCCTTCGTGTCGAGCATCACGGTGACCGGCTTGTCGGCCTCGAGGAACCAGCGCCGTACCGCAAGTAACATATCGAGCTCGTGCTGCGGCACGGCAACCAAATACGGTGCGGAGCTTCTCACAAGCGGCCGAAAATCCGTGTCGTCCAATGCAGCCAGGGCGGTCTCGAACCCTTGCCGCAACTCGCCGCGAGTCAACGAGACCTGATGGGCAAGGCGCCCTCCCCATACCAAATTCATCCTGAGCTCGGGACCATCCCCATTGTCTAGGGGCCACAACGAGGCAAAGCACAGAGCCCGTGCCTCCACAAGCGATGCGTACGACTTGCGAATGCTGAGCAGATCATCCCAGGCATCCCGGGTTCTCTGAGCCTCTTCATAGCGGCGCTGCTGGGAGAGTGCCCAGGTCAGCTCGTCCACCTTCTCCTGCGGATACGGTGTGAGGAAGCCCTCGCTGCCCGCGAGCCAGTCGACAATAGTTGTCACCAGGGCATCGTGCCCAGCTTTGACCTCGGGGTCGCCAGTGCATGGCGCTAGGCAGCGGCGGGCGATTCCCCGCACGCAGGGCCTGCCGTCAGGATGTCGGGGGCAACGCCGGATCGGATAGATCTTGCACAGCAGATCAATCGCCGACGAAAGACGGGCGCGCCCCCTGAACGGCCCGAGCAGCATGGATCCCCCCTGGCGCCTGCCCTCCCCTTCTCCATCTTCTCGAAAAGGCCTGGGCCCACGGGTCGTTGTAACCAGGTGAAGGCCCAGTTTCGAGTTCGCAACCTTGACATAAGTGTAGTTTTCGGGCCTGCTGCCATAGAAATTGCACGGGGGACGGTGCTGCAGGATAAGTTCTTGTTCTCTCACCACCGCCTCCAGAGAGGTGTGGGTCTCGTCCCAGCTTATGTGCTCCACCAACCGTATGGCCTGCCTCACCTTGCGAGTCGGGGTCGCGTTGGCGACGAAGTGAGACCGCACCCTTTCGCGCAGGCGGTCCGCTTTCCCCACGTAGAGGATGTGGCCTTCCTTATCCAGGAAGTGATAAGCGCCGGGTTTCCAAGGAATGTCCCGGGTGAGCCGGAGCTTGTCGACAGCTGTGCGCGAGTGAGGGTTCGCGAAGGATCGGACCTCGCTAAGCCTTGTCATCCCCTGCTCTTGCAGCCGCCCCACAAGCGTGACAAAGACATGGCAGGCGGCTTGGGCGTCGGCGAGGGCTCGATGACAGGCGCCTACCGGAGCGCCGAGAGCATTGGCCACTGTTCCCAGGCGGTAGTTCGGCAAGCCGGGGGCCAGGGCGCGGGCCAGAGGCAGCGTGTCGATAGCTCCCCCGCCGAGCTGGCGGCCTTTGAGCCGGCGAAGCTCATAGTTCAGGAAACCCACGTCGAAAGCCGCATTATGGGCAACGACTATCGCCCCTTTGAGGAAATCGAGGAGTCCCGGTATGACCTCGTCGATGCGGGGTGCATCTGCCACCATTTCCTGGGTGATGCCCGTTATTTGCGTGATCATCGGCGGGATCGGGCGCATGGGGTTGACGAGAGTGTTGAAGTGCGCAACCTCCCGGAACCCTTCTATGCGGACGGCGCCGATCTCTGTGATCTTGCTTCTGCCCGGGCGAGCTCCTGTCGTCTCGAGGTCGAGCGCCACGAAAGCGATCTCGGCCAGGTCGGGATCGGGCACCTCCCAGTGCCGGAGGGAAATGCCCCGACTGTCTTCCACCAAGCAGAAGCGGTGATCGTCGCGAACGAGGGCATCCAGAACACAACGGCATAGAGGCGCGGGGCAGGAAGGAGCCGCAACCAGCAGACAGGCGGCTTCGGCCACGCCCAGAGGCTCTCCGCGCACCAACAAGGTCTCGTGGAGCCTATCGGCCACCGCCATCGAGAGCTGCAACTGCATCGGAGGTGGCTACATCCGGTAGAAAAGGGGTTTCCTTGAAAAGGGCAGACTCATCCTGGACAATACTACCATGCTGGACAGAAGCCAGATCGAAGCCATCATTCCCCACAGGGACCCGTTTCTTCTTCTTGATCGTGTACTGGAGATGGTTCCGGGTGAGTACGCGATTGCTGAGAAGGATATCGCAGTGGATCTCGACGTGTTTCGGGGGCACTTTCCCGACTATCCCATCTTCCCGGGCGTGCTCCAGCTGGAGGCCCTTGCCCAGACGGGTGCAGTGGCGCTTCTCTCCGAACCAGAGAACAAAGGCAAAGTGGTGCTTTTCGCGGGCGCTGACAACGTGCGCTGGAAGAAGCCGGTTGTCCCGGGCGATGTTCTTCGCCTCGAAACACGCATGGGAGAAACCCGTGGCCCCATCGGGAAGGGCGAGGCGAAGGCTTACGTTGGGTCCACACTCGTTTGCAGCGGTACGCTTACCTTTGCTGTCGTCGAGCGATAACGGATGCCTCTAGACGTTGCCGCGCCTTTGTTAGGCAGACCTGTAACTATATCCGGGCTGGGGACGTACCTTCCAGAAACCGTCGTCACCAACGATGACCTTTCCCGCGTCCTCGATACCTCTGATGACTGGATCAGGCAGAGGACGGGCATCCGTCAGCGACGCATCGCGCCACCGGGTATGAGTTCTTCCGACCTCGGAATTCCTGCAGCCATCGCGGCTCTCGCCGATGCTGGTCTCCGGCCGGAGCAGGTCGACCTGGTGATAACCGCGACCATCTCCCCCGACCAGATCATGCCCGCCACGGCCTCTCGCATCGCCTACGAGGCCGGATGTGTCAACGCGGGCGCCTTCGATGTACTCACCGGTTGCACCGGCTTCGTTTATGGCTTGGCAGCAGCAGCAGGTGCGGTCGCGGCGGGCTTGTATGACAATGTCCTGGTGGTAGGTGCAGAGGTTATCTCCAGGATCATCGACCAGTCCGACCGCTCAACGGCGATCCTCTTCGGCGATGGGGCCGGGGCGGCACTTGTGTCCCCACTGGAATCGAGCAGCCGCAAATCGGAATCCGAGGGTGGACCCAGGGGTATACTGGGCTTCGATGTGGGAAACGACGGGGCGGGTGGATGCTGCCTTAGCGTGCCCGCCGGCGGCTCGCGGATGCCGGCTTCCCACGAGACCGTGGATAAGCACCTGCACTTCATGCGGATGAATGGTGCCGAGGTGTACAGGTTCGCAACCCGGGTAGTCGCGGTGTCGGCCGGCCGGGTCTTGGAACGTTGCCGTATGAAAGTCGGTGACATCGACCTGTTTGTGCCTCACCAGGCCAACATACGGATTATCGACTCTGCGGCTGCGAAACTGGGTCTATCGCCGGAAAAGGTGTATACGAACCTCCAGCGATACGGTAACACCTCCTGCGCCTCCATCCCCCTGTGCTTGAGCGAGGCGCGGGCAGAGGGGCGTCTGAAGAGCGGCGACCTCGCCCTCCTCATGGGATTCGGCGCGGGGCTGACATGGGGCGCATGCTTGATCGAGTGGAGTGACGGGTAGCACGGCGGCAACCCCCCGGACGACCCACGCATCAGCCACTGAGTGCAAAGGAGAGTGGAGTGTCTGGTCTTCTGATCCTCTTCCCCGGGCAGGGAAGCCAATCGGCGGGAATGGCCGAGTACCTATGGGAGTTTCCAACTGCCCGGCGAACGTTCTCGGAGGCGGGCGCGCTCCTGGGCTGGGATATCGGCGAGCTCTGCCGTCACGGGACGATGGAAGAGCTAACGCGCACCGACCGGACCCAGTTGACGATTCTGACTTGTAGCACGGCCGTTTGGCGGCTTTTGGAGGAAAAAGGCGTTTCTTTCTCCGTCGCCGCCGGGCACTCTCTCGGCGAGTATTCTGCCCTCGTGGCTACCGGGCACCTCAGCTTCTCTGACGCCCTTCGCGTGGTGGACGTCCGGGGCCGAGCGATGCAGGCCTGCGGCGAGGAGCGCGGGGGCACCATTCAT
>JAMDEO010000075.1:0-1831 GCA_023483915.1 Actinomycetota bacterium
GGAGATGGCAGTAGATTCCCTCACACCCGAGGAATACACCCGATTCCGGCGTTGGTTCCTCGATCGGGATTGGGAGAAATGGGATCAAGAGATTGAAGAGGACGCGGAGGCCGGCCGACTCGATTTTCTTGTTCGTGAAGCGGCCGAAGCAAGGAATAGCAGAAAGCTCAGGGATCTCTGATGCACCGAACCACCGACCAATTCTGGGAGCGATACCGAGCCTTGCCGGAAGATGTCCGAAAAGCGGCTGATAAAAGCTTTCAACTTCTGAAAGAAAATCCACGACATCCGTCGCTTCAGTTAAAGAAAGTGGGAAATTTCTGGTCCGCAAGGGTCGATCTTGCCCATCGCGCGCTTGCGGTAGAAGATGAGGATGGTTTCGTATGGGTGTGGGTAGGTGACCACAGCGACTACGAGAAGATAACCAAGAAGGCCTAGAACCTGGATTGTTTGGAAGCAGCGAGCGGCCATGACCTTCTATTGACTCTGGTAATTGGGAAGCCACTTTACACGAGTCCCGGATCATTGAATTTCGGGCCAATTTCGGGGGGTATAATGGTGTTTCTTGGGTACGATCCGCGACAGATGAGGGCATAGGGCAATGCTGGCAGAGAGCAGCCCAGGCACTTATGAAATGATTGGTATTCCCAGCGAAATCAAACATCACTCACGCCCTGTCCCCGCTGTGCGGCGGGTGAACTGGTCCACCGCTACCGCGAGGACGATCACCACGCCGATCACAATTAACTGAGCATTCGTCGAGATGCCCACGAGGGTGCATCCGTTGCGCAAGAAGCTGATGAGCAAGGTGCCTACGATGGTTCCCGTGATGGTTCCTCGGCCTCCGGAGAGGCTCGCGCCGCCGATGACCACAGCGGCTATCACGTCGAGCTCCGCGCCCACGCCCGCGGTGGGTTGCGCCGAAACGGTCCGGCTCATGGCGATCATCGCTCCAAGCCCAGTGAGCAGGCCGCCGAGAGTGTAGATGCCGATCAGAGTTCGGTCCACTCTCACACCTGCGTGGTGCGCGGCTTCCACGTTGGAACCGATGGCATAGGTGTGACGACCGAACCTCGTGACGTGCAGGATGGCTCCCGCCACGGTGATGACGGCCAAGAACAGAATCACCGAAATCGGTATGCCGAGCAGAGTGCCTTCGCCCAGGTACCGGTACGATGACACATTGATCGGCTGTCCGTCGTACATGACCAGCGCTATCCCGCGGTAGAGACTCATAGTGCCCAAGGTAGCAATAAACGGTTGGAGTCTCAGCTTGGTGATCAACGCTCCCGAGATCAGACCACCCGCTGCGCCGGCCAGTAGCCCGACCGCGGTTCCAACGACCATCATCCCCACAGTAGGTTGTTCGCCACCGAGTCCGATCATTGTTCCGGCCGCGGCCATGCCGCACAACGCGAGGAGGGAGCCCACAGACAGATCGATGCCGCCGGAGATGATGACGAACGTCATTCCAACCGCGATGATGCCGTAGACCGACGAGCGGCGCAGCACATTGAGGAAGTTGTCGAGGGTCAGGAAGCTGTCGGGCTGCCAGAGCGACAAGATGGCGATGACCAGGATGAGGCTCCCGAACGGCAGCAGTTCTCGAACGAATTTGTTCATGTGCGGCTCTCGTCCCTGTGGGACAGGCTTCCAGCCTGTCTATCGGGGAATGGCAGGCAAGATGCCTGCCCCACCATGAATTGCATCACGGCCTCCTGGGTGGTTTCTGAGGTGACGAGGTCCGCGACCAGGCAGCCCCGGCGCATCACCAAAATTCGGTCGGTGATTCCGAAGAGCTCGGGCAGATCCGAAGAGATGATGAGAACGG
>JAMDEO010000075.1:1841-4611 GCA_023483915.1 Actinomycetota bacterium
AGAGGCTATGCCCGAAGGCGGGAAGCACGTTGAGGAAGTTGTCGAGGGTAAGAAAACTGTCGGGCTGCCAGAGCGACAAAATGGCGATGATCAGGACGAGGCTCCCGAACGGAAGCAGTTCTCGAACGAGTTTGTTCATACGCTACCCTTGTCTACGGCGGCGAGTTGCATCACGGCCTCCTGGGTGGTTTCTGAGGTGACAAGGTCGGCGACGAGGCGGCCCCGGCGCATCACCAGAATTCGGTCGGTGATTCCGAAAAGTTCGGACAGCTCCGAAGAGATGATGAGAACGGCCTTCCCCTCAGCGGCCATCCGTCCGATGAGCTCGTAGATGTCGACCTTGGCGGCGATGTCGATGCCACGAGTGGGCTCATCCAGCACCCACAGTCGCGACTGAGCGATGAGCGCTCGACCGAGCAGCAGCTTTTGTTGATTGCCGCCTGACAGAGCGCTCGTCGGCGCTCCCGGCCCTGACCACTTGAGCGAGAGCTTTTTGGCCGTTTCTTCCGCGATTTCGTTTTCGCGGCTGAGGTGCAGGATATGTTTCATGCCCAGTTCCGCGAGGCACGGCAGAGTCATGTTCCACGCGGCCGGGAGTTCGAGGCACAGCCCCGTGCGCTTTCGATCTTCTGTGATGTACATGAATCCGTGGGAGAGTGCGTCGGCTGGTGTTGCAATTTTCACTCTCTTGCCGTCAAGCTCTACGCTGCCGCGGATTGCGGGGTCGAGACCGCAAAGGACGCGGGCAAGGTCGGTGCGACCTGCGCCCACCAGCCCGGCGACGCCGACAATCTCTCCCCAGCGCAGATCGAAACTGATGTTTTCGACGCTTTGGGACGAGAGTTCCGACACGCTCAGAGCCGTGGACCCAACTTCGACTTCCCTTTTGGGGAAGTAGTCGTCCAGGTCGCGGCCGACCATGTGTTTGACGATATCAGGGATCGCGAGGCCATTCATGGGGCCGGTGTGCACGGCTCGCCCATCGCGGAGAACGGTGATGTCATCCGCAATCTCGACAACCTCTTCGAGCCGATGGGAAATGTAGATGATTGTGGTCCCCGCCCGGCTCAGTTTCCTGACCATTTCGAGAAGCACGGCCACTTCGTGCTCTCCACACGAGGAGGTCGGTTCGTCCATCACCAGAATCTCGGCGTTGCGCGCGAGGGCCTTCAGCACTTCCACAATCTGGCAAGTGCTTGCTGGAAGGTTCTCCACTTTTTGATTGGGATCCACATCGAAGCCATGTCTTGCGGCCAGGGCACGGGTATCTGCGAGCATTCGAGTTTTGCTGTAGGTGCCAGGCAGCGCGCCGCGGGGCTCGATCCCGAGCCAAACGTTCTCGGCGGTGGTGAGATCCGGGGCGAGGCTGAGCTCCTGGTAGATCATCGCTACCCCGGCCGCGAGAGAGTCGGAGGGATGCTTCCACGCGCAGGGCTTACCCTCTCGCACGATGGTTCCGGCGTCGGGCTGAAGAACACCCGAAAGGATCTTCATCAAAGTGGATTTGCCCGCGCCGTTTTCGCCCACCAGGGCGTGAACGGTCCCCTTCTGGACGCGTAGTGTCACATCTTCGAGGGCCCTGATGGGGCCAAAACTCTTACTGATCCCCTGCATCTCCAGGGTAAGATGGGAAGACTCGACTAGCCGGCACAGCGCCATTAACCTTAGTTTCCGATGAGCGCACGAATCTCGGGCGAGTTCAAGCGATCCTTGGTGACGAGCTCCACGCCGGTGTCGATTCTCGCCTGGACGCTCTCGCCCTTGATAGCCAAGAGTACGCTACATACGCCTTTGTATCCCATGGCCTCCGGATTCTGGACTACGAGAGCGTCTATGCGACCGGCCTCAAGACCTTTGAGCAGGGCGTCAGCAGCATCGAAGCCGATCATCTTCAGGGCACCGGCTCGTCCCTGGCTCTCCAGCGCTCGCAAGGCGCCGCGGGAAGTGGACTCGTTGCAGGCGAAGATGCCGTCAAGCTCTTTGTGGCGGGTGAGCACGTCTTCGGCGGCGGAGAGAGCGGTCTCTACCGTGTCCTGGCCGTAGCGGTCCTCAACCAGTTCGATCTGGGGAAACTCCTTCTTCAGTGTTTCCATGAAACCGTTTTCGCGAGCCGTGGTGGACGCGGAGCCAGCCATGTACTTGATAACGGCCACTTTGCCCTTGCCGCCGAGGAGCTTCGCCATGTGCTTAGCAGCCAGAACGCCGCCCGCGTAGTTGTCGGTGGCCACGAAGGAGACCCGCTTATTGGTTTCGATGTCCGAGTCGATGATGACAACCGGTATCTTGGCGGCTGCTGCACGTTCGACCACGGGGACGAGCGCGACGGCGTCGGTGGGTGCCAGTACGATGCCGGCCACCTTCTTCACGATGAAGTCCTCGACGATTTGGATCTGTTTTTCACGATCACCCTCGCGGTCCGGACCCGTCCAGAAGATCTCCACATTGTTCTCTTTGGCGGCCTTTTGTGCACCGGCGAGAACCGAGTTCCAGAACGAATGGGTAGTCCCCTTGGGGATGACTGCGATGGGGCCCATTCCCTTGGGCTTTTCTGCGGTGCTCTCAGCTTTGGAGGGAGCCGATTGGGGCGTGGTCTTGTCTCCCTTCTTCAGAAACAGTCCAGCACCCACGGCTGCAGCGGCGACCAGCACAAATACCAGAATAAGGACGTTCTTGTTCAAAACGACTCCTCCTGCGCTCGGCTTTTCGACTTCTATAGTCCTCTGCATCTAAGTATGCGTTCAAGCAAAATACGGAATGGCACTCCTGAGAG
>JAMDEO010000172.1 GCA_023483915.1 Actinomycetota bacterium
GGCTCCACAACGACCGGCATCCTGGGGTGCTCTGCGGAGCCTTCGTGACCGAAAGAATGCGGCCTGGGACCATCCACGCATTCGAATCGTCCGCCAAATACGACCCGATCGAGCCGGGCAACCCCGACAGCATCGATCGAGCCGGCTGCGTCAACCTGTTGGCCACGGACAGGGTGATCTCCAAGAACGTGGCGGGTGTGGCGCCCAACTCCACCCTGGTAGAAATCGCAAAATGGGAGGGATGAGTAGATGAGACTGTTTGACTCGCACGTGCACCTGGATCTGATCGGCGGAGAAGACATCCTCCGGATGGCATGGGGTGGGGTGGAGGCGGCGATGGTGCCCTCCCCGCATCTTCTGAAGGGCCTGTTCGAGCCTGAATCGCTCTTCGAGTTGTGGGATAAGACGCTCGACTACATCGTCAAGTATGTGGCCTCGATGGGGATCGAGGTCTATGCGGGCATTGCCGTGCCCTTCTACGGGATCGCGGCCGAGAAATGGGAAGTGTGCCTCAAGAAGATGCCTGAGTATCTCAAGGAAGACCGGGTCGTCTGCGTAGGCGAGATCGGGCTTGATGTTGCCAATGACCACGAAAAATGGCTGATGCGCGAGCAGATCGCCATTGCCAAGGACGCCGGTCTGCCGCTCATCGTCCATGGGCCGACGCCGCGCGAGCCACAGGTCGTCGACGTGACTGATGAGATCATCAAGGTTCTGAAGGACGAGAAGTTCCCCCTCGACAAGGTCGTGCTCGACCATACCGGCAAAAACACCTTGCAGAAGCGGCTGAGGTCGGGTTGCGTTACCGGCCTAAGTATCTGCTACGACAAGCTGACTGCTGAGGAAGCAGCGGAGATCGTGGAGCAGAACCCGGCCGAACGCAACAACATAATCATCGGCTCGGAGTTGGGCTATGGCGGCGCCGGTCACCTTTCCGTGGTGAAGGCGGCCTGGGCCATGAAGCACGACGGGATGCCGGTAAGCGAGATCGAGCGGGTGACGTGGGAGAACCCCAGGAGACTGTTCGGCCTAGCGGTCGCCTAGGAACCGACTCCGACGACCCAAGCAACCCGGTCAGCGAGGAGTTACGGGGTTGCCCTGAGTCTCGGGGGCTTCAGCTGACGCGCCCGTCCAGCATGTGCACCACTCGGTCGCACGTTTGGGCCACTCCAGCATCGTGGGTGACCAGGACAAAAGTTGTCCCAGTATCGCGGTTGATCCGATGCATCCTGGCCACGATCTCCTCTGAGCTGGCGGAGTCGAGGTTGCCGGTGGGCTCGTCGCCGAAGATCACCTTTGGCTTGTTGACCAGGGCTCTCGCAATGGCCACCCGCTGTTGCTGACCACCAGAAAGCTCATTCGGTCGGTGCTTGTGCCGGTCGGACAAACCTACTTGGGCCAGGGCCTCCTTGGCATCCTCGTCTGAGGCTCGCTTCCCCTTGCCGGCATAGTGAGCGGCAAGAGCGACATTCTCCAAAGCAGTCAAGCTAGGCACGAGGTTGAAGGTTTGGAAGATAAAGCCCACTTCGTTGCGTCTGAGGCGCGTGAGGTCTCGTCCGGTGAGAACGTCCACCCGCCGTCCATCCAACCAGACTTCGCCTGAGTTGAGGGAATCCAAGCAGCCGAGGATGTGGAGCAGTGTGGACTTCCCGGAACCCGACGGTCCCATGACGGCTACCATTTCACCCTGCTGTATCTCGACCGAGGCGCCTTGCAGGGCATCAACGTAATTGTCTTTGCTCATGACGTAGCGCTTATGTATGTTCACGCCTTTGATCAGGGTCGACATCGCTGCTTTCTCCATTCTTCTCACTCGTAACGGAGCGCGGCCACCGGCTGCATGCGCGCGGCGTGGAGGGACGGATAAAGGCCGCTGACGAGGCCAAGGACAACTGCGAAAACCACTGATCCGATGGCGAGTCTTGGGGTTACAAGGAAGAGGTTGATGTTGGTCGACTCCAGAGCCTTGTTGACGAGGGTCACGGCGATCCAACCAATGGCGAGGCCCGACACTCCCCCGATGAGACCAATCATGCTGGCCTCTGCCAGGAATTGCCGCACGATCTGGCCGTCTGAGGCACCGATGGCCTTGCGTACACCGATCTCGCGAGTGCGCTCACTCACCGATATGGTCATCGTGTTGATCACCGACAAGCCGCCTACAACGAGAGAGATAATCGCAATTCCGTAAAGGATCAGGTTGAAGATCTGGGTGGTGTTGGCGATCTCTTTCTGGAAGGCGCTCGGACCGGTTGCCTTCACCCCGGAGACAGCTGCGTTGATGTCTGCAGCGAGCGTCTCCGGATCGGTGCCCGCGGTGGGATACACGACAAAGGAAGTGGCGACAGCGCTCTGGTCGATCTGGTTGCGGACCATCTCTGGGACGTCTTGCATGAAGATCTTCTGGGCGTCGGGTAGGGTCATCCACACGGAGCTGTCCGGAGCCGTCAGGGTCTTGTCGGCGATGCCGACGACCTTGTACTGCTCCCCTCTGATAGTCACGCTGCCGCCCACCTTGGCTGAAAGTCTCTTGACCAAGTCGGCGCCGACCACGACGGATCCCGTGTCCTGAGGAGTCAATTTACGGCCCTGAGCGTAGGAGATCTTGAAGCTCTCCAGGTCCTCTCCGCGCATGTCGCCACCCATGAGCATGGGGGGCATGCCGAAGGAAGCACCTCCGTCAGGATCGAGCAAGGTGCCGATCTGCGCTGATACCTCGGCTACTCCTGGCACGGCCTTGATCTCGTCGCGCTTGCCGACCGAAAGAAGGCTGCTCGAGAACATGGAGGACATGCCGGCTGCGGAAACAGTGACTTTGTCCGAGTAGTAGCGGGTTCCCCCGGCCACAAGCAAGTTGATCTTCTCGGCCATGCTTCCCATGACCACCAAGGCCAACACCCCGATGGTGATGCCGAAGATGGTCAGGAAGACCCTCAGCTTTCTCCGGAAGACATTTCTCAGAATCTGCATGCGACCCCCTCCTAACGGGCATTATATCGATCGTTGGTATAACCGGAACGCTCGGGCGGCCAACCAGGCGCATATGAGCAGGAACACCAGCAAGGCAAGCATCCGCGGCCAGACGGAGAACCAGTTCGGGTTTGCCTCCAGTGCTCCACGACCCGCCGTCACCGCCCAATCCACCGGGTTGTAGCGGGCGATGGCCTGCATCCAGCCCGGCATCAAAGGCCGCGCCATGAACACCGACGAGAGGAAGGTCAGCGGCAGCAATATGAAGTTGGACGCCGCTATCATCGTCTCTTCCCTGCGCGAGAGCAACGCAATAGCGTTGGACAGCGCGCCTATCCCGGTACCGAGAAGGACCGAGACGACCACCAGAACCACGATCCCCAAGAATCCTCCCGGATACGCCGCTCCCACGAGGAGCGCCAGGATCAGAATGATGGCCGATTGAACCACGGCCACCAGCCCACCCTGCATGAGCCGCCCCCAGATGAGCGACCCCCGCCTGACGGGGGAGACCAGGAAGCGGTCGATGATGCCGCGGCCGATGTCCTCGATGAGGCCCATACCGCTCCAACCGGCGGAGAAAAGTGCGGTCATCACCACGATTCCCGGGGTGAGGAAGTCGATATAGGAGCCGGAGCCAAATCCTGGTATCTCCACAATCCGACGGAATAGGGCCCCATACAGCAGCAGCCAGACTATCGGCTGCACCAGGCTGATGAAGATCCAGGCGGGCTGGCGAAACAGGTTCATGAGGTGCCGCTTGGTCATGAACCAGGAATGGATGAACGTGGCGGTCATGATTTCACCTCCGCGTCGGCCTGGCTGAAAGCGCGGCCGGCATAGCGCAGATAGACATCGTCGAGGGAGGGGCGGGCTACCGTAGCCGTTACCGCCGTCATGCCCTGGGCCTCCAGAGCGGCAATGGCTCGGGGCAACGCACTCGCGCCCACATCTGCCCGAGCGCGAACAGTCCGATCTTCCACCGTCACCTCGCGGACTCCCGGCACCCCTTCCAGAGCGGCCTCCATCAGTTCTACGGGAACCCGTTGCTCAAGTTGAATGGCTATGGCATCACCCCGGAGTTCCCCCTTTAGACCGTCCGGTGTGCCCTCCGCGACGATCCTCCCCCTGTCGACGATGGCGAGGCGCTGAGCCAGATGGTCCGCTTCCTCGAGGTAGTGCGTCGTCATTAGGATAGTCAGGCCTTCCTCGCCGGCCAGCCGGGCTATTTCTGTCCACATATCAACGCGGGCCTCTGGATCGAGACCGGTGGTGGGCTCGTCGAGGAAGAGAACCTGGGGCTTGTGCATAAGCCCCAACGCTACGTCGAGCTTACGTTTCATACCGCCTGAATAGGTCCGCACCACTCTGTCGGCGGCCTCGGCGATACCCACCCGTTTGAGCAGCTCGTCGGCCTGCCTAGCGATATCAGGTCCTGACATGCCATAGACCCGTCCCTGCAAAACGAGGTTCTCTCGCCCCGTGGCATTGATGTCCAGGCCGGAGTTCTGGGCCACCACGCCTATCACCCTGCGGACTTTCGCAGGGTCCTTGAGAACGCTGTAGCCGCCCACCCAAGCTTCGCCCGAGTCCGGCCGCGACAGCGTGGTCAGAATCTTGACCGCCGTCGACTTGCCTG
>JAMDEO010000117.1 GCA_023483915.1 Actinomycetota bacterium
TGGCGCCACCCCTGCGGTCGACGCGGCGGCTGTCGCGCCAAGAGGTAGTGCAGCGGCTGCTGAGGCGTTCGCGGGTTCATGTAAGACATCCGGACTACTGCAGGAGGAACTGGCCGGCAGAAAGACGGGAACACACGGCCAGGCTCTGCTCTCCATCAAGGATGCGTCGGTGACATTCGGGGGTCTCAAAGCCGTCAGCGACGTGTCGTTCGACGTCAAGGAAGGCACGATCACCGCTCTCATTGGGCCGAATGGCGCCGGTAAGACGACACTATTCAATGCCATCAGCCGCCAGCAGCATCTGAGTGGCGGACATATCTCCTTCGACGGGATGCCTCTAACGAAGCTCAGCCCGGCCAACGCGGCGAGGCTGGGCATGGCACGGACCTTCCAGAATCTCCGCATCTTCGTGAACATGAGCGTGCTCGAGAACGTGCTCACCGGCTGCCACAGGCATGAGCGGTCGGGATTCTGGTCGTGCTGCCTCGGACTCCCGCGTCAACGGGCCGAAGAATGCCGGTCGCGCACCCGGGCGATGGACGCCCTTGCTTTGGTGGGCCTCGCGGATCAGGCCGACAAGCCGGCCGCGAGCCTGCCATATGGCCAACAGCGCTTGGTTGAGATTGCTCGGGCTCTCGCCTCAGAACCCCGGTTGCTAATGCTGGACGAACCGGCAGCCGGAATGAACGCATCCGAGCGCGCCGACCTCGTCAGGAAGATATCGACCATCCGGGACGCCGGCATCACTGTCCTACTGGTCGAGCACGATATCGCACTGGTGATGGGCATTTCGGACCCTGTGAATGTCCTCGACTATGGCAGGCTGATAGCTTCCGGCTCTCCAGAATCGGTCCGCCAGAACGAGGCCGTGATTCAAGCGTACCTTGGCACGGGCAGCGGGAAAGGGCCGGAGGTCTGTGCGGGCTCGGAAGCGGGCCGAGCGGAACCGTGCCCCGAGCCAGAGGTGGCTCTCACAGTCGATGACATCGTCGCGTCCTATGGCTCCATCCAGGCTCTCCACGGAGTCTCCCTGTCGGTGGGCAAGGGTGAAGTGGTGGCAGTTCTTGGCGCCAATGGCGCGGGCAAAACCACTCTTTTGAACACGATCTCGGGTCTCATCCATCCCGCCAGCGGAAAGGTCACCTACATGGGCGAGGACATCACGGGGGTGCCGGCGGAGAAGATCAATGCACGCGGCATCTGCCAGATTCCCGAGGGACGCCAGCTGTTCCCAACCTTGACCGTGGAGGACAACTTGCTCATGGGCGCCTCCGGAAAGCGCGAGTGGCAGAAAGGCTATGGGGACGACATAGCCTTCGTGTACGAGCTGTTCCCAATCCTGGCCGAGCGCCGGAAACAGCTGGCAAAGACCCTGTCGGGAGGCGAGCAGCAGATGCTGGCCATCGGGCGAGGCCTCATGGCCCAGCCCACGATGCTACTGCTGGACGAGCCATCGATGGGGCTGGCGCCGCGTGCGGTGGAACGCATCTTTGATGCTCTTCGCCGGCTTAATGCACAGGGCATCACGATGCTGATGGTCGAGCAGAACGCCGACATGGCGCTCTCGCTTGCGGGCCGAGTCGCCGTGATACAGACCGGTTCGGTCGTACTGAGCGGCGAGTCGAGCCAATTGAGGGAGGACGATCGCCTACGCGCAGCCTACCTCGGGGAGAGGTAGACGCGGGGCTATGCGTCGGTCGAAGTAGCACAGGGTGAGACTAGAACAAAGGGAGGGAATGTATGGCACGTAAACTGACAATTGCTGGGTTGATCGGCGTCCTGCTGATCGCGGTTTTGTTTGTCGTCGCTTGCGGCGGCGGAACGACCGCGACCACTGCCGCCCCAACAGAAACGACGGCTGCGTCGACCGCCACAACCACTGCAGCCGGGCCTGCCACCGGTGAGCCGATCAAGATCGGTGTCATCGGTTCCGCGACGGGCACCGCTGCGCCGGCCTATCCGGCCATCGAAAAAGGGTTGAAGCTGGAGGTCGACAACCTGAATGCCAACGGTGGGATCAACGGCAGGCCGGTGGAGCTCATCATCGTGGATGACAAGTCCGATCCCGCGACTGCCGTATCCGTCGCCACGAAGCTCATCACCCAGGACAAAGTCGTGGCCCTGGTGGGACCACTGTCCACTCCGCCCGCCCTCGCCGTCGAGCCGCTCGCCGGCAAGTACGAGGTTCCGATAATTAGATGGGACACTCCCACGCTCGATTCCCCGGCGACGAACGCCAAGTGGGGCTTCATCGCCAGCGTCGGCCCGATGGACGTGGCTAATGCCCTGGAAAAGCAGATCGCAGACATGGGCTGGAAGAAGATCGTGGCTGCGGCCGACATCCTCCCCCCGAACTTCCAGGCGCTTCAAATCCTGCAGCAGGACGCGGCGTCCAAAGGCTTCACCATAAACTACCTGAAGGACACCTGGCAGCTGGATGCCACCGACCTCACCCCGCAGATCAACAAGATCTACGAAGCCTACAAAGCTGATCAGCCGGATGTCCTGTTCGTCATGTCGGCCGTCACGCAGACTTCGGTGCTGACGAAGGGTCTCAAGGCTCTCGGCGTGACAGTCCCCATCCAGGATGGCCCGGTCGCCGGCCACCCGGCCATCTTCGCCCAAGGCCCGGAAGCTGTAGAAGGTCTGTACGTCATCGGTGCAGGAGTGCTCAATCCTTCGCAGCTGCCGGACGGCTTTCCTAGCAAAGACGTCATGCGGGACTTCGTCAATCGCTACACCGCGAAATACAACGAGCCCGCCAGCCTATTCGCCGGGCTCGGGTACGACTCGTCGCACATACTGTTCGAAGGTCTGAAGGCCAGCGTTGACGACCCGGCCAAGATCCGCGACGCGATAGAAGGCATCAAGAATCTGCCGATCTCGCAGGGCGTAGTGAATTACAGCCCCACCGACCACTCGCTCCACGGCGGCTATAACTCCTGGCAGGTCAAGAATGGCGAGTTCACGTTCGTAAGCCAGCTCAACTAAGCTAATCCCCCTTCCCAGCTAGCGGGTGCCTGGTCGAACCAGGCACCCGCGGCCCCCTTTCCAAAGAAGGTGCGCCATGCCCGAATCGGATCTGCAGAAGTACATACGCGATGCACGGATGACGATCGACATCCCCCACCCCGAGGTCAGCAAGCCTCGCTTGGCCCTCAAGAGCAGAGTTGGCGACTTCGGCAGCAGGGATTTCAGCATGACGTGGTGGCCGATCACCGAACCTTTCGAGATGATCGGCGAGCCGCATGCTCATGACTTTGACCAATATGTGATTTTCGTCGGCGGTGACATCACCAACATGCTCGATCTGGGAGGAGAGGTCGAGTTCAGCCTGGGCGAAGACCCAGACCACATGGAAAAGTTCGTGTTCACCGAGGCCCGGATGGTGTATGTCCCCGCCGGGCTGTATCACAGCCCGCTCAATTTCAAGAAGATCAATGATCCCACCAAGCCCATACTGTTTCACGATCTCTACTTCGCTCCCGAGTACAGCAGGCTGGGCAAGCCATGACGATGGGGCATACGCGCGAACAGATTGCCGCGTGGCTTGACGCCTACTTCGAGGCGGCCAACGACCTGCAGGGGCCTATCGAGTCCGTAGCCGAGCTGCGCAAGTACTTTGCCGACGACTTCCAGTTCTGGATGTTCACTCCCCCTCCGTTTTTCACGCCTCCCCTCAGCCGCGACGAGCTGTTGATGACCTTTGTCCATCCAGGCATCCATGAGAGGTTGACGCCCAAGTACTACGTCATCGATCTCGAGACCTTCGTGGCCGTGGTGCAATTCGAGCTCTGTTTCACCCACAAGGCATCGGGCAGGAGCTGGCGGCCCCTGCAGGCGAGCGCCCATTACCACCTGCATGCAGGTGACGGCGGCGAGATCAAGATTGCGAGGATCAACTACTGGACCGAATCCCACCGTCCGGAGGATGACTACGAGCCGCTGTTCGATCTATGGACTAAAGACAAGGAAGATGCCCTTGCCGCCTTCGGCACAAAGCGCCTTAGAGGGGAGGTCTAGCCAAAGCTGGACCGAGAGGACCAGACGGCCGGGCCGACGGCGTTCCGGCAACAGGGCGCGAAGGGTAGTATTGTGACGCGTTCCTGGTAACACGGCCACCGGCAAAGTCCGCCGGCAGACGCCACGACAGAAGGAGAGGCGCACCCATGAGCGTTAAGATCGAGCACGTCGAATGGCCGGATCACCCCGATGTGATGATGCCCTACGCGCCGGCCATCAAGGTGACTGGGGGCAGCATCCTGTTCTTCGCCGGGGTGACAGCCGCCCCCGTGTACCACAGCCATCCCCACATCGCGGTGGAGTTCGACAACATTCCTCCTGACATGCTGAGCCAGGCCCGTATGACTATGGAGAACCTGAAGAAGTCGGTGGAAGCGGCCGGAGGCACCATGCAGAACGTGGTGCACTGCAAGCGCTACCTTACGAATCTCGATCTGCAGGATGACCTCAATAAGGTCTGGAACGAGTACATGGGCGCCTACAAACCCACCTCCACCACCGTGCAGGTGCAGCGTCTTGCCACCGACCCCCGCTGTCTGGTGGAGATCGACGCCATCGCGGCGGTGGACGAACTTTT
>JAMDEO010000239.1 GCA_023483915.1 Actinomycetota bacterium
CGTCAGTTTCACCGCTTGCGAGAGGAATGTCATGAAATTGTCAACGATTCGAATTCTCCTCATTGTCGCCGCGGTAGCGGCCGTGGCTTTTGGGCAGAACCCCTTTCGCAACCAGACGAACACGACGACCGGGTATTCCACCTGGGACTCCGACATGATCAACATCGAGAATGTGACCCAGACGGGCGCGGGCGTATATGTCGCCGTCCTGGACACTGGGCTTGTTCCCAATTGGCGCGACTACTTCCCGGAAGAGCGAATCGCGACCAAGCTTGGCACCGGCTTCGAGCAGCCGGTCATCTTCAAGACCAAGAACCTGGACCCCTGTGGATTCGAGGCCACCACCGGTCGACTGCGGCAGAGCACGTGGGTGGGCTCGACCGGCTCGACGCATGGGACGCACGTGGTCAGCACGATCATCGGCTACTTTTACCGGAGCAACTCGGATGCCCTCGGAGGCTTTCCTCTTCCGCCCATCATGGTTCGGGGCATCGCGCCGGGTGTGACCATCATCCCGGTCAAGGTGCTGGCCAATTATCAAGTCCCAGCGCTTCCCCGGTGCACGAATCCCGGGCCGGCGCCGTCGCAGACCGTGGTCTTCGGTACCGATGAGATGATTGCCGCGGGAATCAATTACGCCACCGATCTGGCTATCGCAGGTTACAAGCCTATGGTCATCTCCATGAGCCTGGGCGGGTCCGGACTCGCCGACGTGGAAAAGGATGCCATTGACCGTGCCATCGCCAACGGCGTGATTGTGGTGGCGGCGGCTGGGAACGAAGGCATACAGGGCATGGGCTATCCCGGAGCGTACCCGCCCGTGATCTCCGCGGGTTCGGCTGGCTGGGTTGGTGAGTGGCTCAAACCTGGAGCCGGGCCGCGTTACCGCATGTGGTGGCTGAAATATCCGTATGCTCCCATGCTGCCGGGCTCGGGAGAGGTAGCCGATCCCACCGACGACAACGACGTTTATGTGAGCGACTTCAGTAGCCGAGCCCTGCCGGGCCAGGAACTCGACGTGCTGGCGCCCGGCTCCTGGGTGCGCGGACCCTTCCCCGGCGACCCCGGCTTCTCGCACCTCCCGTGGTGGTCCAAAGGAATTGCCGACCTGCGCGGGCATAACCCGGGGAATTTTTACTACGTCGGCGGTACCTCGATGGCTACGCCGCACGTGACTTCCGTGGCTGCGCTGATGTTGCAGAAGAACCCCAATCTGGATCAGTCGCTGATCGAGTCTATCCTGAAGTCAAGCGCGTTGTTGATTCCCAGCACCGGCAGCCGGGTCATTTGGAATAACACCGCTGCCGCGACAATCACGTGGGACACGGACTGTGGTAGTGGGACAGCCTGCGACCCCGTCGGCGCGGGGTTGATCCAGGCGGACCAGGCTATCGCGGCGACTCCATAGCGGGCTGTAGTTACCGATCCGGCGTTATACAGCGCAAGCATACAATAGGGCCGGGCGCACCCTCGTGCGCCCGGCCCTTGTTCGACCAGTGGAGAGAAGTTGTTAGAGACTGTTTAGCTTCTGCGCATTCGCCGGCGCATCAGCCCCAAGCCGAGCAAACCCGTCCCCATCAGAAAAAAGCTTATGGGCTCAGGGACGCCTGTGGGGGTGGCTTCATAGAAGCGTAGCGTATTCTGCGTGATGGCACCGGTTCCGGACCAAACGGCCGACACGCTGATCGGACCCAGAATGCCAGCACCAAGACCGATGTCGCCATTTACCGGCAAGGGACCGCCGTCCGCGCTGGTCAGCGTGACGCTTGCCCCATTGCTCCAGGTCACAACCTCATTGCCTGCCGGAAATGTCGATACCGACGAGTAGGCTGCATCTGCCCCGATGATTCGGGTGTCAGGTAAGACATTGCCGAAGCATGCCGAACCTGATGGGCAAATCTCGATCGTGTAGCCCAGAGTAAACGCCGCCGGTCCATTAATCCCCTGGACCCAAGAGTTGCTGCTGAAGTTCCAGCCATGGATGTCCAATCCAGCCCCCTGTTGGAAAAGGAGTGCGGCTTGGACCGAGCTCGCTGCACCCGCGCTTCCAGTGGGCGTATACACAAAATTGTAGAACAACTTATCCTGGCTGTAGCAGGCGTTCGCTTCACTGTTAAATGCGCTGAACTGGTCCAGTGTAGTAGTCGTGGGGCACGGTATCTGCGCCGCTGGCAGAGCAGCAGCAGCGGCAATCACGATCACAGTCAACACCGAAATTCTGAATGCTAATCTAAGCATGTACTTGTCTCCTCGCTATTCGAGTCCTGACGCGACTTTCGGATGATGCGCCCCATAACTTAGGGCATAAGCTTACGTCTAGTGCGCCCGTAATTTTCTGCTCGCAATACCGGCCACCGCCCAGTACCATATCCAGCCCTATTCTTTCTCAGACTCTCACAGAGTATATGCTAACTTAGATTCTAGAATGCGTAAATACTAACTTTGGTTAACACGTTGAGATAACCATGGATATGAGCCAGCCGCAGTAGTGTCCAGCCCTGACCCCGCCGCTTCTAACGCTTTCCTACGGCCGGTGCGCCCAACAGTCCAACAGTTGGGTCCTGGCCATCCGTTATCAGGCCCAGGCGGAACGCCACTACCGCCGCGCGATCGGGGAGTTCGAACGGCTCAAAGCCCTGCGGCAAGAATTGCCGGACGAACCGATCTCCGACGCCCAACCCGAACCAAAGGAACCAGTTGCACCCCGTGAAAACGAAGCCATTCCCGCCGAACTGTCAGACACCACGCGCGAAGTTGACACCACCGGCCCGCTCGGCGAGAATGAAGTGGAACCTACCTGTTTTGCGGATGTGGCGGAATTGGCAGACGCGCATGGTTCAGGTCCATGTGGGGGCAACTCCGTGGAGGTTCAAGTCCTCTCATCCGCACCAAGCACTTTCCTGTGCATGCCGGTCTGGCCCGTCGTATGCTTACCTTCCCGCAGACGCACAAAGCCCCTTCCCGTGATGCCGAAAACAGGCGCGTTCCAGGGGCGCTCTTACCGTCGCTTTGCCCTCTGTTCAGCCGCGTACTTCTTGTACTCGGCCTGCATCTGCTCGGTCCACCGGCTGTCGATCTGCCCGGGCGTGTACTTACCTTCGCGCAGCATCATGTGGCCCCATTCGTCACGAAGTTGCGTTTCTTCGGAAGAGTCGGCGACCTTCTCCGCCAGGTGCGCCGGAATGAAGGTCACGCCTTCCGGATCGCCCAACACCACGTCACCCGGCACAACGGTGGTCTCGCCGATTCTGATCGGCACATTGATTCCCGCCAGTGTCACGCCGGCGATGGCTGAGGGATCGAAGCCGCGCACGTACACCTTGATCCCCTTGATTTCCATTATGCCTGACAAATCTCTCAGCCCTCCGTTGATGACAATCCCTGTGCCGCTCTTGGTGCATATCGAGGTTGCCAGGTTGTCCCCCATGAACGTGCCGTCTTTGATCTTTCCGAACAGATCGATGACCAGCACGTCGCCGGGCTTCAGCATGTCGATAGGCCATGAGTTCTGGGCGCGTCCGACGCGCCCCTCCTTCTTGGCGTTCTCATTGACGTAGTCGTTCAAGTCCCGGCGCATGGGCAGAAAAACGGCCGTAACGACCCTTCCCACGAGGCGGTCGTCCTTGCTGATGTTCACACCTTTCCAGTTGCCCTCGAACTGAAAGCTGTAGCCCGCTCCACGGAGCACACCCCAGGCTTCTTCCGCGGATGTGTTCTTCAGACGCTTCAGAACCGAGTCGGACACCAGCGGGCGGCCGCCGTCGTCCCTGCTTCCTTGCCAGTCTTTCGTGATCCCGGCCAGTTGCTCCTTGCTGAACATGCCTATTTGCGCCGACGCTGGAAACACCAGCGCCAAAGCCAGGACTATGACGACGGACAGTTTGATGGTTGACACAGTGATGATCTCCCTTTTGACCAGGATTCTCTCTTTGGCTTCCTGGCAGCCATTGATTATACATCCTACCGCCTCCGTTGGCGGCAGTTTGAGTGACTTCGGCAGCCCAGGAAAAGGGCCCAGCCCGGCGATCTCGTGGTTGGAGATCGAGAAGGAGTGAACTTCGTCGCCCGGGCGTCGGTGGAGAAGATCCTCGACACCGCGGACAGGACGCACATCTACGACGATCGGGGCGCGCTTCAGTATAGGTGTGTGCGAAGCTCATCCGAAAGGCTAGAATGAATCGTCCGGTTCAGGTAGCTCGACGGAGGTTCGGACATGTCCTCGCACGACCACGATCCTGCCATTTCCGAGGATGCCGCCGGCACGGTGGATGTCGTCACCGAGGTCCGGCGCGAAGAGGCTCTGCTGAAAACGGGGGCGCTGCAGAACGCGATTTTCAACAGCGCCAACTTTTCGAGTATCGCCACCGACGAGAAAGGTGTTATCCAGATATTCAATGTCGGCGCCGAGCGCATGCTGGGCTACGCGGCCGCCGACGTGGTGAACAAGATCACCCCGGCCGATATCTCCGATCCGCAGGAACTGATCGCCCGCGCCGCTGCATTGAGCGCCGAGCTCGCCACCACGATTACGCCGGGCTTCCAGGCGTTGGTCTTCAAGGCCTCGCT
>JAMDEO010000175.1 GCA_023483915.1 Actinomycetota bacterium
GCCGGCGAAGCTTCAACTCGTTGGTAAATCCAGAAAGAGATGTCGGCCCCACATCAATACATGGCCTCTCAGCTCGGGACGTCTCAACCGCTCCTACGTTTCATGAGATCGCTGGCAGACTCATAGAAACAATGGACGGGTGTTCGGCTGTGGCCGCGCACAACGTCGCGTTTGACTACTCGTTCCTCCGATCCGAGTTTTCACGCATGGGCCATCTACTGCCCGAGGTGCCACTCCTCTGCACGATGCATCTTGCGGGCGGGGGGAACCTCCTATCAACCTGCGCTGAATACGGTATCGAATTCGCCGGTGAAGCCCATTCCGCGTGGGATGATGCGGCAGCAGCGGCCCGCCTCCTATCTGTTCTTCTACAAGATGCGCCTCTGATGTTGGCCGAGATGGCTCAGCTGCCGATAATACAGTGGCCGGTAATTCACACTACTGGCGCAAAGCTGCTATCGCGGGCAGAGGTCCGCAGAAGCCCCTCCAATCAGCCTACTTATTTGGTGCGATTGCTGAAACGCAAGCCGCCAATACTACCTGCCGGTGACGAGGCGTCGGCAATCCTGGCCTATGATGCGCTCCTCGACAGAGCGCTGGAGGATCGCAACATTGACGAGATTGAGGGGGATGCGCTGTTCGACTTGGCGACACGGTGGGGAATCTCGAATGATCAAATCGCACTCGCAAACCGGGACTACTTGAGGCGCTTGGCAACGGCCGCCTTGGCGGACGGTGTCCTTTCACCGGCGGAAGAGCACGATCTCCGGCAGGTCGCCACGCAACTCGGTATCGATTCAAGCGAGTTGACATCTCTTCTGGAAGCATGCGAGAGTCAGCCCGCACGCATCCTCCCCCCTTCCTCAAGCCAGGACACTGGAGTTCTGGAAGAAATGGCCGGATGCAGGGTGTGCTTTACTGGCGAGTGCCAAGGATATTTAAACGGAGAGAAGATCACTCGTCGAATGGCGCACAAACTCGCCGAGGGCGCAGGATTGGTGATTGCTGAGTCAGTGACTAAGAAGTCGAGCTTCTTAGTAGTCGCTGACCCCTTTACGCAGTCAGGCAAGGCGAGGAAGGCTCGCCAACACGGGATTCGAGTGATTCATGAGATGGTCTTTTGGAAGCGACTGGGAGTGGAGGTTGAATAACGTGGCGACTCGACTGCGACGGTCAATCAGCGAGCCGATTCGTGAAGGGTTGAATTGGCGGGAAACATGGCTCGGGCCCGATAACGGACTCATCTGGTGTTGGGAGCGCGGCCGGCAAAAACGCACGGAACTGCCCGAATTGGCCGAACGCGCGAACAGGGGAGAACTCGTAGGCCTCGAATGGAAAGGAGGGGTGACTGAAAAGCTTAAGGTCGACAAGAAACCGGGAACCCTCCAGTACCTCGCGGCCTGGCAGGGGATCCGCGGTGAGGACCTGGATATCGACCCCGACGGCGAACATACGCTTCTCTGTAGTAGAACCGGCCAAGTTGTAGTTTGTAGTGGCAAGCTCACGCCCGATGAGGACTAGGACCACCGCGTACGCGAAGTCACGATCGTGCCATCGTCGTCTCGACCATCAACTCGGCGGAGTTGCCAACATCGGTTCCCGGTGTCCAGCCGCTGATCCTATGGCAAGCGTTTTCATCGGCGGATCCAGAGCCATCTCCCGGCTGAACCCCATCATCCGCGAAAGGTCGGATGACCTCATGCATCGGGGATGCGTGATCCTCATCGGGGATGCGAACGGTGCGGACAGGATGGTTCAGCAGTACTTCGCCGATCAGGGGTATCGGGATATCGTCGTCTACTGCATGTCGCGCTGCCGGAACAACGTAGGGGACTGGCCGATCAAGAAAGTCGAGAGCGTAAGCAAAACGAAGGGCTTCGCCTATTACGCGGCCAAGGATCTGGCGATGGCGCAAGATGCGAATTGTGGGGTCATGTTGTGGGACGGCGCCAGCAATGGGACCCTCAATATCATCCAAAACCTGATTGGATCCGACAAGAAGGTTCTCGTCTACCTGTCCGCGACCAAATCCTTCGTCAAGTTAAATGATCAACCCGATCTGGAGAGCCTTCTGCTCCAGTGCGATCCCAGGGAGATTGCGGTCGCACAGTCGCACAGGGGCAGATCAGGCGCAAGCTGTCCCCGACACCCCAACTGCCTCTCACCCCCCAGCGTTAGTTAGCCCCCATCGGCCGCCTCAGGAGATGTTAAGCGTAATCGCCTGCCTCGGCCCAAAGGCCGGAAGGTCATCTCCCGAGTTCGTGGGAGAGGTCTGACTGTTGCTGGCGCCGTTTGGTAGCCATGGTAGGCATCGGGGCGTTCTGCAATATAAGAGCACCCATTTCTTCGTGCTGGACGAAGCAGCCCCAAAGATGACTACCACGGCCACTATGGGTACCAACTGGCTTAGGAATCAGTGAGGTCGGGCGGTATCGATCGGCGGTCCATGGCTACCAAGAACGGAGCCGGGCAGTGGACCTTGTGTGGACCTCACGAGGCGAGGATCAGAGGCAGGTGCTGAGAGGGCCAGGCGGTAAGTCTTTGACGTGTTTGGGGGGAATTTGGTGGACCTGGTGAGATTCGAACTCACGACCTCTTCCATGCCATGGAAGCGCGCTCCCAACTGCGCCACAGGCCCACGCGTGCGGACTCTTGCAGTATAACACAGCGCTCCCCCTCGATCCGGCAAGTCGGGACGCCTGGCACTCTCCGCCGCATGCCCCCGTTCTCTCCATGGCACAGATCAATATTTTCGATTGGATCGGCGATTCGCCGTTCCTTAAACTACAATGGCAAGCCACCCTTGACCTGGCTTGCTGCAGAGCCCCGTCCCGCTTGCCCCGCTCGCACGCCCGAGCTCCCCCGTCCACAATCTTCGTCGCTGGAGGTCCTCCCATGGGTGCGAACCCTACCCAGGCGCTCGCGTTCGTCGCGTTTATCGCCGCTTTTGTCCTCTTTGCAGCCGGGCTGTTCCAAGGAGGCAGTATCCTGCTGATCCTCGTCGGGTTGGCCCTGCTTGCCGGGTCTATCGCCCTCTTCCTCAAAGTGAAGCCGCTGGAACACATCGAAGGGTAAGAAAAGGAGCACCCACATGGCTGCCATCGGTCTGATCGTCACGTTTCTGGGCTTCCTGCTCAGTCTCTTCAGCCTCTCGCTGGCCTCGTCGAACGGGGCCCGCCTCGGGCTGGTCCTGGCTGGCATCGCCGTCAGCCTCATTGGAATTATCGGCATCGTGAATCGCGCCTACCTGAAGAACGCGATCTGGAAGAGGTAACTGAGGATGAAGAAATGTGCTTTGCTGCCACTTGCCCTGCTCGGCCTGTCCCTGGGCCTTTCCGCCCAGACGCCGGCAGCGCCCCAGACACCTCCTCCCCCCGCCGCCGTCGCCATCACCGACGCGGACCTCAAGAACGTGGAGGCCCCCCAGCCCGAACTGCGAGCCAAAGGCGACCCGGACGGGGCCCTGACCGGCACCGTGTCCGACGTCGCCGTGTCTGACTCGAAGAAGGGCCTCACTATCGCCGACGTCGTCAACCAGGTCGGCCAGAACAAGATCGCCATCAACTTCGTCTGGACGCTGATCGCCGGCTTCCTGGTGATGTTCATGCAGGCGGGCTTCGCGATCGTCGAAACGGGCCTCTGCCGCGCCAAGAACGCCGGCCACACCATGATGATGAACTTCATGGTGTACGGCGTCGGCATGCTGGCCTACTGGCTCATCGGCTTCTCGCTGCAGATGGGCGGCGTGGGCGCCGTGGGCAACCTCGGCGGCTCGCCGGTGCTCAACTCCGAATTCGCCGTCACGCTGTTCGGAAAGACCTTCGGCCTGTTCGGGCAGAACGGCTTCTTCCTCATGCACAACGGGACTTACGACGTCACCGTGATGGTCATCTTCCTCTTCCAGATGGTGTTCATGGACACGACCCTCACCATCGTCACGGGCTCGGCCGCCGAACGCTGGAAGTTCGCCGCGTTCCTGGTGTCCAGCTTCCTCCTCGGCGCGTTCATCTACCCGCTGTTCGCCAACTGGGCGTGGGGCGGCGGCTGGCTGGCCAACCTCGGCGCCAACTTCGGCCTGGGCCATGGCTATGTCGATTTCGCCGGCTCCGGCGTGGTGCACTCGGTGGGCGGCCTGTGCGCCCTCGCCATGGCCATCATCATCGGCCCGCGCATCGGCAAGTTCGACCGCCAGGGCCGGCCGACGGCCATCCCCGGCCACGACATAGCACTGGTCCTCACCGGCTGCTTCATCCTCGCCTTCGGCTGGTTCGGCTTCAACCCGGGCTCCACGCTCGGCGCGTCCGGCAACGGCAACCTGCGCATCGGCAGCGTTGCCGTGAACACCATGCTGGCCGGCATGGCCGGCGGCTTCGGAGCCATGTTGTACATGTGGCTGCGCTACGGCAAGCCGGATGCCTCCATGTCCGGCAACGGCCTGCTGGCCGGCCTGGTCGCCATCACCGCGCCCTGCGGTTTCGTCAACCCCGTGGCCAGCGTCATCATCGGGCTCATCGCCGGTGTCCTGGTCTGCCTCTCGGTGGTCGTC
>JAMDEO010000013.1 GCA_023483915.1 Actinomycetota bacterium
CGGGAAGATACCGTTCTGAGGGCTGGGGCGAAGGTGGGATCACGTCTTTCAAGGACCTCGCTTCTCGGCCACGAACAGGGCATTGTGGTAGTATCTCTTGCCTATATTGAGCGACTTGTGGAGTTGAGTTGAGCAGGTTCTTCAAGAGCGCCGCTTTCCCAATCCTCCTGGTTATACTGTTGGCCTTCTTCGTGCAGAACCTCTTCTACGGTTCTAGGGGCACGGAGCAGCTGACCTTCAACGCCTTCCAGGCCGATGTCAAGCAGGGGAAGATTTCCCAGCCGGTGACATTGAAGACCAAGGACCTGGTCGTTGAGGGTAAGCTGACCGATGGCACCGGCTTCCAAGTGGGTTTCACGCAGGCGTATAACATGGAGCAATTCTTGCTGGATAACAACATCCAGTTCAAGACGGACATCCAGAAAAGCTCCATCTGGGTTTCGTTACTGGGCACCCTTGCCCCCATTCTTCTCATGATCATCTTCTTCGTCTTCCTGATGAATCAGATGCAGGGAGGGGGGAGCAAGGTGATGAGCTTTGGCAAATCGAGAGCCAAACGGATGGCTATCGATCAGCCGAAGATCACTTTCAAGGACGTCGCCGGGGTGGATGAGGCCGTGGAGGAGCTCGATGAGATCAAAGAGTTCCTAGAAAATCCCAAGCGTTTTCAGAGCCTGGGAGCGCGTATTCCCAAAGGGGTGCTGCTGTTCGGTCCACCGGGAACAGGTAAGACTCTTCTTGCCCGGGCCGTGGCCGGCGAAGCCGGCGTTCCCTTCTTCAGCATCTCGGGTTCCGACTTCGTGGAGATGTTCGTGGGTGTCGGCGCAAGCCGGGTGCGCGATCTCTTCGACCAGGCCAAGCAGAACCAGCCGTGCATAATCTTTATCGACGAGATCGACGCGGTTGGTCGTCACCGTGGCGCCGGTTTGGGCGGCGGCCACGACGAACGCGAGCAGACCCTCAACCAACTGCTTGTGGAGATGGACGGCTTCGAGGCGAACGAGAGCATAATCATCATGGCTGCTACGAACCGGCCCGACATTCTCGACCCTGCTCTGCTGCGGCCCGGCCGTTTCGACCGGCAGATCGTGGTCGACCGGCCCGACCGGGAAGGCCGCAAGGCCATCCTGGCCGTGCATGCGCGCGGTAAGCCTCTGGCCCCGGGTGTGGAGGCCGAGACTCTGGCGGCGCAAACCGCCGGCTTCACCGGCGCCGATCTCGCCAATCTGGTGAACGAGGCGGCGCTCCTTGCGGCGCGCCGCCACAAGCGTGTCATCGAGATGGAAGAGTTCGAGGAAGCGGTGCTGCGCGTCATCGCCGGTCCGGAGAAGAAGTCCCGGGTGCTCTCAGAAGAAGAGAAGCTCATCACCGCATATCATGAGACGGGTCATGCCTTGGTAGCCCATTACCTGCCCAACGCCGACCCCGTGCACAAGATCTCCATAATCAGCCGGGGACAGGCCTTGGGCTACACCATCACCTTGCCCACAGAAGACAAATTCATGGTCAAGAAGAAAGAGATCATCGACAAGCTATCGCACATGCTGGCCGGTCGGGTGGCGGAGGAGATTCGTTTCGACGACATCACCACCGGTGCCTCGAACGACCTGCAGCGGGCCACAGAAACAGCCCGTCGCATGATCACGCAATACGGCATGAGTGAAAACCTCGGTCCGCTGACGTTCGGCCACGATCCTGCGCAGCCGTTCGTGGGCCGGGACTACGGCATGGGGCAGGAATACTCGGACGAGACGGCTGAGAAGATCGACGCCGAGATTAGGCGCGTGGTGGATGAGGCTTATGAAAAAGCCGGCGGCATCCTGTCGGAGCATCGGGAAGAGCTCGACAAGATATCGCTGCTCCTCATCGACAAGGAAACCATCGACCGCGAAGAGTTTGAGGCCTTGGTCGCCGGCCAGGATCCCGAAGAGGTGTTCCGGGCGCGCGACGAGGCCAAGGCCCGCAAGATAGCGGAGAGTAAGAGAGCCGCGCGGCAGCGCCGCAGAAGCGAACAGGAGGCTTTGGAGCCCGACGGTCATGAGCGGGTCGCAACCGGAGGAGTAGCGTCCGCGACCGGTTACAGCGAAGACTGACCCCAGAGGGCTCATGGACAAGGCCAAGATTGAGCAAGGCGTCCGTCTTCTCCTTGAGGGTATCGGCGAGGACCCAGCGCGGGACGGGTTGGTGGATACCCCGTGTCGCGTCGCCGCTATGTACGAGGATGTGCTCGCCACCGAGGAAGAGGATCTCGCTTCCATCATCCAGGCCATGCCGACTGATCGGCATCAGGAGATGGTCTTGTTGCGCGACATCTCCTTCCACTCATTGTGTGAGCATCACCTTCTGCCGTTCTTCGGGGTTGCCCACGTCGCCTACATACCATCCAAGCACGGTAAGATAACGGGGCTATCGAAGATTGTGCGGCTCGTCCGCACCGTCGCAGCCCGGTTGCAGTTGCAGGAAAGGCTGACCAGTACCATCGCCGACACCCTGGTCGCCGCCCTGCAACCAGAGGGGGTGCTGGTACTGGTTAGGGCAGAGCACCTATGCATGACTATGCGGGGTGTGCGGGCTCCCGGTTCGCTGGTGGTGACGTCAGCCGTACGCGGGATCTTTCGTACCAGCGCGGCCACCCGAGCGGAGGTCTTAGCACTGATCGAAGCCCCGGCAAGCAGCAGGGTTTGAGCTCGAGGCCTCGATGATCCCCGCCAAGGGAGCCGCGCAGGTCCTTCTGATTCGTGACCTTGCGGAGGCTCAACGGGCCATGGAGCGAGGCCGAGTGTCCACCGACGGGATCCGCCTCATGAGCCACAAGGCTCTTTTCCGGGTTGTTCACGTGAGTGGGCTGGACGTGCGGGCAGCCAACATTCTCAAACAGGAGATGCTTTCCCGCGGAGGCGAGGTGGCCACTTCTCGGGAAGTGTTCGCGCTCGAGCCCGGCCAAGCCGACTGCTTTGTCATGGGGACTCTCACTCAGTTCGAGCGCCTCCTTCCCAAACTCAGGCAGCAGGCCTTTGGGCTGCGACCGCTCGCGGCCTCCATTGAGGCTGCTCTTCACAACTACGACACACCCCTCCCCGTTACTCCGGCAGGGCTTGACCTTTCGGCCTCTCCTCTGCTGATGGGGGTCCTGAACGTGACCCCGGATTCGTTTTCGGACGGTGGATCTTATCCCGACCTGGAGTCCGTCGTAGCGGTGGGTCTCAAGATGATCGAGGAAGGGGCCACCTTTTTGGACATAGGTGGGGAGTCGACCCGTCCCGGGGCGGAGCCGGTTCCGCTGGAAGAGGAGCTAAGGCGCGTCCTTCCAGTAGTCGGTGCATTGGCGCGTCAGATGCCGGGCCGCGTCTCGGTGGATACATATAAGGCGGACGCTGCGGCAAAGGCCTTGAGCGCGGGGGCCTACATGATCAACGACATCACCGCCCTTCGGATGGATGCGGCCATGGTCGACGTGGTGCGCGATGCCGACTGCCCGGTGATCCTCATGCACATGAAGGGGGAGCCCCGTTCCATGCAGATAGAGCCGCATTACGTCGACGTGGTGGAGGAGATCTACGGGTTCTTCATCGAGCGCCTCAACTTTGCCATAGACCACGGCCTGCGGGAAGAGAACCTCCTCATCGACCCGGGCATCGGGTTTGGGAAGACCGCGGAACACAACCTGGAGATTCTCCGCAACCTGCGGGAGTTCCGCTCCCTGGGTCGGCCGGTCGTCGTGGGAACTTCTCGCAAGCGGTTCCTCGGAGCCGTCACCGGCATCGAAGACCCGGCCGAGCGGGACGGCGCGACGGCTGCCACCACGGCCATTGCGGTGCGGGAAGGAGCACATATTCTCAGGGTACATCGGGTAGGAGTTAATGCGGAGGCGGCTCGGGTGGCCCGCGCGGTATACCAGAGAAACGGGGGCTGAGATGGACATCTTCATCGAGGGGCTCGAGGTCTACGGTCATCACGGGGTGGCTCCCGAGGAGAAGGTGCTCGGGCAGTGTTACGTCTTCAACCTGCGTCTGACGCTTGAGGACTGCCCTGCGGCCTTCAGCGACAGACTGGACGACGCCATCGACTATACGGAGGTCATCGATCTGGTGATCGATGTGGCAACGACGGAGAGCTATTCCCTACTGGAACGGCTGGCTCGAGTGACCGCCGAGGCTATCCTCAAGAAGTTCCCTATTGACGAAGTGTGGGTACATATTGTAAAACCACATCCTCCCATCGCTTGTTCGCTCACGGGGGTGAGCGCGGCAATTGAACTGCAGCGTGCCGACCTCGAGGGCTGACAGCTGGAAGGTCGCTCGAATAATGGCCATGCGAGGGCCTATCTAGGGCTGGGCTCCAATCAGGGGGACAGCAGAGCAATGCTTGCGCAGGTTCTCGACCTCCTGGCGAAGCTACCGGGGACCAAAGTAACCCGCGCGTCACGCGTTTACCTCAGCACCGCCGTAGGGGGGCCTAAACAGCCGTTCCAGTAGGGAATAGC
>JAMDEO010000074.1 GCA_023483915.1 Actinomycetota bacterium
CCACTGGTGTTGGGAGGAGTCCGGAAGCGCTCACATCACCTCCCAGTACCACCCGAGTCCATCAGGAGGCCAGCCGGGAAAAGATCATTCTTCCCGAAGGATTCTGGAGAATGGAAGTCACCTCCACCTCCACTTCTTCGCCCACGCGGTTGCGGCCTCCCTCGACCACGACCATGGTTCCGTCGTCCAGGTACGCGACCCCCTGATCCTCTTCTTTTCCCTCACGCAAGATTCTCACACCGAGGCTCTCACCCGGCAGAACCACGGCCTTCACGGAGTTCGACAACTCGTTGACATTGAGGACGTCGACCCCCTGGATCTGGGCGAGCTTGTTCAGGTTGTAATCGGTGGTAAGAATGCACGCCTTCATCTCTTTGGCCAACTTGATCAACTTGGCATCGACTTCCGCCACGCTGGGGAAATCGCGCTCGATGATGATCACGCGGTTGGGGACCTCCTGCAGATTGCGGACCGTGTCGAGACCACGCCGCCCACGCGACCTCTTGCCTGGCTCCCCCGAGTCGGCGATGGACTGAAGCTCCTCGAGGACGAAACTGGGGATCACAAGGTCGCCTTCCAGGAAGCCGGTCGCCACCACGTCCCCCACCCGTCCATCAATGATGACGGAAGTATCGAGCAGCTTGGGCTTGATGAACTGTTTGACCCCTGGCTGCTGCAGCAGGCCCTTGAAACCTAGCACCCGAGCAAGATCGGTGTGCCGCTTGTAGCCCAGATAGGCAAACAGATACCCGCTCACCGCAAAGAGAAGCGGGAGTAGGTAGGCACCCACCACAGGCAGGTTTTTGATGGCAAGGCCCCCCAGCGCAGCCACGCCAAGCCCGATGATCAGCCCGATAGTGGTGAAAAGGAGGCCGCTGGCCGTCACCAGCGAGCTGGCCCTGTCGAGCCGCCTTCCCAGCCGCGTCACCGCCCGTCCTAGGAAGCCCCCGAGCAGCACACCCAGCGCGATCCCCACAAGCACCGCCAGAGCTATGAGCAGGCCCTCGGTCGGCTGTCCCAGGCCTGTACGGTGCATGAAGGTAATCCCAAGCTCGTAGCAGGTCACGCCACCAACCAGAGCCAGAAGCAGTCTTATTGCGACGACCACGACCTACCGCCTTTCCTGGGCCGTCGCTGAGGCCCCTAGCGGCGGCTGCCCACCCCCGTCCCTGTCAAGGATGCCATCGAGAAGCTTGCCGGCTTGGGCCTCGGTCAAGCCCTTGGCGCACATCAGCTCCGACGTGACGACGTGCCGCACCTGCATGTACATCTGCTTCTCTCCGGTGGACAGCCCGCGTTCGCGTGCGCGGGCGGCCAGATTGCGCAGCACGTCGGCGATCTCCAGGATGTCGCCGCTGCGTATCTTGTCTGTGTTCTGCCGCACTCTGCGGCTCCAGATGAGCGGCATCTTGGTGGGTTTATCTCGGAGGACCCTGAGGACCTCCTCCGCCCTCTCCTCGGACATTACCGGCCTGATGCCGGCCTTGTCGATGCCGTCGGCCGGGACCATCACGGTCATCCGGTTGGGAAGAATCTCGATGAGCAAGTAGTCGCGGAGCTTGCCCATGAAGTCCTTCTGGACAATGTCCAGAATGCGCCCCGCTCCATGTTGTGGGTAGACGACGGTATCGCCGACTCCGAACATCAACCATACCTTTCGAGGAGGTTCAGCTCACGCAGGCGCGACAGACTTTCTTTGACGTCCTTGGCCTTCGCGAAATCCATGCCCTCCACATCGGCAAGGTCCTCCATCGGGGCGTCGATAATTTCCTGCAGACGCCCGTACCGGGCCAGCAGAGCCTCGATGGTAAGCCGGGACAACCGCGGGATCTTGCGCAACATACGGTAACCTCGTGGGCTCACGTGTTTCTCGAAGGTGTTGGTGTCAGGCTCATAGCCAAGGATCTGGCTGAGACGGGAGAGGGAGAGCAATTCTTCAGAGCGAAGAGAGCCCAAATTCAGACGAGCCTGGGTCAACTTCTCAGGAGTCAGCTCCGGCAGATAGTCGGCAAGGACCGCCTCCCGATCCTCCCGCACGTCCACCATGAGCTCTTCGAGTTGCAGCTCGACCAGCCGTCCCTCGTCGCCCAACTCGATGATATACCGCTCGATCTCCTGCCCGATCACGAGGACCATTTCCGAGCGTTGAAGAACACTCAGGACGTCGTAGAGGGTCACTGCATCCTCAAACTCCAGAGCGGCCAGCGACGTGGAGACTTGGTTGAGGCGGCTCTTGAACTTCTCGAGAGTCTGCAGGGCTTGGTTGGCTTTGTCGAGGATGACCCGGATCTGCTCCATGATGTAGCGGATCTCACCTATATAGATGGTCACCACGTCCCGCGCAGCCGAGATAGAGATACAAAGCGCACCGATCTGCTTGGCCACGCGCTCCGCGGTGCGGTGCCGCGTCCCGGTCTCCTGCGACTCGATGGAGGCGTCAGGCATGAGCTGCACATTGGCGTGGATGATGTGGTTGCCGGCCGAGTCCAGCAGGATGGCCCCGTCCATCTTGGCCAGCTCATAAAGGATCATGGGCGCAAGTTCGACGTCGATGTCGATGCCGCCCGAGATCATGGGCCTTATGTCCTTCTCGTCGGCAAATACCAGTAGAGCCCCTGTTTTGGCCCTGACAATGTTGTCGATCGCATCGCGTAGCTTGGTGCCCGGGGCCACCATCTGCAGCGCTTCGACGAGCCTTTCTTCCAGTACTGGGGGCCGTCTACCCACGCATGCTCCTAGCCGAAGTGATGTCCACTGCCTGTCCGATGTCTGCGACCGCCTCCAACCTCACGCCCCACTTTGCCGTCCCGGCGCTGCCGCTCAGGAACTCGGCGGCGTTGCGCTCGGGCACGAGTATTCGCTTGAATCCGCGCCTGGCCAACTCCTGGATCCGCTTCTCTCCCTGGATGGCATACCGCACTCGCCCGGTGAGACTCAGCTCCCCGAACGCCGCCACGCCTTGCCCGCGCGAGCCATCACGCCAGGCTGATACCACTGCGAGAGCCACCGCTAGATCCGCTGCCGGGTCCTCAACTGTGAGTCCACCTCCAACGTTAACAAAAATGTCCGATTTTAGTAGCGGGAGGCGTGCCCTTCTGGCCAAGACTGCCACGATCATGGTAAGTCGATTTCGATCTACGCCTCGGGACACCCGCTGCGGAACCGCCAGGCTGCTCGGCGCCACCAGAGCCTGGATCTCGGCAAGCAGGCAGCGGCTCCCCTCGAGGACCGGCACCACCGCCGACCCAGGCCTTAGGTCGCCGTCCTCCAAGAAGAGCGAGGAGGGGTCGGGAACCTCCATCAGCCCCTGCTCGGCCATCTGGAAAACGCCTACCTCGTTGGTCGAGCCGAAACGGTTCTTCACCGCCCGCAGGATGCGGAACGGCTGCGCCCGCTCGCCCTCGAAGGAAAGCACCGCGTCGACCATGTGCTCGAGCACGCGGGGACCGGCTAACTCGCCCTCTTTGGTCACGTGCCCGACCAGCACCACGGCGACGTTGTTCGCCTTGGCAACCTGGACGAGTTGACTGGTCGCTTCCCGGATTTGGGCCACGGAACCCGGCGTGGAGCCAATCTCTGCTGACCAAAGAGTCTGTACCGAATCGACCACGCAGACCGCCGGCGAAAGACTCTCCAAGCAGGCAACCACGGCTTCGGTCTGCGTCTCGCCCAGCAGGCGCAGGGTGCCGCCTCCGACGGGCTGGGCGCCGCCGGTAGGCTGCGGTGCATTGCCGGCAGGCGGCCTGCCGCCGGCGGGCAGCGCCTCACCCATTGCGGCGGTCAACCGCGCGCTGCGCAGCTTGACCTGAGACGGAGACTCCTCCCCGGATACGAGAAGCGTGGACAAACCCGCCGCCTCCATTCTCATGAGGGCTTGTAACAGCAAGGTGCTCTTGCCGATGCCGGGCTCCCCTCCCACGAGCACCACTGAGCCTGCAACCAACCCGCCGCCGAGCACGCGATTCAGCTCACCCAGGCCGGTGCTGATACGATTCTCCTGTGTCGAATCGATGTCGTGTAGAAGGACCGGCTCCGGCACAATGGCGCTCAGCCCTCCGACGCCGCCCTGGCCGGACGTCCGGCCTCGAGCAGCAATCCCAAACGAAGACCGGCCCGCTCGAGCCGCCGAGGCGGCCGCGCGAACCGGTTCTTCAATTATCGTGTTCCACTGCCCGCATCCCGGACACCGTCCCAGCCATCCCGGGGAAACGTACCCGCACTCCCCGCAGATGTAGGAGCTCCTGTCGCGCGTCACGTGGCTGCCTGGCATGTGGGCCGAGACGTCATGTCGCCGGGCCCGCCGCCCCTACTCGGCTTGGTCGGTAACGAGGACTTCGGTCGCCCCCGGGATCACCTCGCTGATGACGAGGTGGTCGTCCTCACGGTCGAGCAGAACGGTGCTGCTTCTGGGGAAGCGGCCCGATAGGACCTCT
>JAMDEO010000184.1 GCA_023483915.1 Actinomycetota bacterium
ACATCATAGGCGGCTGGGGCATGACGCAGGAGTGGTGCGACAAGGTTCACGCCGACGCCTACGGGGACACCGCCAACATGGCCATAGACAAAGTGAAGGAGATCCTGAGCGTGTAGGCTGAGTGGGGTCGAATGGGGGGGACGGGGCTGCGGGACGACCCGGATATCGGGCTGCATCATGCCGATGGAGCCTTGGGGAGGCGTCGAACTCCCCGTCACCCCCCTCCGATCTGAGCTCCTGGGCAGATGCCCCATGGCCCATTCTGAGTCGCCGATACCGTGAGAGCCGCCGACGGAGACACCGCCAATATCGCTAATCGAGCTCTGTGAAGGGAAACCGGGGCATGTCACAAGCCAATGAATTCTGGGTCGTAGCTGAGTACAAAGATGGTGAGTTACAGGAAGTGACCCTGGAGATGCTCGGCGAGGCCCGCAAGCTTGCGGACAAGGCCGGCTCTCTGGTGGGCGCGGTGCTGATGGGAGAGGGGGTCGCGGCCCTGGCCGATCCCTTGGCGCACTACGGCGCGGACAGAGTCCTCCTGCTGGACGATGCTCTCTTGGCCCAGTACACCACCGATGCCTACACGACCGCGCTGGCGGAGTTGATCCAGGAACAGGCCCCGAGCCTGGTATTGATCGGAGCGACCGCGAATGGCAAGGACCTTGCGCCCCGCCTGGCCGCCCGCCTGAGAGCGGGTCTGGCCACCAATTGCATGACGATCAAGCTCGGCGAGGGCGGCGCGCTGCAGATGACCCGTCTCGACTACGGTGCGCAATTCCAGCGCACCATGGTGTGCTCTTCGACAGGAACCCAGCTGGCGACCATCCAACCGGGCGTGATCGGCGTGGGCAAACCCGACACGACGCGGCAGGCGGAGTTGACCACTGTGGAAGTGAAGCTCGACCCGAACAAGATCCGCACGAAAGCGCTGGGTTACCTCAAGCCTGATCCGGAGAAGATCGACCTGACCGAGGCCGACATCATCGTCTCCGGCGGCAGAGGCGCGGGCGGACCGGACAGATGGCCGGCCATCGAGGAGTTGGCCGCTGCTCTCGGCGCGGCTGTGGGCGGGTCTCGCGTGGCCATGGACCTGGGGCTCATCCCCTGGAAGCGCATGATCGGCATATCGGGGAAAAGCGTCGCCCCCAAACTCTATGTGGCCGCGGGCATCTCCGGCGCGAGCCATCATACCGGGGGCATCCGCGGGGCCAAGCTGGTCATCGCCATCAACAACGACCCCGCCGCTCCCATCTTCCAGTCGGCCGATCTGAAGGTCGTCGCCGACCTGCGCGAGGTGCTCCCGGCGACGGCCAAGCGTCTGCGGGACATGGCGGTCAGCGACGAGCAGGGCGGGCAGCAATGAAAGACAAGTACGACGTCATCGTCGTCGGGGCCGGCCCTGCCGGGATCACGGCGGCCCTACTCCTGGCCCAGGCCGGCCTGGAGGTGGTCGTCTTCGAGCGGGGCGAGTTCCCGGGCGAGAAGAACATGTTCGGCGGCACCTTCTTCGGCAGCGTGCTCAACCAGATCGTGCCCGACTACTGGGAGGAAGCTCCCCTGGAGCGCCGTATCACCCGCAAGGTGATCACCGTCCTTTCCGAGGACTCCTCCGTCTCCATCGATGTCAAGAGCGGCAGCTTCGGCCGGCCTCCCTACAACGGCTTCACCATCCGTCGCGCTCGTTTCGACCGCTGGTACGCCCAGAAGGCCGTGGAGGCCGGCGCCCTCCTGGTGAACAGGACGGTCGTCGACGACCTGCTGTACAAGGATGGACGGGTCGCGGGTGTGCGCGTTCGACGTGATCAAGGCGAGTTGTGGGCCGACGTGGTCATCGCCGCCGATGGAGTCAACTCGCTCTTGGCCCAGAAGGCGGGCCTGCGGAAGGAGCTCGACCCGACCCACGTCAACCTGGGCATCAAAGAGGTCATCCAATTGCCTCGGCGCACCATCGAAGAGCGCTTCAATCTGGCCGCGCACGAAGGCCTGTCCAACGAGTTCCTCGGAGGACTCGAGGGGGACGTGCACGGCGGCGGCTTCTTGTATACCAACACCGACAGCCTGTCGGTCGGTATCGTGGCCCAGCTGCCCTCCCTGCAGGAACACAAGTCCAAGATCTACGATCTGCTCGAAGGGTTCAAGAGCCATCCCATGATCCACGAACTGGTGAAGGACGGGGTGGTCAAGGAGTACTCCGCCCACCTGGTCCCCGAAGCCGGACTGCACATGATGCCCGAGCTGTACACCGATGGGATGCTGGTCGTGGGCGACGCGGCCGGTTTCGTTCTCGCCACCGGGCTCTACCTTGAAGGGGTCAACTATGCCATGGCCTCCGGCGTAGCCGCCGCCAAGACGGTGCAGGAGGCGGTCGCTCGACGCGATTTCAGCAAATCCAGCCTGGCCCGTTACACGACGTTGCTCAAAGAGAACGGTGTGCTGACCGATCTGAAGACCTTCAAACGCGCGCCGGAATTCATCGGGAATCCTCGTCTGCACACGCTGTACCCTAGGCTGGCCTGTGAGCTCGCCGAGAGCATATTCGCCGTCGACGGCCAGCCTCGGCCGAAGCTGTTGCCCCTGGCCCGGCGAAAGTTGCGCGGGCAGATAAGCATGCGGCAGCTTCTCAAGGACGGATTCGAGGCGGGGAGATCGCTGCTATGGTAATCATCGAAGACAAGCTCGGGCTGGTTCGCTACAACGCGGATCAGGTGAGCCACATCAAGCTCGATGCGGCCGCCTGCCGCGCCTGCTCGCATCAGGTCTGCATCACCATCTGTCCGGCCGGCTGCTATACGCTGTCGGATGATTCCGAGGTTCTCCTCTCGTACACCGGCTGTCTGGAATGCGGCACCTGCCGCGTCATGTGCGATCATCTGGAGTGGCACTATCCACTCGGTGGTTGCGGCGTCAGCTACCGTTTCACGTAGGATACTTACAGGATGAGGTGCTGAATGAGGATAGTGGTCTGTGCCAAGCACGTGCTCGACACGAGCATCCCTTTCGAGATCGATGAAGAGAGCAAGGGTCTCGTTGAGGACGGCCTCGTCTATATCCTGAACCCGGCCGATCGCTGTGCCGTGGAAGAGGCGGTGCGCCTGAAAGAGAGGCAGGGCAGCGGCGAGGTCATCGTCATGACGTTGGGTCCCGCCCCCGCACAGGAGGTGCTCCGCGAATGCCTGACCCTGGGCGCCGACCGGGCTCTGCACCTGCTGGACCGAGCCTTCGACGATTCGGACGCCTATTCCACCGGCTTCGCCCTTGCGCACGCGATCGAACCTCTGGAGTGCGATCTCATCTTCTGTGGGAGCCAAAGCCTCGACGAGGGCTGTTCACAGGTGGGAGCGGTGATAGCTGAGTCGCTCGATCTCCCCCAGGTATCCGCGGTCACGCAGCTTGAGCTCGGCGCCACCCAGGGGTCCGTCAGCCTGCAACGCAAGTTGGATCGCGGCGGCCGTGAGGTGATCGAGTGCTCCTTGCCGGCCGTCCTTACTATCGAGGCCGGCATCAATGAACCTCGCTACCCTTCTCTGCCCATGTTCATGGAGGCGCTCCACAAGGAGATACAGGTAGTCGATCTTGACGCCCTCGGTGTGCGGTCGCAGGAAGTCGGGCGCCGTGGCGCGCTGACGAAGCACATCGGATTGGGGCCCATACGACCGCGCACAAAGATCACCTACACACCTGAGAGCGACATAGATCCCATCGAGGCGCTCCGGCTCATGATGTCGGGCCAAACGGCCCCATCGGGACAGCAGTCCGGCGACATTCTCAAAGGTGAACCCGACTATCTTGCCCAGCAGATCATCCGCTTTCTGCAGCAGAACGGAATGACGCCCGAAGCGAACGTGTGAAGCGATAGCGCAGGGAGTACTCATGGATAGCGCGTGGATGAAGACCAAGCCCACCGTTCTCAGTCGAGGGGAACGAGAGATCCTCATCATGGCCGCCATCCATCCAGGTGGCAGGCATCTTAGTCTCAGCGAGATCGCCCAACGTCGCGGTGTATCCGTTAACAGTGTTCGTTTGGCAATACACCGGGCATGCATCAAGTTGGAAGCGCGCAATAGGTACGAGGCTATCCTTTTCGCCCTTAACCGAGGAGAGATAAGCCTTGGCGAGTACCTTTCGCCTGATGAGCTGACAGAAACCGTTGGCAGTCTGGGTCCCAACCTGTTAAGTAGGTTGGCTGACCTCATGCGGCAAGAAGTGGTGCACGGTCACCTCCCTAAGAAGCACGATCCCATCATCCCCATGCAAGCGACGCACGGTACTATACTCACGAAACGAGAGCGGGACGTTCTCATTCTTGTTGCCCGTGGACTGAGAACGGTGGGCTTGGTCTTC
>JAMDEO010000238.1 GCA_023483915.1 Actinomycetota bacterium
CCAAACATGGACAAAGTAGATTCCGTTCGCGAACAAAGCCAGATCTTTGGTGAACCCCTCGATCTCGAGCTTGAGAAACAGCATAAGGATGGCCGGGCAGACGAGTATGAGTGAGGCGAAATATTCAAACCCTAGGCCCTGCCGTTGTCATTCCCATCCGCGGAAAGCTAAGCTTGAAGACCAACGAGAATACGGTGGTGGCTCTGTTGCACCACATCGCGAGACGCTACCGGCGCTGATCGGGGCTGCTGAATCTTGAATGGGGAGCGGAAATGAGCTACCTCGCACTTACCGAGACCGATCGCAGACTCATGATGGAATCGATCGGCGTGAGTTCTATTGAGGAGCTGTTCGAGCCAATACCTGCCCCTCTCCGGCTGAATGCGCTGGCGCTCCCGCCGGGGCTCACAGAATCCGAGACCCGCGCCAAGCTGCGACGCCTGGCCAGTCGCAACCGGGTCTCAGGATCGACCTCTTTCCTGGGGGCGGGGTGCTACCAACATTCTGTCCCGGCCGCCGTTTCGGCCCTTGTCGCACGTTCTGAGTTCGCTACCGCCTATACGCCGTATCAAGCCGAGGTGAGTCAAGGCACGCTGCAGGCCATCTTCGAGTTTCAGAGCGTCATCTGCGAGCTCACCGGCCTCGATGTCGCCAACGCTTCGACCTACGACGGGTCCTCAGCGGCTGCGGAGGCGGCGCTCATGGCCCTGCGCGCGACCAAGCGTCGGCGCATCGTGTGCTCCGGGGGCCTCCATCCAGAGACGTTGAAGGTGATCGAGACCTATGCGTCTGGTCCCGGCATATCCGTCGACACGATGGGCTTGGAGATCGGTACGGGACGGACGCCGATCCCGTCTCCCGGAAATATCGACGACTGCGCCGCGGTATTGGTGCAGCAACCGAACTTCTTCGGAGTGATCGAGGATGTAGCCGCACTGGTACAGGCGGCGCACTCCGCCGATGCCCTCCTTGTTGTGATTCAACATCCGCTGACCTTGGCGCTCCTGGAAGCCCCGGGAAAGCTGGGCGCCGACATAGCTGCCGGTGAGCTTCAGGCCTTCGGCAATCCGATGTCGTTCGGAGGGGCCACGGCCGGTTATCTTGCCTGCCGGGAACAACATGTGCGCCAGCTGCCGGGCAGGATAGTGGGGCAGACCGTGGATGCAGGTGGCCGGACTTGTTACGCCCTTACCCTCCAAGCACGTGAGCAGCATATCCGCCGGGCAAAGGCTACATCCAACATCTGCTCAAACCAGGCCCTAAACGCCCTTGCGGCCACGATCTATGTTGCCCTTCTAGGGCCACAGGGGTTAGCCGAGTTGGCGCAGATCTGCTTGGAGAGGGCCCATTCTTTACAGGCCCGCTTGTGTGAGCTGCCGGGCATATCGCCGTTCTTCGAAGGGCCCTTCTTCAACGAGTTTGCGCTGCGGCTGCCGGGAGACGCCGGTGACTTCGCAACGGCCATGCGCAAACTTGGGATTGATCCCGGGGTCCCACTGGGCCGGTTCTCGCCCGATTTGGCGAACATCCTGCTCGTGGCCGTGACCGAGGAGAACAGTCCGGCCGACCTGGACTCCTTCGTAGCCGGCGCCGAGACGGCCCTTCGCCAACGGGGGGCGGCAGAGCGATGAGCGGCGAGGGTAGTCGATGATGGACCAAGGGAGCGAGCGCGCGCCGGGCGAAAGCCTTCAGGGGACCGGCGAAAGCCTCCAAGGGACGAGGGAAAGCCTGATATTCGAAAAGAGCCATCCTGGGTTGCGGGGCTACGACCTGCCGGCTCAGGAGCCTGTCGGGGACCGATCAGGCACCCAGGGGAAAGACCTCTCCCGATCAGGCACCGAGGGCAGAGACCTTTTTCTCGCCCGCGCTTCCCGACTTCTCCCGGGCGTCCCGTTGAGGGCCGACCCTCCAGCGCTTCCTGAGCTTTCGGAACCACAGGTCGTGCGCCATTATACGAGGCTTTCCCAGCTCAATCAGTGCATCGACTGCTGCACGTATCCGCTCGGTTCGTGCACCATGAAATACAACCCCAAGCTGAACGACGAGGTTGCATCGCTGGACGCGTTCGTTGGCTTGCACCCCTTCCAGGACGAGTCCGAGACACAAGGGATGCTGGAACTGCTCTGGGAGCTGGAACGGGCGCTCTTGGCTTTGACCGGATTGAAGCGCATATCCTTGCAGCCGGCCGCGGGAGCTCAGGGTGAGTTAGCGGGAATGCTGATGATTCGGGCTTACCAGCGTGATCGGGGTCAAGGCGCCCGGGACGAAGTCCTGACCCCGGACTCGGCCCACGGAACCAACTTGGCCAGCGCCGCCATGGCAGGCTATCAAGTGAAGGAACTTCGGAGCTCGGACCGGGGGCTGATCGACATTTCCGCCCTTGAGGCGGCGCTTTCGGAACGTACGGCAGCCCTGATGCTCACCAATCCAAACACGCTTGGGTTGTTCGAGGAAGACATAGTGGAGATCACTGCACTCGTGCACCAAGCGGGGGGACTCGTCTACTATGACGGCGCGAATCTGAACGCGATCATGGGCAAGGTCCGCCCTGGCGACATGGGCGTGGACGTCATGCACATGAATCTCCATAAGACCTTTTCCGCGCCGCATGGAGGCGGGGGTCCCGGCGCCGGGCCGATTGCCGCAGGCGCGGATCTCGAGCCCTATCTGCCTGTTCCCATCATCGTCCGTCGGTCTGAGAGCGAGGATCGTCCCTTTGGCCTCAACTACGATCGGCCGCAAAGCATAGGACGTCTGAGAGGATTCTATGGCAACGTGGGCGCCGCCATCCGCGCGTACGCCTATATCCTCCGCATGGGAGCCGAAGGCCTCACTCAGGCATCCGAGGACGCGGTCCTGAACGCAAACTACATGCGCGCACGTCTGCGGGACCTTTACGACATCCCCTATGACCGGACCAGCATGCACGAATTCGTAATCTCCGCCTCCCGGCAGAAGGCCAGAGGAGTGTCCGCGCTGGACATCGCCAAGCGAGTATTGGACTTCGGCGTTCATGCGCCCACGGTCTACTTTCCCCTCATCGTGCCCGAAGCCTTGATGATCGAGCCGACGGAAACCGAAGACCTCGCTTCCTTGGACGCATATATCGAGATCTTGCGCGAGGTCGATCGCGAGACGCGAGAAGCTCCTGACGTGGTACTCGGCGCACCTTGCAGCACTCCGGTCCGGCGCCCCGACGAGGCGAGGGCGGCTCGCGAGCCCGCGCTGCGTTGGAGGCCCGCCCAATGACGGAGTTGCGCCGCGTAGCTCTACATGAAAATCATCTCGCGCTCGGCGCGAAGATGACGGACTTCGCCGGGTGGGCCATGCCCCTGATGTATCCGACCGGAGTGATCGGCGAACATCTCGCGACTCGGAGCAAAGCCGGCCTCTTCGATGTCTCTCACATGGGCCGGTTTGCATTTCGAGGTTCAGGCGCTCTTGGCCTCCTGCAGTATGCCCTCAGCAATAACGCTGCCGCTTTGGACGTGGGACAGGCCCAGTATTCCTTCATTCCCACCGAGACGGGTGGCGCGGTTGACGACGTGTATCTCTATCGCTTCTTCGAGGATGAATATCTCCTCGTGGTGAACGCCGCCAACAAAGAAAAGGACTGGGAGCACCTGGAGTCGCTGCGAATGGGCGCCTCATCAGCCTCACCGGTGCCTGGTCCGGTGGAAATGCACGACCGCACCGATGAGCTGGTGATGTTGGCTCTGCAAGGGCCATTGTCGCGGGAGATACTGACCGCACTGATCGAGAACGGCCGGCTACCCGAGCCCCGCCGCAATCAACTGTCGGTTGTCACTATGGCCGGCGTCCCCATACTCGTTGGCCGCACCGGCTACACCGGCGAGCCGCTGGGTTTCGAGTTGTTCGTCCCCCGAGATCATGGGGCTGTCGTGTGGGATCTATTGATCGAAAAAGGCGCCGTTCCCTGTGGCCTCGGGTCGCGGGATACCCTGCGGCTGGAGGCGGGGTTGCCTCTTTATGGACACGAGCTGGGTGCGGACATGCAGGGCACGGAAATCCCTCTGTTCTCGTCGCCCCTGGCGAGCTTTGCGGTGAGCTTCTCGCCGGTCAAGGGCGACTACGTCGGCCGGGAAGCCCTCATCCGCCAGCAAGCCGCCTATCGTCGAGTTTTGGCCCGAGACTACTCTCTTGTCGCCGATCTACCCCGCATGACCCGCCCTGTGGCCGTCGTCGGGAAAGGCGTGCCTCGCCCCGGTTCGCCGGTGATGCGAGAGGGCCGCGGAGTGGGCTGGGTCACCAGCGGGACCATGGTCCCTTACTGGCAAATGACCGGCCTTGACCTGGAGTCGCACCCTGGCAATGAA
>JAMDEO010000208.1:0-1087 GCA_023483915.1 Actinomycetota bacterium
GGGTTGGCGATCAGGCGCCTGTCGTCGTGCAATCCATGACCAACACGGATACGGCCGATCCCGCGTCAACGGCGGCGCAGGTTTCGGCGCTTGCCGCCGCAGGCTCAGAGCTGGTGCGCATCACCGGCGGGGACCGTGTGCTGACCGCAAAGGCCGACTTGGTGACCTATAGCTACGATGCCACGGCCAACGTGCCACACCGGATTCCCGATGTGGTGGTGATGCCGGCGTCCACCGAGGAAGTCCAAAAGGTCGTCGACCTCGCCAGGGAGAACCGGATTGCCATCTATCCCAGAGGCGCCGGCACCAACCTCAGCGGCGGCGCCATCCCTGTCCGGCAGGGCATTGTCCTCTCTTTCCAGAGGATGAACAAGATCCTCGAGGTCGACGCCGAGAACCTGACGGCCACCGTGCAGCCGGGCCTTGTGATTCAGGAACTGAACGACGCCGTGGCGCCCTTCGGCTTGATTTACCCGCCCGATCCCGGAACCGTAACGACGGCCACCATGGGCGGATCGGTAGCCGAGAATTCGGGCGGCCTCAGGGGCCTGAAGTACGGCGTCACCAAGCACTATGTGATGGGCCTGGAAGTCGTGCTGGCCAACGGCGAAAGGGTGCGCTTCGGCGGCAAGACGGTGAAGAACGTCACCGCCTATGACTTCTCGAATCTCTTCGTCGGCAGCGAGGGCACGCTCGGCATCATCGTCGAGATCACCTGCAAACTGGCGCCCGCCCCTAAGTACCGCCGCGCCATGCTGGCCACGTTCGACAAGCTCGAAGACGCCGGCAACACGGTGGCGGGAATTATCAAGGCCCAGGTGATCCCGGCCACCCTCGAGATCATGGACAACCAGACCATCACCGCCGTGGAGAACTCGGTTCACGTCGGGCTGCCCATGGAGGCCCAGGCGCTGCTGCTGATAGAAGTGGACGGCATGGCCGAAGCCGTGGTCGAGCAAGAGGCCCAGGCGGTCATGGAGGTGGTCCGGCAAAACCACGGGGCGCTGCGGGTGGCCGCCTCGGAGGCCGAGCGCGATAAGCTCTGGTCCGCTCGCCGCGCGGCCCTCCCCGCACTCGCATCTCTCAA
>JAMDEO010000208.1:1121-4317 GCA_023483915.1 Actinomycetota bacterium
CACGGTGCCGCGCAGCCGTATCACCGACATGCTGGTTGCCTGCGCCGGGATTGCCCGCAACTACAACCTGATGCTCGGCACGTTCGGACACGCCGGCGACGGCAACCTGCATCCCACCATCCTGGCCGACAAGAACAACCCGAATGAAATGGCGCGGGTGGAACAAGCGGTCGACGAGATCTTCGAGACTGCTCTCAGATTCGGCGGCACCCTCTCGGGTGAACACGGCATCGGGATCGCTAAAATGAAGTATCTGGAGAGCGAGCTTGGCAAGAGCGGACTCGATTTGACGAGAACTATCAAAGAGGCCCTCGATCCCTATTGCATATTGAACCCGGGCAAGATGGTTCCTTGTGAACATGACCGTCTACGATGACCTGACACTCGTCCGGGCGGAACTGGACCGGTGCATGAAGTGCGGCAACTGTATGGCAGTCTGCCCCATCTATGCCACGGTCAAGAACGAGGCGGGAGTAGCCAGAGGCAAGGTAGGTGTCGCCGAGGCTGTGCTTTCAGGGGATCTCGCGCTGGACGACAAGGCTGTTGTCGAGATGCTCTTCAATTGCCTTGTTTGCAAGTCCTGCATGCAGAACTGCCCGACTAAGGTCCATTTCGACCGTATCATTCTGGCGCTGCGTGCGGCGGTGGTAAGGAAGAACGGGCTCCCTTGGCTGAAGGACTTGATCTTCAGCCTCCTCCGCAACCCTCGACTGTTCGACGCCGGGCTGAGGATCGGCGCGGCGTTTCAAGGGGTAGCGTTCCGTACTCATCCGGAACAGCAGGCGATTTCGCCGCGTTCGCCGTTTGCATGGATCGGCAAGAGCGCCGGCTTCGACGCCAGCCGGTTTCTGCCTGCCCTCACAACACATCCCTTGCGCGATCGTGTGCCGGAGACGATCCAGACGCCCAACGCAAGAACCAGGGTCGCCTTTTTCACCGGCTGCTCCCTCAACTACTTCTATCCGCAGGCCGGCTTGGACGTCATCCAAGTCCTGACCGAGAACCACGTCGAGGTCGTTGTCCCGAACGAGCAGCAGTGCTGCGGAATCGCCGTGTTTGTCCACGGCGACATCGACACTGCGCGCACCCTCGCCAGGAACAACCTCGACGCCTTCGAAAAGAGTGGGGCCGAATACCTGGTGACCGGTTGCGGCTCCTGTGGCGGCGCCTGGCAGCACGAGTACAAGGAACTGCTGGCCGGCGATCCGGTCTATGGTCCCAAGGCCGAATACTGGAGCAGCCGCACCTATGACATCTCCACGTTCCTGCTGAACGTGATTGACTACCGGCGCCCCACGGGCAAGCTCGACGCCGTCGTGACCTATCATGACTCCTGTCACCTGAAGAAGAGCATGCAGGTCTTTGAGGAACCCCGTGAGATCCTCAAGAGCATCCCCGGAGTGGTGTTTAAGGAGATGCCCCAGGCCGATGCATGTTGCGGCAGCGGCGGCTCCTACGTGCTCACGCATTTCGACACTTCCACGGACATCGCGAGAAGGAAGATAGAGAACGCCGGCAAGACCGGAGCCCGCACCATCGCGACGGGCTGCCCCGCCTGCATGATGCAGCTCCTCGACAACGTCAACCGCCACGGCAACGGCCAGGCCGTGACCCACTACATCTGCCTGCTGGCCCGCTCCTACCGCAGCGAGTGAATCCCAGAGCGGTTAAATTTCATCCGATACGTATGGGTGTGCTTACGGCGCACAAATGGGTTTTCCGAAGGCTGCCAGTCCTGGTTTTCGCCCTCATCGCTATTGGAGGCAATGTGATGCCCGCCGACAAGGGAGCATTTCCCGATCCCGCCATTGATGTCAAACCTTCCGCGGGCAAACAGACTGCCGTCCTCGCCGGCGGTTGCTTCTGGTGCATGGAAGCCGTGTTCAAGATTGTGGAAGGCGTCGACGACGTAGTCTCCGGCTATTGCGGCGGCACCAAGGAGACGGCCAAGTACGACATCGTTTCCACCGGACGCACAGGCCACGCCGAAGCCGTTCTCATCACCTACGATCCCGCTAAGACCTCCTACGGCCAGCTCCTCAAGATCTTCTTCAGCGTGGCCCACGACCCCACCACCCTCAACCGCCAAGGCCCGGACACCGGCCCCCAATACCGCAGCGCCATTTTCTACGTGAATGAGGAGCAGAAGCGTGTCGCGGATGCCTACATCAAGCAGATCAACGATGCTCATGTCCTCCGCAGACCGATCGTGACCCAGGTCGTCCCCCTCGACAAGTTCTACACGGCCGAGGCCTACCATCAGAACTACGCCGCCCAGAACCCATTCAACCCCTACATCGTGATGGTCTCTGACCCTAAGGTCCAGAAGCTCAAGAAGATGTACCCCGGCTGCGTCCGCAAACGGAAATAGCCGAGGCGATTGGCAGTATACTCACTGGTAGACGGGAAGGCAAAGACGCCATTATGCGCTATCTTACTGCTCTGATCGCTCTGGGAGCCTGCTCTCTGATGCTGGCAGCCGGCCCGGCGCGCATCATCTACGACACGGACATGGGCAACGACGTCGATGACGCCTTCGGTTTGGCCTTATTGCACGCCTTCGAAAACCGCCACGAGGCCAAGTTGCTGGCGGTGACGATCACGAAGGACAACCGATGGGCCGCGCCCTTCGTTGACCTGATGAATACCTTCTATGGCCGGCCCGGCATTCCCATCGCCATCGTAATCGATGGCAAGACCAAAGCCGATGGGAGCTATACAAAAGCCACCGTCGAGCGAAAGGCGCCTGACGGCTCGCCCCTATATCCGCGCCGCATCACCGAGACGAGCACTGTCGAGGATGCGGCCGTGCTGTTGCGCAGGACGCTGGCCGCCGAGCAGGATGGCGCAGTGACCATCGTGCAGGTCGGCTTTAGCACCAACCTGGCACGCCTGCTGGATTCGCCGCCCGATGTTTACAGTCCGCTCGGCGGCCGTGAACTGGCGGCGCGCAAGGTGAAAACCAGGACTGGCAGCCTTCGCCGCTTCACTGCGCGCGAACGCGAGTACAACATCGAGCAGGACCTGGCCAGCGCCCGCAAGCTCTTTGCCGAGTGGCCGACCCCGATCGTGACGAGCGGCTACGAGATTGGCGCTACAATTCAGTACGACCCCGAGAATATCGATACCGATTTCACGTATGTGAAGAATCACCCGCTGGCGGACGCGTATCGTTTTTACAGGAAAATGCCTTACA
>JAMDEO010000169.1:0-20128 GCA_023483915.1 Actinomycetota bacterium
GACATTCTTGTTTCCACCGCTCAGATCAACCAGAGTCTGTAGGAATACAAGCTCAATCTTGGCCGACGTCCGATTGTTCTCCATCACACCGCCTTTCTGGCTGAGGGTGTGGACGGCCGCCGTGTAACAGAGGCAGAAGCGGCGGAACACGCGGTCCGACTGTCCGCTTGCATAAGTCTCCCAGGGATGTGTAACGTTCTCGTAACGCCGACCTGACACTAACCTGACCGCGGGGGAACCGTGGCTCTCTGGATACCCATCTTCCTCATATCACTTGCGGCCCTGGTCAAGTCCGCCGACTGGTTTACTGAGGGCGCAGAAGAACTTGGCTTGTTCCTGGGTGTCCCTTCCTACGTGGTAGGCGTGACGATCGTCGCCATCGGAACCTCGCTGCCGGAACTCGTCAGCTCACTGTTCGCTGTGGCTGAAGGTTCGCCGCAAGTAGTTGCAGGCAACGCTATCGGCTCCAACGTGACCAACATCTTCTTGGTGCTGGGTCTTGCCGCGATCCTGGGAGGCCGGCTTTGCGTAAGCCGGGAGATCGTAAGGATTGACCTGCCCATGCTTGCAGGCTCGGCTGCATTGATGGCGTTCACGGCGATGGACGGCACCATCTCGAGGTCTGAAGGCATGCTCCTCCTGGCCGGAGCCGTCATCTATGGGTTCTACGGAATAAGAATATCCAGGCCGGATCCTGCAGTGAGGGCGGAGATCGAGGCCTCGGTCACCGAAGATATCAAGCCCATGCGTGGCAGGCTGCGACCGGCGGTTTTTGTCAAGCTGGTCGTGGGCGTGGCTGTACTTTACTTTGCTGCCGAGTACACCATACGGTCGGTTATTGAGCTATCCAAGCTATTAGGTGTGGGCCCCGACATAATTGCCATCTCCGCCGTCGCTTTGGGCACCTCGCTTCCCGAGTTGGTTGTGAGTATTGTCGCCGCGCGCCGAGGAAAGCTCGAGATAGCGATAGGCAATGTCCTGGGATCGAACGTATTCAATGCTTTCGCCGTCGTGGGGATACCGGCCCTAATCGCGCCCCTGCCGGTAACGAGCACAGTGATCTCGATCGGCCTGCCTTTCATGGGCGTAGCGACGGTACTCTACTTCTTCATGGCTCAGGACCGGGAAGTAACACGCTGGGAGGGTATGCCGCTCATTCTTTTCTACATCTTGTTTCTTGGGAAGATCTTTGACTTGTTCTAGGGGTTCCAACGGGGCCGCTGCAGACCCGAGGTAAGCGCCCCGACCCGCAAATCGTTGAGGTGGCATGATAATCTATCCACGCTGCAATCGGCGAAAATAAACGGCGGTCAGCAGGCTGCTGAATAACGACGTTGCGCCACGAAAATGTGATGGGGATGCGCGAGAGCAGGACGCAGGGAGGGCGAATAGCAGCGCTATTTGCAGACCGGGTGCCCTCTGGGCGGACGAACTATCGCGCCGCCCAGCGCGTTTCGGGTGCCCCCTGGGCGGGCCGTGACTTCGTTTTTCAGCGGCCTCTTGAGCCGTACCGGGGCTGCATGAGCGCTCGCTGTCAGGTGCGCTTCCGCGTGAGAACCCATTTCACAATGAGGTTTCGCTGACGGGGCGCATTGGGCAATTGCGACCTCACACCGAAATGAGCTAGAGTGCGGAGGCTGCGTACGTACGATGGCAACGCTTGGCATTGATATCGGCTGCATCAGCGTGAAGATCGCTGTCGTTGGCAGATCCGAAGATCGAGAGCTCTTCCGGCGGATTGCATCGGGGTCCCACTTGTTCATCGATGCGTCTGTGGGAGAGCGGGTGCCTCCCCACCCAGACGCGCCGCCGGTCTTGGCAACCAGCTACCGCCGCATCAAGGGCAGTCCCGCAGGGACCACCCAGGATCTTCTTGCCCAGGTATTGGCCACCATACCAGAGGGGCTGATCACAGCCGCTAAGGTCACAGGAACCGGTGGCCGTCTCGCCGGACGGCTCCTCGGGCTCCCCTACGAAAATGAGTTCAAGGCTATTGCCCGAGCGGTTGGGGCGCTTCACCCTGACGTCACCACGGTCTTCGAGATGGGAGGCGAGACCTCCAAGTTCATACATCTGGAGACCGATTCGTCCTCCGGAAGAGTGGGCATAGCCGACTACGGCACCAATGGTGACTGCGCCGCGGGCACTGGCTCCTTCATGGATCAGCAGGCCAACCGATTGCTCTATAACATCGAAGACGTGGGCGACATCGTGCACGGCGCGGGCAAGGCCGCGTCAATCGCAGGCCGCTGCTCCGTCTTCGCGAAGTCGGACATGATCCACGCCCAGCAGAAGGGTTATCGCCCCCCGGAGGTCCTGAAGGGACTGTGCAACGCGGTGGTGCGCAACTACCGGGGCACGATCACCAAGGGAAAGGAGATCGGCGACAAGGTGGCTTTCATCGGAGGCGTGGCGGCCAACAAGGGTGCTGTGTCCGCGTTGCGAGAAGCCTTCGACAAGAACGCAGACGACCTGATAGTTCCGGCGTATTTCGCTTGGATGGGAGCGATTGGCAGCGGATTGATCGCCGCCGACGAGCAAATGGGCGACGAGATGGTTGTCATTGCCTCCGACCGCCTGTCACAGGGCCGGTCTTCTGATTTCGAAATCACAGAAACCCTGTCAATGGATCGTGTCATCCTCCTTCGGGACCGCGTTAAGCCATACGAATTCGCAGGCCAGGAGCGAATCGGTGCCTACCTTGGTGTCGACGTGGGCTCTGTTTCCACGAACCTCGTCGTACTCGATGAGGATGGCGAGATGGTCAAGGAGATCTACGTCAAGACGGACGGCCGCCCGGTGGAAGTGGTCAACAGGGGGCTGGCCGAGATTTGGAATGAGATGGGCCCGCGCCTGGACATCCTAGGTGTGGCGACCACGGGATCGGGTCGTGAACTGATTGGGGAGTTGATCGGAGCCGACACCGTCAACGACGAGATCACGGCACACAAGACAGGGGCGACCTTCATAGGGCGCAAGCTGATAGACAGGGTCCCTGACACTATCTTCGAGATAGGCGGACAAGACTCTAAGTTCATCAGCCTCCAGGACGGAGTGGTCGTCGATTTTGCCATGAACGAAGCCTGCGCCGCAGGCACCGGATCATTCTTGGAGGAGCAGGCTGAGAAGTTGGGAATCAGCATCATAGGCGAGTTCGCCAGTCTGGCCCTGTCTTCCGAGGCGCCTGTTCGCCTGGGTGAACGCTGCACGGTCTTCATGGAAAGGGACGTGAACTCCTACCTGCAACGGGGTGCCAACAAGAAAGACTTGGTTGCCGGGCTGGCTTATTCCATCGCCTACAATTATCTCAACCGGTTGGTCGGACGCCGCCACATCGGCGACACCATCTATTTCCAGGGAGGTACCGCTTACAACGACGCGGTCGCATCCGCCTTCAGCATGATCTTAGGCAAAGAGATAATCGTCCCGCCGCACAACGGTGTCGTCGGGGCCATCGGAGCCGCGCTGCTGGCCCGCGAGAAGATGTCGGCAACCCAGACCCCCTCGCGGTTTCGGGGTTGGGATCTCGAGCAGGTGGACTACTCTGTGCGCGAGTTCACCTGCAAGGGCTGCAGCAATGAGTGCGATATCCGTCAGTTCACTATCGGCAACGAGAAGACATACTGGGGCGACAAATGCTCCGACCGGTACCGCAAACGCGCCAAGGTGGACAAGGAGCCGGTCATCCGCGATCTGGTCGGTTTCAGAGATGCGCTGCTCTACTCCTATGTGGCCGAGGCCGAGGACCACTCCACTTTGCTTCGAAGTGGTGAGGGCGCTCCGCGGGGAATGATGGGCATCCCTCGCACGATGTACACCTATGATCGCCTCCCCTTTTGGGCCACGTTCTTCAAGCGTTGTGGGTTCGATGTAATTCTTTCCCGGCAGACCGACAAAAAGATCCGGGAGATGGGCATCGAGCGTGCGGTCGCCGAACCATGCTTCCCCATAAGGGTGGCCCACGGCCATGTGGCCGAGCTCGTCGAGGAAGGCGCCGATCACATTTTCGTGCCCAATCAGTTGAACGAGGAGACCGATCACCCCGAGATAGAGTCCCACGCGTGTCCCTGGGGCCAGACCCTGCCCCATATACTCAGGTTGAGCCCGCATTTCGAGGGTCTGGCCGATCGCTTCTTCGCTCCGACCCTCCATTTCCGGCGCGGTAGAGAACACGTGGCAGCCGTCCTCCGTGCCGGTATGAAGCCATACGGTGTCAGCCCGCGCGAGGTTGACGAGGCCCTCGAGGAAGCCTACGAGGCGCAGGGCGAGTTCAGAGGGAGGCTGCTTATCGCAGGCGCTGATGCCCTTGCTTCCCTTGAAGAACACGATGAACTGGGAATCGTCCTCGTGGGACGCCCCTACAACATCTACGACTCGGGCGTCAACATGGATATCCCCGCAAAATTGCGACGCTATTATGGGGTCAATGTCATCCCGTTCGACTTCCTACCCTTGTGGGGCAAAGACGTCCGCGGGGTCACGCCCAATATGTACTGGAACTACGGACGCCGCATTCTCCAGGCCGCGCGCGTGGTCGCCGAACACCCGAACCTGCACATCATCTATATGACCAACTTCAAGTGCGGCCCAGACTCCTATATCAAGCACTACATAGGCGCAGCCTCCCGCGAACCCTTCCTGGTGCTGCAATTCGATGAGCACACCAACGACGCCGGCGCCATGACTCGTTGCGAGGCCTACTTGGATAGCAAGGGGTTCCTCAGATGGTGGGCGCGCGAAGATCGGACCGCGGGGCAGCCTGTCGGGGAGTTCTAGATGCAGACCAAACTGGGGGTCAAGAGGGGTAACGGCAAGGTGAGCGACTACGGCGTCAAGTCATTGAATGACGTTCGCACTCCTGCGGCGGCCCCGGGGGCCAACACAAGCCCTCTCGTGAAGCCGGACATCGATATCAAGGGCCGCGTCTTATGGCTTTGCCGCATGCCCTACGGCGGGTCTCGCATGCTGGCGGCAGCTTTTCGCTCCATAGGACTCGATACCCGCGTGACGCCAGACGAAGATGCCCGGACCTTAGAACTTGGCGGGAAGTTCACGAGTGGAGACGAATGCTACCCCCAGCGCATCGTCCTAGGCGACTACTTGAAGCTCATCGAGGATGAAAAGGTCGATCCTAAGAAGACCGCCTTCCTCCTCCCCACCGCCAACGGCCCTTGCCGGTTTGGCCAGTATGTCGCCCTGCTTCGTCGAATCCTCGATGACCAAGGGCACGAGGACGTGGCCATCCTATCGCTGACATCCGCCGATGGGTATTCCGGCATTGGGGAGCAGGCACGCGAGCTTATCCGCACGTCCTGGCGGGCGGTCGTGGTCCAGGACATCCTCTTGAAGTTGCTCTTGATGACCCGGCCCTATGAGGTTAATCCCAGCGAGACCGACCGGGTCTATCTGGAGAGTCTCGACCTGATGGGCGAGATCATCGCCCGTCAGAGCATCACACACAAGGAGAGGATGGCGGACCTCAGGGCAGGGCTGGTGAGGGTGAAGGAAGCATTCCTATCTGTACCGACAAAGAAGGAGGACCGGCCCCTGATCGGCGTGGTGGGCGAGATCTTCTGCCGGCTGAACACATTTGCAAACAACGAGCTCATCCGGCACGTAGAGGCGCAGGGTGGCGAGTGCTGGCTGGCCGGAGTGAGCGAATGGCTGTGGTACACGAACCAGGAGGCCTTCCGACGCTACCGGGAGGAGCAGCGCCGGGTCAGCAAGGACTGGCTTAAGACCTTCATCACGGCGCGCATTCAGCACGCCGATGAGAAGGCCCTACTAGAAGGCTTTCACGAGGTTTTCGCCCGTCATCCCGAACCGCACGTCACAGAGGTATTGGAGTATTCTCGCCCCTATCTGCCGCAGGAAGGCGCCCTGGGCGAGATGGTACTCTCAACAGGCGGAGCCATCTACCTATACCATCAGGGGGCGGATGGGATCATCGATATCAGTCCCTTCACATGTATGAACGGCATCGTCACTGAAGCCATCTATCCGAGGGTCAGCAAAGACCACGACGGTATCCCGATCCGAGTCTTCTACTTCGATGGCACGCACAGTGACCTGGATCGTGACGTAGGCATCTTCCTCGAGCTGGCAAAGACCTACAAGCGGCGCAAGAAGATCCCACGGCCATAAAGCCCTCATGCACGAGCCGCGTTTTTCCCATGAAACGTCGTCGCAAAACGCAGTTGAATGGGGAAGACGCGGCGATACATCCGTGAAACATCGTCGCAAAACGCAGTTGAACGGAGATAGGCGCCGCGACATTTCCGTGAACAGGACATGTTCGCCCGGCTAGGCTCATTCGCCACCCGATTCCGTTGGTACATCATCGCCGGTTGGGTGATAGTCACTGCTGTGCTGACGGTGATTGCCCCGAATATCAACGACGTAGCAGTAAGCGACCAGCGAGCCTTTCTTCCCTCCACGGCGCCAAGCCTCGACGCCAATAACGCGGTCAAGAAGTACTTTCCGGACAGTGTCTCCCCCTCGAGCGCAGTGATCGTCGTCGACGCCGGGAGGGGAGGCGACATCTCCCAAGGCGGCGCCGGTGAGCTGATCTCCACGACGACCTCGTGGCTCACCGGTCCTCAGGCGCCCGAGGCGGTGGATGAGGTGCTGTCGCCTACTCATGCGGACGAGATGACCAAAGCCTCCCTTGTGAGCAAGGACAAGCAGGTGGGACTCATCTTTGTTCGCTTCAATGCACTGGGGACCGAGCCGTCCACGGAAGCCGCAATGACCGCCATAGGCGACAGGCTCAGGACCTTGCCGGCGGGCATAAAGGCCTATATGACTGGAGACGGTCCCATCCTCGGTGCCTACGGCAGTAACACTCAAGGAAGCGTCGACTCGACTACGTGGATAACGATCGTCCTCGTCATTGTGATCTTATTGCTCATCTACCGGTCACCCGTGAGTCCGATCATTCCACTGGTGACCATTGCCATCGCGTACCTGGTAGCGCGTGCAGTAGCCGCCCTGCTGGGCGCACACGTGATGACCATATCGATGTACACCAACGTCTTCCTCATAGTCGTGCTCTTTGGCGCCGGAACCGACTATTGCCTCTTCCTCATCAGCCGTTTCCGAGAAGAAATGGCCGACGCGCACTCATCCAAGCCTGCGGCAAGAAGTACCGTGAGAGCTGTCGGGGAGACCATCGCGTCAAGCGCTGGAACGGTGATCGTGGGCCTGGCCACTATGACGGCTATGGAACTGGGCCTTTACAACACCAGCGGCCCAAGCCTTGCCATCGGGGTGGCTATCGCCCTATTGGCCGGCTTGACCCTTACCCCAGCCATGCTCTGCATTCTCGGTGACCATTCTTTTTGGCCTCGAAAGGCCCGTCACATCAAAGAAGCTGGAGCTTGGCATTTCTGGGCGGGAAAGGTGGTCAAACGCCCAGTCATGGGCCTCATCGTCCCGGTGATGGTCCTTGTGCCTCTCGCCCTTTACGGAAACGGACTGGTACGCGACTTCGACCTGTTGGGAGATCTCTCCAAGGACAATGAGGCCAGGGTGGGGTTCGGTGTCCTCGCCGCCCACATGGGCCCTGGTGCTATGCAGCCGCTGAATGTGGTCCTCGTCGATCCTGCCCGGTATGACACGCCACAAGGACTGCAGCGGGCGGACGAACTGGCGGGGAGACTCGCGAAACTGGATCACGTCACACTGGTCCGAAGCTTCGAGGCTTCGCTCGCAGATCCAAGGACCTTGAGTATCGCCGACCAGTTGGGCGTGCAGGCCACGGCCGTGGGAAACGGGGAGGCGCAGCTCGAAGCCATGATCGCCACGGCCAAGACCGGCGATGACTCCGCCCGGAGCGCGACCGACGGTGCCGCCATCGAGGCGGCAAGCGGCCGGCTCATGGATGTTTATGGCTACCTGTCGCAACTCGCACAAGCCTACCCTGAGGTGACCGGCGACCCGGGATATGCGTCTGCGCTCAAGGCGCTGAGAGATCTGGCTACGCTGGCAGCCCAAGCCAAGGCGGCGCCGGGCGCAGTCGCCGAGCGAGCGGTTCCGTACTTGGGGAATCTTGCGGCCGGCCTTGAGAGCCTGCAGAGAACATTCGCTTCACAGCCGGATGCCATCTTGCTGCCCGATCTGTACCTCAAGAACAATGAAGGTCTCAAAGCTCTACGCGACAACTACATATCGGCAGACGGCACCGCGGCGAGACTTCAGGTGGTTCTTGATTCCGGCCCCTACAGCCCGGAGGCACTCGCGGCGGTGCAGACAATCCGGGGGACGCTCGCCGCAGATGGCTTCAACGGCTTTGTCGAAGGTAATTCGGCCGTCCTGCTGGACCTGCGCGATGCCTCAAATCGAGACATGACCAGGGCGATCATCTTTGTCCTTTCCGGGGTATTCGTTGTCCTCATCCTGCTGTTGCGCGCCCTGGTCGCCCCCATCTATCTCATCCTCACCATCTTGCTGTCGTACACCGCGACGTTGGGAGTTGTGCGCCTGCTCTTCGTCGATTTACTGGGGGCCGCCGGCATAGTCTGGTGGGTGCCGATGTTTATGTTCGTCATGCTCGTGGCTCTGGGAATGGACTACAACATCTTCCTCATCGGCAGGGTCAAGGAGGAAGTAACCTCAACCGGAACACGCCCCGGCACGCGTCACGCTTTGGCCCGCACTGGAGGCATTATCACCTCCGCAGGCGTGATCATGGCCGGCACATTTGCCAGCATGATGTCCGCGAGCATATTGGGGTTGCTCCAGATCGGCTTCGCTGTCGCGTTTGGCGTTCTTCTCGATACGTTCGTGGTGCGGACAACCCTGGTGCCTGCCATTGTCGTGCTTCTGGGAAAGTGGAGCTGGTGGCCCCGGCGAAGGCCGGGGCATTCGACAGACGGGTGAGACTGCCTTCTTGTCTTCTGGCCGTAACTAAGTTAAGCGAAAAATGGTATGGATATACAATTCTTATGGGTTTGCGCGTGCAGTTATCTAGCTTACCCAACAGTCATGTGATATCGTCAGCATCCGAGATGGGGGCTCCAAGCCAGAAACCAGCATCCTGGAAACACGCGACTGATCCACAGCCCTGAGGGCGGCTTGTACCGTGGCTGCCACTTCAGGCCAACAGAGGGAGCGCAATATGGCAGAAGACAAGAAGACAATCGACGTCAAGCCTGAAAAGACAGTCGTGAGGGCGCTCGCATTGGGGGGCCTGCTGGGCGGGTGTGACCCTGCGGCGGTTGACGTTAAGGATGGCAAGATCGTCCGTGTCCGGCCGATGCATTTCGACTGGAAATACCCCAAGGGAAGCTTCCGAACCTGGAAGTTCACCCGCAACGGCCACACTCTGGAATCGAACTACAAAGGGATGCCCTCTCCCTGGTCGCTTTCCTACAAGAAGAGGACCTACTCCCCTAACCGGATCCAGTACCCGCTCAAAAGGGTCGACTTCGATCCCAACGGTGGCCGCAACACCCACAATCGCGGCAAGAGCAAATATGTCCGTATTTCCTGGGAAGAGGCCACGGACATCATTGTCTCCGAGATCAGGCGCATCATTGCCAAGTATGGGCCTCTCGCCATCCTTGCCCAGGGAGATGGGCACGGCGAGTGCAAGACCATCAATACCCCGCACGGCCACCAGGCTCGTCTACTTGAGATGCTGGGCGGCTTCACCCAGCAAGTGCGGAACCCCGACAGCTGGGAAGGTTTCTATTGGGGTTCGAAGCACGTATGGGGCCAGGGCATCGTGGGGATGATGGACCCTTCTGACAACTGCATGAAGGACATCACCGAGAATTCCGATCAGGTCCTCTTCTGGGGTTGCGACCCGGAGACCACCCCGTGGGGCTTCGTCGGCCAGTTCGCGAGCCGCCTCTGCTACTTCTGGACCCAGTGCGGCATCGAGCAGGTCTACATCTGCCCGGACCTCAACTACGGGGCGGCCGTTCACGCCGACAAGTGGATCCCCATCTGGCCGAATACCGACGCCGCCATGCAGCTTGCCATCATCTATGTCTGGCTGCAGGAAGGCACCTGGAACGAGGAGTACGTCAACTCTCATGCGGTGGGCATGGACAAAGTGAAGGCCTACGTACTCGGCGAGGAAGACGGCATCCCGAAAACCCCGGAATGGGCCTCCAAAAAATGCGGCGTCGCAGAGTGGACCATCAAGGCTTTCGCTCGCGAATGGGCCAAGAAGACCACCTCGATCGCCCATTACTTCGGCGGCAGCATGTTCCGCGGTCCGTACAGCCATGAGCCCGCCCGCCTGGAGTCCATCCTGCTGGCGATGCAGGGGCTCGGCGGCCCAGGCAAGCATCAGGTCCAGATCACCTACGGCGGCATGCCCCGCCCGGTCTTGATCAAGAGCACTCGGTTCTTCAACCCGCAGCTGCCGCAACGGCTCACAAAGCCCACCCAAACGACCATCCGGGCCTGGGGCAAGCAGCTCATTCCCAAGACGCTCATCCACAAGGCCATCCTCGACCCCCCGCTGGTCTTCTACGGCAACGGCGGCATAGAGGAGCCGGTCGACGACCAGTTCGTGCGCTACGAGTATCCTATTCCCAAGGACAAGGGCGGCACCGAGATCCACATGATGTGGACAGACACGCCCTGCCGTATCACCTGCTGGAACTGCGGTAATGAGACCATCCTGGCAGAACGCGATCCCAAGATCGAGTTCATTGTCGCCCAGCACCCGTGGCTCGAGAACGATTGCCTCTACGCGGACATCATCCTGCCCACCAACACCAATATGGAAGTGGATGACATCGTCACCAACACGCGCCAGGGCACGCAGCATCACAGCGTCATCCTTCTGAACAAAGCCATTGAGCCGGTGGGTGAGTCCAAGAGCGACTACGAAGCCGTCCTAGAGGTGGCCAAGAAGCTCGGAAAAGATCAGGAATTCTCCGAGGGCAAGAGCGTCAGGGATCTCCAGCAGGAGGTCTTCTACAACATGAACCTCGACGAGATCATCACCTGGGATGACTTCGAGAAGAACCAGTACGTGATTCTGGAGACCGCCGAGGGTTGGGAAAATGACGTTGTGGGTCTCCGGCCTTTCCACGATGATCCGGAGAAGAATCCGCTGCCCACGCCGAGTGGAAAGCTGGAGTTCTATGTAGATCGCATCGCCAAGCACTTCCCGTGCGACGATGAGCGCCCTCCGATCCCGAAATGGATCGAGAAGAGCGCGATGCACGACGAGCGTCGTGGGAGCTGGCGAGCCGCTGCCTATCCTTTGCTCCTCATGTCCAACCACGGTCGGTGGCGCGTCCATGCCCAGGCCGACGACATTCCCTGGAGCCGCGAGGTCATCACCTGCAAGGTAAAGGGTTACGACGGTTATATGTACGAGCCTGTTTGGATGAACCCGCAGGACGCCGAAGCCCGTGGCATCAAGATGGGCGACATCGTCATGGTCCACAACGAGCGCGGCATCGTCCTCTGCGGTGCCCGCGTGTGGGAACGCATCATCCCGGGTGCGGTCTACGTTGACCACGGCGCCCGTCACGACCCCATCATCCCGGGCAAGGTCGACCGTGGTGGAGCCATCAACACGATCTCCGGGGATTGGATCGCCTCGAAGAACGCGGTCGGCCAGGCCACCTCCGGTTACCTGGTAGAAGTGACCAAGTGCCCAGGCGAACTGATGGATAAATGGAGAAAGGAATATCCTGAAGCCTTCGAGCGCCCATATGACCCGGCCGCCGGCCTGAGGTTCGAGGGATGGCTGGACAAGGGGGGTGCCAAGTGAAGGTCTTCGCCATCGACCTAGATATCTGCAACGGCTGCTATTGCTGCCAGGTAGCCTGCAAGGATGAGCACTGCGGCCAGGACTGGTTGCCCTATGCCAAGGCTCAGCCCGAAACCGGCCAGTATTGGGTCGGCCTGACCGAGTTGGTTCGCGGGCAGGTCCCCAAGGTCAGAATCACCTACTTGGTGAAGCTTTGCCAGCAGTGCAGCCAGGCCCTCTGCATGGATGCCTGCAAGCCCGGAGCTATCTACCGCCGCGAGGACGGCATGGTCATCATTGACCCCGAGAAATGCACGGGCTGCAAGCTGTGCGTGGAAGCGTGCCCGCATGGCAGCGTCTTCTACAACGACAACCTCAACATCGCTCAGAAGTGCACGGCCTGTTCGCACCTCCGCGACAACGACCCCGAGACTTGGGCAAACAGCACCCGGTGCACCGACGCTTGCCCGACCGGGGCTATCCGCTTCGGGGATGAGGAGGAGTTCGCCGACTTCATCAGGAACGCTGAGCTTCTCAATCCGCAGGAAGGCGTGGAGACTCGGGTCTACTACAAGGGTCTGCCGAAGAAGTTCATCGGCGGCACCTTGTACGACCCTATCGAGAAGGAAGTTCTCATCGGCGCCCAATGCACCCTCAAGGACAAGGCTTCCGGTGAAACCTTAACGGCTCTGACCGACGCCTACGGCGACTTCTGGTTCAGGAATCTCAAAGACGACAGGTCTTTCACCCTCACCCTCGAATGGGGCGGAAAGAGCAGGACTATCGAGGATGTCTCCTCGGTTACCGACCTAAGCCTGGGCGACATTCCGCTGGACTAGGATTTTCCGCATGGTGGGCGGCGCCCCGGCGATGCCGGGGCGCCGCCCCTCGATGCTTCACCGCCCTCGGTGCCATACCCCAAGCCGTTGTTCAGTCCTGCGGATGGAGCGTGAAGAAGAATGCCGCACCCTTCCCAACCTCTCCCTCCGCCCAGACTTTGCCTCCCAGGCGGTGTATGACCCGTTGGACCAAGGATAATCCCACACCCTGGCCGGGAAACTCCTGCTCCTTGTGGAGGCGCTGAAAGACGCCGAATAGTTTATCTACATAGGCCATGTCGAAACCCGCCCCACTGCCACGAACGAAGTAGACGGTTTCTCTCTCGGAAGCCATGGATCCGAACTCAATCGAGGCAGGAATGGTCTTCGCCGTGAACTTCCACGCATTGCCAAGTAGGTTCTCCATAACCACTACCATCAGGCTCGCGTCGGCTCTTGCCACGATTCCGTCGGGAACGGTGAAGACCGCCTGCCTATCCAGGTCAGATTGGGTCAGTTCATCCACTATCTTCAAGGCAAGCGACGAGAGATCGACCATCTCGATGTTGAGCTGGCTGCGTGTGAGCCTGGAAAGCATCAGAAGATCGTCGATGAGCTGTCCCATTCGCTGCGTTGCCGCCCGCACCCGTCTCAGGTAGTCGCGGCCCATATCGTCGAGAGTGTCAGCGTAGTCCTCGAGAAGGGCCAAGCTGAAGCCGTCAATGGAACGCAGGGGTGCGCGGAGATCGTGCGACACCGAATAGCTGAAGGCCTCGATTTCACGGTTGGCTACGTCGGCCGCTTCCTTCGCCCTGCGAAGGGACTCGAAGGCCTCGCGCAGATCGACATTGGCAGCCTCGGTCTTCGATCGCTCGATATCGAAGTCATCGAGAAGATTGAGCATCGCTCTCTGCGTCAGCTCTGCTCGCGCCTTCTCCTCGGAGAAATCATCGAGGATATTCAGCAGCGCCCTGGTGAAGTCCTCATCTTGAGACCACCCGGCTGCTTCGGGAGGTGGGGTCACTGCTTCTGCTCTCCCATGCCCAAACCGCCTCGGAGCTCGAGGATTTCTTTCTTGCACTCCTCGATCTCCCGCTTCAGGTCGATCATCTTGAGCTCGCGCCCGACAGTGAGTTTCTGGAATCTCTCCAGCTCCGCAAGCCTTTCAAGTTCTCGGGTCCGCTGCTCTTCTTGGGCGCGTTGCTCGGCGACCTGGGCCTCTGCCTCCCGCTGAGCCGTCACGTCCCGTGCTGCCGCGAAGACACCAAGGACGTTTCCGGCCACGTCGCGATAGACGGAGGCATTGTAGAGGACCTCCGTGAGCTTTCCCTGCCTATTCCGGATGGTCAGTGGGTAGTCGGTCACGTAGCCCTGTGAGAACCCTTGCTCGTACCCCTGCCGCGCCTTCTCCGGCTCGGTGAAATAATCGGAGAAATCGGTTCCGATCAACTCCTCACGCGGACGGCCGGTAACCTCCATTGTGGCCTCGTTCACGTCGGTGATCTTGCCTTCCGGGCTAATGGTGACCAGAGGGTCGAGGCTGGCTTCGATCAAGCTTCGAGCATACTGCGCGGCTTGGCGTTGGGCGGTGACATCCCTCGCCGCCGCGAACACTCCGAGAACATTGCCGCTCACGTCCCGATAGACCGAGGCGTTGTAGAGCACGTCGGTAAGACGGCCGTTCCGGTGGCGAAGGGTAAGCGGGTAGTCGGTCACATATCCCTTGGCAAAGACCTGCCGGTATCCCTTCCTTGCGTTCTCCGGTTCGGTGAAGTAGTCGGAGAAGTCGGTTCCGATCAACTCCTCACGCGGAAGGCCGGTCACGTCCACGGTGGCCTCGTTCACGTCGGTGATCTTGCCTTCCGGGCTGATGGTGACCAGAGGGTCCAGGCTGGCCTCGATCAAGCTCCGAGCATACTGCGCAGCTTGGCGTTGGGCGGTGACATCGCGGGCAGCAGCGAAAACCCCGAGGACATTTCCCTTCTTGTCTTTGTACACCGATGCGTTGTAGAGCACGTCGGTGAGACGGCCATTGGGATGATGAATAGTGAGCGGGTAGTCGGTCACATAGCCCGCCGCGAAAACCTGCCGGTAACCTTCGCGAGCGCGCTCTGGTTCGGTGAAGTAGTCGGAGAAGTCGGTTCCGACAAGCTCCGTCCTCGCGCGTCCGGTAACCTTGACTGTGGCTTCGTTGACGTCGGTGATCTTGCCTTCCGGGCTGATGGTGACCAGAGGGTCCAGGCTGGCCTCGATTAGGCTGCGCACATATTCGGAGGTCGCGACGATTTGCTGCTCGGCAAGCTTCTTCCCGGTGATATCTCGCCCGATGGAAGAGGCCCCGATCAGCTGGCCCTGCGCGTCGTGGATGGGCGAGACAGTGAGCGACACATCAAGAGTCTGCCCGTCTTTGCGGCGCCTGACGGTCTCGTAGTGCTCGATTCGCTCGCCCTTCCTGATCTTGGCGAGGATCTGGTCCATCTCGTCGGGACGGTCCGGTGAAGCGAGAATGGAGATCGGCTTCCCGATTGTTTCTTCGGCGGTGTACCCGTACATTTGCGCGGCTGCACGGTTCCAGCTGGTTATTGTGCCCTCAGGCGTCTTACCGATGATCGCATCATCCGAAGAATCTACGATGAATGCGAGGAGCGAAGTCCTTCCCTCTTGCGAGTCTGCCCTGAAGTCCGCATCCGGCATTATGGTCCTCCTCGCTCAGACAATAGCTACATTCACGAAAGGCAAAGCGACAAATAGTATAGTAATTCATGAGACAGTCGTTCATGGACGCGTTGGCGGCCGAAATGACAGCCCGGGGGAACAAACCTCATGAACAAGAAGATAGTGCTGTTGGTCGAGGATAATCCGGATGATGTGGACCTCACTTTGCGTGCCTTCAAGAAGAACAACATCGCCAACGACGTGATGGTGGTCGACGATGGGCCGGAGGCCCTCGATTTCCTTTTCTGCGAGGGTGAATTCGCCGACCGCGACCCCACGGACGTGCCGCAGGTGGTGCTGCTCGACCTGAAGTTGCCTCGCTTGAACGGCCTGGAGGTCTTGCGGCGCATCCGGGAAGACGCGCGCACCTGCCTCTTGCCGGTGGTTATCCTGACGAGCTCCAAGCAGGAAGATGACGTCGCGAACGGCTATCGTCTGGGCTGCAACAGTTACCTGCGTAAGCCGGTGGACTTCGTCGCGTTCAATGAAGCCATCAAGGAGCTTGGGCTTTACTGGCTGGTACTGAACGAGCCTCCTCCCACCTGCGCATGATGGAAGTTCGGGTTCTTCTCATCGAGGACTCCGATGACGATGTCCTCCTTGTTTTGCGTGAGCTGGCACAAGGAGGGTACGAGGTCACAGGGCTGCGAGTGGAGGATACCGAAGAGGGAACCCGGCAGGCCTTGTCCGATGGCCCGTGGGACTTGGTACTTGCCGATTATTCACTTCCTGCTTTCGACGCAGTCTCAGCCTTGAGGCTTTTGCAGGCGACCGGTCAGGACATCCCCTTCATCATTGTCTCCGGCACCATCACTGAGGAGACCGCCGTAGCGGCCATGAAAGCCGGGGCCCATGACTACGTGCACAAAGGAAATCTCGCCCGCCTTGCTCCTGCTGTGGATAGGGAGCTGAAAGAGGCGGCAAACCGCAGGGCGCAGCAAGAGACCCTGGCCAAGCACGACGAGCTTCGCCTGCTCCACTCCGAGTTGCAGCTGGCGGCCCGCCTTCGCCAGTCTCTCATTACCGTAGGGCAAGACTTGGCCTCGACTCTCGACTTCGACGAGGTCTTGAGCCGAGCGGTAGCCGAGGGCGCGGAGGTATTGGGAGCGGATGCGGCCGTGCTTGAGATGCGAACTGAGGGCGGATGGTTCATTCGGGAAAGCTATGGTCTCGCCAGGCGTCTTCGGGGGCTCACCCTGAAGGATGAGGAAGCCCGCTTAGCCGCTCTGGCTGATCGCGAGAGGAAGGCCCTGGTCATGGCCGATGCGGCGATTGATGGCCGTCTGGATGAAGAGACACGCAGCCGGTTCTCGATGGCCTCGGTTCTCGTTGTGCCCCTGACGCTCCATGAACAGGTGATTGGGGTCATTCTTCTTGCCCACTCCAGCAGAGCCCGGGCTTTCGGGGAAGCGCATCTCGAGTTCGCTCGGAATCTATCCCTGCTGGTCGCATTGGCCCTCGAAAATGCGCGGCTTTACGGCGAACAGAAGCTCCTCGCTCACAAACTCGAGGCCACGTTGCTCAACATCCCCAAGGTACTCCCTGAGCTTGAGATCAGTCACGTCTACCGGTCGGCAACTCACGACGCCCACGTGGGCGGCGATTTCTACGATGTCTTTGAGGCCAAAGACGGCCTCGTGGGGCTACTCATCGGCGATGTCTCCGGCCATGGAGTGGAAGCGGCACGGATCGCCACCCTGGTAAGGGACACCGTCCAAGCGTTCGCCCATCAGTTCCGGCGCCCGCATTTGGTTCTGCGAGAGACCAACCGACTGCTGGCCGCGAAGCAGCTGCCCGGCTTCACCACCGTGTTTCTCGGACTCCTAAACCCCCACAGTGGCAACCTAGTGTATTCGTCGGCCGGCCATCCTCCGCCACTCCTGACCAATAATGGGCGCGTTGTCCCGCTTGAATCGGCGGGTTCACCGCTGGGCGTCTTTCGAGATGCGCGCTACCACGATGGCCAGATCAACATGCCGGACGACAGTCTTCTGCTCCTTTACACCGATGGCGTCACCGAGGCGCGCTCTCAAAATGGTTTCTTTGGGGAAGAACGACTGTCAGACTCGCTCACCCGGGCACGAGGCCGGCCCGTAGACAGGGTGCCATCCATGCTTCTGGAAGACGCCCTGCGGTTCTCAGATGGTCATTTGGATGACGACGTGGCTCTCCTCGCCGTGAATTACAGGCGGAAGGCGAGCACCAAGAAAGACGCAAGGTCATAACTAGCCGGCATAACCGACCGTGTCTACTCGCAGTGAATGGCCTTGTTCCCCGTAGACACGCTTGCCAGAAGCAGGTCGAGCATCCTCGCCCACACGTCGGCGTCCCACTTACCGGCGATACCCATGAGGTGTGCCACACCTTCAGCCCAAGAGCACCCGATGATCATCCCGGCCAGTTCCATGGAATCGACATCTTCACTGATCGTCCCCTGCTGTTTGGCCAAGTCCACTGTGGCGGCAACGTGCTCGAGCGGCATCATCTGCCGGGTTCCTAGGGCTTCGCGCAAACCCGTGCTGGGCGGGGCAGCAACGAATTCGAACAACGGAAATAGGTATTGGGGGTCCTCTTTTGCCACAAGCATGGAGTGGTACCTGCCCATCTGCCGCAGCCTCTCCAGTGCGTCGGGGTCCGTAGCCGCCCTTGTGATGTCCTTGACCCGCTCGTACACGAGATCAAGCGCGGACACGAGTATCTCCTGGCGGCTCGCGAAGTGCGAGTAAAGCGAGGGCTCGCTGATCCCCACCGCTTCGGCGATCCGCGCCATGGTCGCGCCCTGGATGCCCTCCTCGGCTATCAGGGCCAGGGTCCGCTGAACGATCTGCCGCTTCCTGACGTTCCCAGGAAGGCGGGGAGTGAAGCCACCCTCAGCCACTTGCCCCCCTACCCACCGGCTGCCAGGACCGCGATGATCAGCACATCCGTGTCGCGGACCGGCTTCGACATTTCCGCCTTGTACAGGCCCTCCGCATTCACGTACACATATACCTTCTTGAGAAGGTGGCCCCGGGAGTCGAACAGCAGCCGCCGCACATCGGGGTGCTGCCTGATGAGTTCATCGAGGCACTCCCCGACCGTCCCGCCCTCTACCCGAACCTCCTCCGATCCGCCGAGCAGGCGTCGCAACTCAGGATAGAAGATCTCTACCTTAATGCTCACCATCACCCGCCCGTCATGCGCCCAAGTCCTGCCGCTACGGCTCAGCTGCAGGCCAATACTGCCCGCTTCACCAACGCCCGTGCGATTTGGATCTTGTACTTGTTGCTGAGAAGTGCGAACGAATCCGAAACGGCCGCGTCGGCAGCAGCTTCCGCGCTTGTTTGGTCAGCCGGCTTGCCGACCAGCCAGGCCTCCGCCGCCGAGATGCGCAAGGGTACGCCATAGACCGAGTTGAGGCATATTCGAGCGGACCTGACCAGACCGTTGTCCGTGGTTATCGCGGCTGCGCAGTTGACGACCGGAAAATCGATGGATCTTCTGAGCGCGAACTTGATAAACGCCGACTTCGTCCCGGGCGCCGGTCGAGGCACCTCCACCTCGAGTACAATCTCATCGTCGCCCAGGATAGTGCTCGTGTTCACTCCAACCGAGAAGAAGTCTTCGGCATCGATGACTCTATGGGTTGTCCTGACCTTGGCACCCAGGGCCACGAGTGCCGGAGCCAGATCAGAGGAGTTGACGGCCACGCACCCACAGTTGAAACAGCGATTGGCCTCCGTCTCTACCGCGCTTGCCTCAAGCGTTCCCGTCTCTTCCGCGTGCAGACTCTTTACCTTATCCGTCAGCGACAGCTCCGGCGCCTGCACACGCGACGATGGCTCCAAACAGGAGCCCGAGAACCTCTCGCCGATACCGCAGACCGACGCCGTTTCCTCTCCGACAGCGGCGTACCGTGTACCGCGCTCGCCTAAGGCATCCTCTCGAGCGGCGACCCCCATCAACTCGGCGGTAACGGCCATGGCCGCCTCGCGCCCCGCACCGACCGCTTCGGCGACCGTGGCCGGACCGGTAACGAAGTCGCCGCCGGCGAATAGGCCCTTGCCCAACGAGTGCGTGGCGGTGTCGATCTTCAACCTGCCCCTCTCATCGACGAACCCGGCAGGCAGGAACGAGTAGTCCGGACGCTCGACGATAGCCTTCATCACCGCGTCGCATTGGATGGCAAACTCCGAGCCTTCCACCTTAACCGGACGGGGCCTGCCGCTTGCATCCAGTTCGGTCAGTTCCATACGGCAGCAGGTCAGCGAGACCCCGCTGGGCTCGCCGGCCGGGCCAGCATCTGCCGAGGCGCCTACCGGTTGAGTCAAGAACTCAAACCGGACGCCCTCCTCCTCCGCCTTTTCGATCTCCTCCTCCAGGGCAGGCATCTCGTCCTTGGTGCGGCGGTAGTAGATCACCGGATGCGCGCCCAACCTGAGGAGCGACCGGGCGACGTCGATGGCCGTATTGCCCCCTCCAATGACGCCGACCGTCTTCCCGGCCATGTCCTGCGGGCGCTCGTAGACGTTCCGTAGGAACTCGGTGGCGGACATGAGGCATTCCTCACCCGCGATGCCAAGTTGCGACTCCTGCGAGGCTCCGCCCGCCACGAAGACGGCGTCGTAGCTCTTGACCAACTCCTCGAACTTAGCCCCATCCACCCTTGTTCCAACCTTGATGTCTACGCCCGTGTCGGCGATCGCCTGCACCTGCTTTCTCAGGACTTCCCTGGGAAGACGGTACGGCGGAATGCCGTAGGCCAGCATACCGCCGGCTTCGGGCATCGTCTCGAAGACCGTCACCTCGTGACCCGCCTGGCGCAGATAATAAGCGGCGGATAGTCCGGCGGGCCCTGAGCCGATGACCGCGACTTTCTTGCCCGTTGCTTGCC
>JAMDEO010000169.1:20138-20484 GCA_023483915.1 Actinomycetota bacterium
GTAGTATTGGGAGGCGTGATCAAGGATTTGGTCACCTAAGAAGCGCTCGACCTCGCGTACCGAGACGGCTTCGTCGAACTCGCCACGAGCACAGTCCTGCTCGCACCAATGAGGACAAACTCGTCCAGTAATCGCGGGGATGGGGTTGCGCTGTAACAGGATGGTCGCGGCCGACTCGCCGTCCCCCTCGCGGATCTTGCCCAGGTAAGTAGGGATATCAATGCTGTTGGGGCAGGCTCTGCGGCAGGCAGTGGTGTTGACTCTGGCCGCCCCGTAGATGGAGTGATACCGGGAGTCGCCTGTGAGGGCGTAACAGGCCCCTCCTCCTTTGCGCAGGCACTCGAAC
>JAMDEO010000037.1 GCA_023483915.1 Actinomycetota bacterium
CCCGGGTCGACCCGCAGTCGGCCATCTCGCCCCCGGGACCATAGCCGCAGAGGCTAACGTAGACGATATTCGGCGCCACTTGGACGAGATCGTCGAATCCGAGCCCGAGACCCTTCATGACACCCGGCCTGAAGTTCTCGACGACGATATCCGACTTAGCGGCAAGCCGGCGGGTGATCTCGACGCCCTCCCTGCTCTTGAGGTTGATCGCACAGCTCAGCTTCCTCCGGTTGTGCAGGGCCTGCCAGCCGCCTGCCTCGGGTGCTGGAATGTTGGGAAAGAAAGGCGAAACGATCCGCTGCAGGTCGACCCGGGCGCTGCTCTCGACCCTGATGACCTCAGCCCCCAGATCTGCCAGCAGGGCGGTAGCATGAGGGCCGGCCCAGGCTAGGGTGAGATCGAGGACCCGAATATCCGAGAGAAGCTCGCTCATTTCAGGCGCTCTCCTTGCCGAAACACGGGAAGCCCGTCGGTTGCCGGCGCATAGCCGCGATAAGCCGTGGCCTCCTGAACGGTCATGGGGATTGCCGAGTTGACTTTGGCATTCTGGCAAATCCAGAAAGCGTCCCAACGCCGTTTGGTTCGAATCCAGTCGGCTATAAATGCGTTCGCGCGGTCGAGACTCTGATTGCGGAGCTGGGGGTCGCGGCACCACTCCTCATGGCACCAGGGCGGGTCATGCAGGACATCGCTCACAAAGCGCTCCCAGTCGCCTTCGCTGTTGAACCTCACATACCACGGTCCATCTGCGGCCTGCAGCAGGCCGCCCAGCAGTACGACACCGCGATCGGTTCCACCGCGCCCGGACAGGTAGTTCTCAGCCTGCAGGGCGGCCATTGGGCGGGACGCGACGTAGAGGAGGGAGCGCTCCCACGAGACGAATATCTCGACCGGTTTGTAGCCCATACGGTGCTGGCGAATGGCCGCGAGCAGTCCGAATAGGGCGTTGAGGCAAGCCAGCTTCTCGGCCTGGTGGCTCGGGAGCGGCGATGGAGGCCCGACGCTGTCGGCCTGGCCTACAGGCCTGGTATGCAGGGCGATGGTCGTGGCAGCGGCGATGAACTCCTCGCTCGGCGGCCGATCTTGCCGTGTGAACTCGTAGGGAAAGAGGTGGACGACGGGGATGTCCAATTCCCTCGGCTGAGGATCGGTCTCGTATGTGGAGTCAAATACTATGCGGCCATCCCAGCGCCTTCCCGATTCCATCTGAGCCGCGGCATGAGTGATTCCGAACCCCGCCAAGAGACGCCGGATGAATTCACGGGAAATGGCTGAGCCGCCTATTACATCGATTGAGATAGCCACGCCTTTGCGTGTCGTGTCGGGCATTATCACGTGATTACCTTCGCAGGTTAACAGAATACGGCAAGGCTCTATCGGTTGTCAAGGAGTTTCTCGCCTTTCATGTTGACACAAGATGTGGTTACTGATATTGTTGTCTTGGCCTTTGAACCAATTTTGGCGGGCATGAGGCCGAAAACACCCATGTAGATAAGAAAGGAATGAATCGGGCATGGAATTCGAGAACGTGCTGTACGAAAAGAAAGACAAGGTCGTCTACATCACCCTGAACCGACCGGAGAAGCTGAACGCCATGAGTGACGGCCTCGTTCGAGACCACAAGGCCGCTCTGCTTGCGGCGGAGGCCGATCCTGATGTTCACGTCGCCGTAGTGCGTGGCGCCGGACGGGCCTTCTGCGCCGGCCATGACATCTCCCCGGGGGGGTCGCCCCCCTATGGAGAGAATGAAGATCACCGATGGCATCAGACGAATGCAGAAGCGCATGGCCGATTGCAGGATCGCCATCGAGGTGACCATCCCGGTTATCGGTCAGCTCCACGGATACTGTCTGGCTGGCGCAAACGACATGGTGATGTACTACGACCTAAACATTGCTGCTGAGAATACGGTCATGGCGCACCCGCCCGTCCGGATCATGGGCACGCCGGATAATCCCCGCTGGACATATCTGCTGGGGCCGCAGCGGGCCAGCTACATGGTGCTGACCGGCAGGCAGATTGATGCCAAGAAGGCCGCCGAGTGGGGCTGGATCTTCGAGGCAGTGCCGGAAGACAAGCTGGCGGCACGCGTAGAAGAGATCGCCAACGACATGGCGCAGATTCCGCGGGACATCCTGATGCTCAACAAGAAGCTCGTAACCGATTGGTACTGGGCTCAGGGCGGCGCCGTTATGATGCACAATACGGCATTCATCGCCGGCATGGCGGGCAAGGTCTCGAACGAGACGCCTGAGGGCCACGAGTTCTGGTCGAAGCGAGAGGACCAGGGCGTGAAGGCAGCGGTCGAGTACCGTGACGGCCGCTTCGGTGACTTCCGAGGGGCCCGCAAGAAGTAATTCCTCCAGACGGGTAAGGGGAAGGTGAGAATGACGACGAGGTCTGAACGGCCGCCCGGCTTCTTTGACGGGCCAAGCCACAAGTGGTGGGCGCTGGGCGCGACGGGGATCGGCGTACTGATGTCTACATTCAACGCTGGCGTGGTCAGCGTCGGTCTCCCGACGATCATGGGCGAGTTCAAGGTGGACGTGGCGACAATTCAGTGGGTGCTTCTGGCTTTTTCGCTAGTTGTCACAATCACCCTGCTTCCCTTTGGCCGCCTGGCGGATATGCACGGCCGCAAGAAGGTCTATACCGCCGGGTTTGTGATTTTCACCCTAGGCTCGGCGCTCTGTGCCGCGGCCACCTCGGCTCAGCAGCTCATTCTCTTCCGGGTCGTGCAGGCCCTTGGCGCTTCGATGTTGATGGCAAACGGCATGGCGATCACGAGCGCGGTTTTTCCGCCTGCGGAGCGCGGCATGGCTCTCGGAATAAACGGCGCAATCGTGGCAACAGGGGTGACCGTTGGTCCATCGGTCGGCGGTGTGCTCACAGAATGGTTTGGCTGGCGCTCGGTCTTCTATATGAACATTCCGGTGGGCATTATAGGCGTTGCCCTCGCACTTTTGGTCCTTCGAGATAGCCTGATTACCCCGACCCTGGCCGGAAAGCGTCCTGATTTTGACTATCTTGGGGCCCTCATCGCCGGCGCCGGTCTTATGGCGTTGATGATCGCCTTTTCAGGGGTCGGTCAAGTTGGCTTGTCCGATAGCGCAGCGGGGCCGCTCTACATTGTGGCCGCAGTCGCTTTTGTCGCATTTATCTTCACCGAGCGACGTGTGGCTCATCCGATGACCGATCTTGGCCTGTTTCGCATTCCCCTGTTCGCTCTGGGTAGCGCAACCGCGCTTCTGTCTTTTCTCGCCATGTCGGTCAATGCCTTCCTTCTGCCTTTCTATCTTCAGCTGGTACTTAACTTCCCTCCGGCGCAGGCCGGCCTCCTCATGACGCCGACGTGGCTGATCATCGGCTCCATCTCTCCATTTAGCGGCTGGTTATCTGATCGCATGGGGGCGCGTCTGCTGGCAAGTATAGGACTAGCTATCGGTTGCCTGTCGCTCTACGGCTTTAGTCGCTTAGACGCGACCTCCGGGTACGGTGACGTGCTGATCTGGCTGATAGCGTTGGGAGTAGGCCAGGGGCTGTTCCAGTCGCCGAACAGCAGCTCGGTTATCGGTGCTGTCCCGCGAGAGCGCTACGGGGTCGCCAGCGGCTTTCTATCGATGATGCGCAATCTTGGCATGGTAGTTGGGACTGCCCTGTCCACCAATTTGCTGATGAGTGGCCTGGTGGACAGGGTTGGCCACGTGAACTTGAGCTCAATCCGTTCCGGAGGATCGTCCGGCGACCCTTTGCTCATCGACGGGTTTATGACGGGCATGGAACGGGCGTACTTCGTCGCCGCCATCATTGCAGCCGCGGCAATCGTGGCCTCGCTGAGCAGGGGCGCCGCTTCCGGCCGCAGCCCAGCCGTAGAGATTCGTCAAGTCCGGCGGAGGGATGCCGATCCGGCCTTTGAGTCTGCAGCGGCCGCCTCGCATCCTCGCGGTGCCAGTGATGGTCGAGCGCAGCCGAGCCAAGCGGAGGACTAGGGCATTTTCGTGGAATTGTCGGGGCTGTCTGGCGGTCAAAACCGTAGTAGGTCGTCTCTACCGCCCGAAAGATCGGGCGAGAGACCTATCATCTTCTTTGCTTACCAGTGAAAGGTAGAGGGCCTCATAAGTGGTGAGAGTCTTTCCGATGGAGTGGCTTTCGGCAATTTCCCGGCTGCGCTTCCCCATCTTCTTTGCCAGACGGCGATTCGACAGTATGCGAATCATCCCCTCGGCCATTTGATCTTCGTTGCCCTCGTC
>JAMDEO010000116.1 GCA_023483915.1 Actinomycetota bacterium
GGCTATTCCGTGGCCGATTGATAGCCGGGGGTCGCGATCTTCACCATGCACTTCGTGTTTTCCGGGAGACCGTCGAACTCGAAGTCGCCGAAGCCGTTGGTCGTGGTGGTCTCAGTGCCGGCTTCGCCGCTCAGCGAAACCTCGATGCCCGCCGCCACCTCGTCTATGTCGCCATAGATCACCGTACCGGCCACGAACTTGCGCGGCAGGTTCAGGTACATGACCTTCTCCCGCAGTCCATATTCGGGGTGCGTAAGTTCCGTGGCACCCAATGCGACCAACTTCGCAACTTCGCTGTTCGGATCATCCAGGTCGCCGAACACGCGCGCTCCACTGGGGCATGACTCCACGCACCGAGGCTCAGGATCGCCCTGATCGAGGAGATGCGCGCACATCGTGCACTTCTGCGCGACTTGCTGCTCATCGTTCCACTCGATCTGGCGGTGCGGACAGAGGTTGACCAGCTCCTTGTTGCCCTTGGCCTTTTGCTGGTCGATCATGACGATCCCGTCCGGTCGCTGATAGACGGCCCCAGTCTGATCGAGCTTGAGGCAGGAAGGGGCGTCGCACTGGTTGCACAACACCGGGACATAGGCGACCTTGACATGGGGATACTGCCCGCGCTCAATCTCGACGAGCTTGGTCCAGTTCATCCCGCTCATCGGTTGGGCCGCGGAATAGCCGGGATAGTCGTTACCTGCGAACTCATCCCGGCACGTGAGAAAGCAGTTGTAGCACCCCACGCACTTCTTGACGTCGATTACCATTCCGTATCTGGCCACTTGACTACGCCTCCCACTTGCTTACTTCAACGAGAAAGGACATGTTGGCTTCGCCGTACGCGTTCTTGCTGGTCATACGGGAATGCGACAGCAGGTTCACGCACCCGCCTCGGTCGATAGACTCGGCCACCCCCGGCTCCAATGGATCGTACTTGGCCCCCGCCTGGTAGGAGTGCACCAGTCCCGGGCGGCAGCGTTCGGTCACCAGAGCGACGCCGAGTACCTTGGCGCGGTCGTTGTAGACCATGACGATATCGCCATCCTTGATGCCCCGCGCTTCCGCGTCGGCCGGGTTCATGCGGAACGGCCAGTACGGATATCCATCCTTGATGATGCGATGCTGACGTATGTCGTTCAACCAGGGGATCTTGTTGTCCTGGTGGGTGTGGTAAGAGTACTTCGCATGTGGCGTCATCAGCTGCAGCGGGTACTTCTCCACGAGGCCCTTGGTCTCATGGCCTTCGTAGAGCGGGATGTAGCGCGGCATGACAGGACGCTCCTCGTCATCGGGGAAATACTGCTCGAGGATCGTACGCTTGAACTCGATCTTCCCGCTCGGAGTGGCCATCTGCGTCGCTTTGTCGGTCCCCTGGAGCGGGTTAAACCGGTCGGGGGTATCCACGGGCCGGCCCTTGTAGTACCAGCGGTTTGAAACGGTGGGCTTGTAGTCTTCGGGCAGGGAAGGCACCACAAAGTAACCCTTCTTCTTGAACTCCTCGTAGGAGATGTACTTCGGTAGGTCGGTGTAGTCGAAGACCTTGCGTATCCAGTCTTCCTCCGAGTTGCCCTCGGTATACTCCTCGAGGAAGCCCAAACGCTCGGCCAGCTCACAGTAGATCTGATAATCGGGCTTGGATTCCCACAGGGGCTCGATGCACTTCTGCTGGTACATCAAGATGCGGTGATTGCAGTTGACATTGCCGTTGCCGTAACCGCCGGGCTGGGCCCACTCCGAGATGTCCTGGTGCTCGAAGTTGGTGGACGCCGGCAGGATGAGATCGCCAAATTTGGTCTCGCTCTGCCAGTGGCAGTCCTGCATCACCACGAACTCCAGCTTGGGCGATTGGTACATACGCACCCACTTGCTGGTGTCGGTCATGGTGGAGATGAAGGAGCCGCCATGGCGGTGGATCATCCTGATCTCCGCCCCGTTCGGTCCGGGCTCGGGATACTGCATGGGCTTGAATTGCTGTGTCGGGTACTGTACACAGAAGCCTTCGCCCCGCCACTCGATGTGACCGTCCAGGATGGCTTCGGGGAGAAGGAGGCGGTACACCCTCTGGGTAACCGAGTTGCCGTCCGGGAAGGTAGGGTGCTTGGCGACAAGGCCAAAGACGTCCCAACCGACATCGGAATAGCCGGCGCTCTTGAAGCTCATGTCCAGGGGAGCGCCGTGGGCGGTGCCGGCCCAGATGTTGACCCCTTCCTTGCCGATGCCCTGCATGGCGATCAGATGGATCATGAGACTGGCCCATTCTGTGGCGTACGAGTTGCGGCAGGCGCCGCCGACGCCGTACTGGGCGCCACAGGCCAGCATGCTTTTCTTAGAGGCCCACTGGCGGGCAACCGCCCGTATGGTATGGGCGGGGATGTCACAGATCGGAGCCGCCCACTCAGGGGACTTGGGCACGCCATCGGTCTCGCCCAGGATGTAGTCCTTCCACTCGTCGAAGTGGACGGTGCGGTTCTCGATGAACCAGTGATCGTAAGTGTCATCTCTGATCCACTGGTAGGCGATGGCCTCGGCCAAGGCGGCGTCGGTCCCCGGTCGCGGAGCCAGCCATTTGTCGGCCATGTGCGCGGCAGTGGAGTTGCAGTAGGGGTCGATGAAAATCCCCGGAATGCCCAGCTCCCTGAGCCACTCTCTCCAGATGACGGTCTCCTGACCGCCGTAGCCACCGGCAGAAGTGTTCGGATCCACCGACCAGTAGATGACCTGCTCGGTGTTCTTCATGGCTTCGGCCAACATGTCGAAGTTGTCGCACTGCCCGAAGCGCCAATACCAACCCCAGGTGTGCATACTGCCCCAGTGCCAGCCTTCCCACGAATCGGGGTTGTCGAGGAGCTGGGTGTACCCGAGGATGTTGTAGAAGCGGGGCATGGGGCCCATCTTGTAGTAGAGGAGACCATAGTTGTGGTGAGATGATACGAAGGCCGTCACGGCCGCCGGTCCATAGGTCTCCCGGATGCGCGTGATCTCCTTGACGAAGAGGTCGTAGGCCTCGTCCCAGGTGATGCGCACGTACTCGTCCTTGCCCCGGAGCTCAGGGTGCCGCTCGCCGGTGGGATCGAAGTTCTTGCGTTTCATTGGGTACTTGGTGCGGTTCTCCGCATAGATCCGCATGCGCTCGGCGATGTTGAACGGGTTGATCGTGGTCTTCCGTGGATCGGAGAACTTCTTGCCCTTGGCCTCGATGGTCCAGCGGCCGCCGTCCTCTTCGGTCAGGCGTAGCGGACGCATGCGGGTGATGACACCATCCTTGACGGTGACCTTCAGCATGGCCCCGATACCGCAGTTGATGAATTCTTGCTCTGCCATTTACTAGGCCTCCCACTTCGCGATCTCGACCAAACAGGAGTTCTGGGCCTCGCCCGGTACATTCTTCGACACCATCTTGCCAGGGGAAAGCAGGTTCACGCAGCCACCCCTGTCGGGGCTGCCGGCCACACCGGGCTCCAACGGGTCGTATTTAGCCGCCGCTTCATAAGAGTGAACCGTGCCCGGGCGGACCCGCTCTGTCACGTGCGCCGCGCACAGCACCGTGCCGCGTCCGTTGTACATCTTGACGATGTCGCCGTCCTTGACGCCGCGAGCCCCCGCGTCCGATGGATGGATACGGACCGGCCACCAAGCGTACCCGTCCCTCTTCACCCGGTGCCCCGGGATGTCGTCCAGCCAGTAGCTCTTGTTGTCGTTGTGGGTGTGGTACGAGAAACGCGGATGCGGGCTGATGAGCTGCAGTGGGTACTTCTCCGTGAGCTCGGCGGTGTTGTAGCCCTCCCAGCTCGGGATGTAGCGCGCCATGGGCGGCCGCTCCTGGTCGTTCGGGTCAAACGCCGCCAGGGTCTGGCTCACGAATTCCACCTTGCCCGAAGGCGTGGCAAGACCGGCGCCCGTTTTCGGCGGTCCGGGGGGAGTTCTATCTTCAGAGTAGACGTCGCTGGGGCGGCCTTCGTAGAACCAGCGGAAGGACACCCGCGGCTCCTCATCGGGAGGCATGGCCGGCACGACGAAGTAGCCCTTCTTCTTGAACTCGTCGTAGGAAATGTGCTTGGGCAGATCGGACTTCTCAAAGACGATGCGGATCCAGTCTTCGAAGTCGCGGCCCTCGGTGTATTCCTCCCTGAAGCCCAGCCTTTCCGCGAGAAGCGTGTAGATCTCGTAGTCAGGCTTGGATTCCCAGAGGGGCTCGATGCACTTGTGCTGGTAGATGCAGACGCGGTGGTTGCTGTTGAAGTCGTTTAAACCATAGCCGCCGGCGGCACCCCACTCGGAGAGGTCGGAGTGCTCGAAATTCGTTGTCGCCGGAAGGATGATGTCGCCGAACTTGGTCTCGCTCTGCCAGTGGCAGTCCTGCATCACCACGAACTCGAGATTGGGATGCTGGTACATCTGCACCCACTTGTTGGTCTCGGTCATCGTGCTGATAAACGAGCCGCCATGGCGGTGGATCATCTTGATGGGCGCGCCGTTGGGGCCTTCTTCGGGACAGGTGAAGCGCTGGAACTGCTGCTCGATGGAATTCCCGCAGAAGCCCTCTCCGATCCAGCTCACGGGCGGGTTCATGACAATGTCGGGCAGCAAGATTCGGTACGTTTTCTGGGTCACCGGGTTTCCGAACGGGAAGTAAGACTTCTCGGCAACGTTCCCGAAGGCGTCCCAGCCGTTGTCGGAGTAGCCGAACATCTTGAAGCGGTAGTCGATCGGGGGGGCGCCGGCGGTGCCACCCCAGAAGTTCACGCCGGGCCTACCGAAGCCCTGCATGGCCATCAGGTAGATGCAGAGCCGCGCCCACTCAGTGGCAAACGCCTGCCGGCAGGCACCTGTGGCGCCGTAGATGCTGCCGACTGCCAGCATGGTCTTCTTGGCCGCCCACTCGCGGGCTAGGGCAGTGATCGTGGAGGCGGGCAGATCGCAGATCTCAGCGGCCCATTGCGGGGTCCGCGGGATGCCGTCGGTCCCCCCTAGAATGTGCTTCTTCCATTCGTCGAAACCGAAGGTACGGTTCTCGACGAAAAAGTGGTCGTAGGTATCCTCGGTGAGCCACACATAGCCGATGGCCTCAGCCAGCGCAGCGTCGGTTCCCGGCCGCGGCGCGATCCACTTGTCGCCCATCGTGGCGCTGGTGCAGTTGTCGTACGGGTCGATGAACACGAACTGAATGCCCAGCTCCTTCAGCCAGTGCCGCCAGATGAGGTTATCCTGGCCGCTGTACATGTAGGAGGTGCTGTTGGGGTCGACCGACCAGAAAATGATCTGTTCGGCGTGCTTTAGCGCGTCCTGGAGAAGCTCCGACTGCTCGCAGTGGCCTAGCCGCCACCAGTAGCCCCAGGTGTGCGTGGCCCCCCAATGCCACCCCTCCCAGCTGTCCGGATTGTCGAGGCACTGGCTATATCCCAGGATGTTGAAGAAGCGGCCCAGCGGCCCCAGCTTGTAGTGCAGGAAGCCCCAGTTGTGGTGGGAGGAGGTCATCGCCGTGATGGCTGCGGGCCCATACGTCTCCCGGATGCGCGTGATCTCCGAGGCCACCATCTCTAGTGCTTCGTCCCAGGAGATGCGCTCGCACTCGTCTTTGCCCCTCAGTTCCGGATGACGGGCGCCCCTGGGGTCGAAGTGTTTGCGCTTGGCCGGATGCTGGATGCGGTTGTTGTAGACGCGCTGTCGCTCCGGCACCTCCCAGGTCTGCAGCGTGGTCTTGCGCGGGGGGGTGTATTTCTTACCCCTAGCGCTTATGAGCCAAGACGGAGCATCGACGCTATCGTCGAACACTATCGGACGCATTCGCGTAATCACCCCATCTTTTACGTAGACCCTCACAGGACCGCCTACGGTGCACTGCATGAAGACCTGCTCAGACATGCGTTTCTCCCTGCGGCTGCAGCGCGATGTCGCCGACGTTTAGGTCCTTGGAGGCTTCGATCGGCTCCAGCGTCGCAGCGACGTAACCTGTCTTCTCGATCTTCAGTGAGTAGCGCCCCGGTTCTTGTTTCTCGAACCAGAAGTCTCCGAAGAAGTCGGTCTGAAGTGTAATGGTGCGCTTGCTCTCGAGGCTGATCAGGCTGACTGTCACGCCCTCGAGGACTTCATCTGCCATCGGATCGAACACGGCGCCCGCGATGAAGTACTTGTTCGGCAGGTTCAGGTAGTAGACCCGCGGTTTCGCGGGGGTGTCCGAGGGCAAGGTCTCAGCACTGGCGAGAAGGTCCTTGAGCTCCTCTTCTTCGCCGAACTTCAACGCCCCCGTGGGACAGGCATCCACACAGCGCGGCTCCGTCCAGCCCTCATCGAGAAGGTGCGCGCACATAGTGCACTTCTGGGAAATGTTCAGATCGGTGTTGAAGTAGATGACGTTGTATGGGCAGGCATCGAGGCAGCTGCGGTTACCGGCGCATTTCTCAGGATCTATGATGACGATGCCGTCGTCCCGCTTGTATATGGCCGCGGATCTGCAGGCCGTAATGCACGGAGCCTCGTCACACTGCTGGCAGGTGTCGTGCATGTAACGCACGCGCACCTTCGGCACACTGCCCTGGACGATGTCGGTCACCTTGTGCCAGAACTGCCCGGTGTCCGGCTGCGGCTTGGCGATCGGGCTCCAATCATTGGCCACATGCTCGTCCTTACAGGCAATCTGACAGTTGTAACAGCCGTTACACTTGTCGATGTCAATCAGTAGGACCTTCACAATCCCTCTCCCCTTCCCAAGTGCTTCCAGCTACGCGGTCCGAGACGTACGGGGGACCGCTCACGCCATCATTCTTTCCCAGACGAGCCCGGTGCTCGCCTTGTACGGCCGCGCAAATGCTTCGGCATACTGACGGCGCAACTCCTCCAGGTTGGCAAGCCCAAACTCGACCAAAAAGCCGCCGGAGACCATGCCGGTGGCATTCTTCGACGTGGTGTTGCGGGGGGTTATGGTGTTGATGGCGCCCCCGCGATCCAGTTCTCCGGGAACGATGGCGTCATAGCGAGACCCATGGTCGATGTGGATGACGCCGGGCATGACGCGCTCAGTCACGTAGGCACCAACGAGGACGCCGCCCCGCTCGTTGAACACCTTGATGATGTCGTGATGTTTGATACCGCGCTTGGCCGCGTCGTTGGGATGGATCCACGCAGTCTGGTACGCGTACCCGTCGGGGCCTACGATCTTGCACGTCTCGATCTCGCGAAGCCACTGCATGTCGTCGTGTTGCGAGTGCACACGCCAGCGCGGATGATGAGAGATGCACAGGATGGGATATGTCTTGGCTCGGTCGCCTGAGATACGCTCATCGTGGGTGGGCCCGCGTTCCACCCAATGCGGGACAGGCGGCCGTTCTGGGTCATCGGGGAAGTGCTTTGCCAGGCGTTCCGCGGGGGACTCCAGCTTGCCCGTGGGAGTGGTGAGCGGGTTTTTCTCGGGATCCTCTACGAAACCCCTGAGTGCGACAGGGTATTTCTCCCAGTCGGGGTCGTTGGGAACAACGTAGTGCCCCTTCTCCTTGAACTCCTCCCAGCTGATATAGTCCTGCACTCCGGAGGTCTCGAAGCCTACCCGTATCCACTCGTCCGCCGTTTTGCCGCCGGTGTACTCGTCGAGCACCCCGAGCTTCTCCGCCACCGCGCAGACGATCTCGTAGTCGCTCTTGGACTCGCCCTTGGGCTCTATGCACTTGGCGTCGTAGAACAGAGTGCCGTATTCGGCGCTGAGGTTGTCCACCCCGATGTCGTCGAGCTCGAACTTGGTAGCCACCGGCAGGATCAGATCAGCGAACTGGCAGTCGTTCTCGATCCATGGATGCTGAGCGACGATACATTCGATCTTGGGACTCTGAAAGGCTTTCGCGATGTAGTTGGAATCGTTCCAGCAGGTCATGAGAGCCGGGGTATCGCTCCACATCATGTGGATCTCCGGGGCCCCCTCCGCCGGGTACTGGTACTTCACGAACTGGTCTTCGGTAAGCTCCCGGCAGAAAGTGGTCCCGTACCACGAAATGGGCTTCTCAGGCGTGGCCTCATTGATCGCCACGTGGATCATGTCCTTGGGAATCAACTGTACAGCGGCATCCCTCTGCCCCTGGAAGTTGAACCCCCGGTTCGCCGCCTCGACGCTGGGATAGAAGGCATGGCGGGGCACCGGAACCGAGGTGCCGAATTCATAGGGAGGCGTTTCCACTCCCATCAGGCCCCACTCGATGGTGCTTAGCATGTGCACACCTGGTTTGCCCAGGCCCTGCATCCCGAGCAGGCAAACCTCCATCCTGATGTTCTCGGTAGCATATGGTGAGCGGGCCATGTTGCCGCCGTTGCCGTGCACGGTCGAGGTGGGAGCTGCAGCCCAGGCACGCGCCAAGGCCTTGATGATCCGGGACGGAATACCGGTCTTCTCTTCGGCCCATTTGGGCGTCTTGGGCACGCCGTCTTCTTCACCCAGTACGTACGCCCTGAACTTGTCGAAACCGACCACATGAGTCACGACGTATTCCTTGTCGTAGCTCCCCGTCTGGATCCACTGGTAGGCGATGGCCAAGTACAGAGCCGCGTCGGTGTTGGGCCGGATGGGGATCCACTTATCGGCGTGGACGGCCGCGCCATAATTCACGTCGGGAGTTATGTACACCTGCTTGATCCCAAGCTCTGTGAACCAGTAGCAGAGTTGGCTGACGGTCTGTCCGCCCCACCCCCAGGTCGTGGTTTCCGGGTCGCATCCCGCGTATATGAGCATATGCGAGTGTTTCGCTATGTCGGGAACGATGTTCGACTGATAGGCGGACTTGCCCACCGGCTCGCATCCCCACACGTGCTTCGCGCCCCAGTACCAACCCTCCCAGCTGTCCGGGTTGCGCACCTGCAGCGTATAGCCGCCGAGCAGGGTCAACAGCGACCGATTGCAGCCGTGGGCGGCATGCACGACCTTGGTTTCAGAATGCCCATCGGCCTGCAGGAGGATGCCGCCCAAGCCGTACTCTTTCTCGATCCGGCGTATCTCGGAAGCGACTAGGGTTGCGGCTTCGTCCCAAGAGATGCGGACGTACTTGCCGATGCCGCGATTCTGGGGGTTACGCTCACCGTTGGGGTCCCAGTCCACCCGCTTCAGCGGATACATGACACGGTTGGGAGAGTTGACGCGATTCTTGTAGCCGAGAGTGAAGGGGGGGATGAGCGTCTTCCCACTGGCTTCGAAGACCTTGCCGCGGGCCTCCATCCGCCAGGGCTTCCGATCATACTTCCAATCGAAATGAAAGGGCCTGATCCTGACGATCTTGTTGTCCCTGCAATCGACCTGAACGCAGTTCGCGTCTATGCCGACGCCAAGGAACGACAGGCCTTTGACTACAGTCTTTTCGGTCTCCCCCATCTCTTCATGCACTCCCGTCAGCGGCAATGTGGACTTTGTTTCACTGTATGAGACAACATGCTTCACTCAGTGATAAGAAGATAGAACAAAGGCACTGCGAAAGTCAACACCGAAAATGGAACAGGGCCCAAGCTCAGATTGAGGGCCAGCCACTGGGAGCAGCCGCGCCGCTCTGGGAGACCAAGCCTTGATTTATTTGTGACCACGCCTGAGGCGATTCACTAGAACCGACTAATGCTCGTTTGGCAGCACAAGCCGTTTCTCCATGTCATTCGCCGCAGAGCGCAGCGAACCGATGAAGGCGGGTAGCGCGTCTTCCGTAAAGCGCTCGACTGGGACGATAAGAGCGAGGGCAGCCACGGCCTTCTCGCGCCAGAAGATAGGAACGGCCACAGCGCAGGTTCCCAGGTTGTACTCTTCGCGATCGTAGGCCACTCCGTCTTTGAACACCATTTCCAATCTCGCCCGAGATGCCTCCGGGTCAGTAAGCGTATGGGGCGTGAAACGTTCGGGCCGTATTGAAGTCAGCATCCTTCGCCTTGTATCACCACCGGAGAAAGCCAGCAGGATCTGCGAGTGGACGTTCCACGTGGCATTCAGAGGGTGGAGATTGCTGTCCGGTACCTTCGGCACAAACCCTCTGGAGGGGGCCAGAGTGTACGCGATCTGGACCATGTCTCCTCGTCTCACGCCGAGAGCCACACCCTCCTGAGTCGATTCTGCCAGCGCGCGAAGGTCGGTATTTAGAATCTGTGCGAATACCGTCCCGCTACCGAGGGTGTAGAGTGCCATCGCCCAGGCCGGGCCAACGCCATACAATTCGGATTCCGTATCGTAGATGAGATACCCTTCTGTCTCAAGAGCCTTGGCGAATCGATAGACCGTCGACCTATGCAGGCCGGTTCTTCGACTTAGCTCGGCGAGGCTCAAGCTACTATCGTCTGCCGTGAACTGCCCGAGAATATCCAGTCCCCGTGAAAGGGCTTGAATCGGGCCCTGCCCGCTCATCCTATTGACTCCCATCGACTGTATCTATCAAAACGACGACTAGTATGCCTCATCAGCCCTCCGACGACCCCGCATTCGGGCGAGGGGATCGACCTTCCGACCGCGCCGCGTGCTCCCCCGCGTGGGAAGGGCCGCGCAGAGACGCCTGCGGAGTAAGCGTCTCCCGCGGCCCTGTCCTTTTTCTTGTCTACCCGGGCTCCAGGAAGACCGGCTAAGAGTACTTCAACTCCTCCACCTTGCTCAAATCTGTCGGCGCTGCGGGAAGAAACTTGCTCGAGACCAGGTACTGCTCGAAAGGCCACTTCTTGCCCTTGCGCCATTGAGCCGCCGACGTAGGCATCCGCAGGGCATTCGGCACGGGATGGGTCACCGGGTCGCTGGCCTCCGGATTGACCGGCAGCGTGAAATCGACCGGCCCGTACATGGTGTCCAACTTGGCGGTGGAAATGGCCTTGATGACCGCTTCCTTGTCGTCCACGTTGGTCACTTGCTTGAGCACGTGCACGTAGAGCTCCATTAGCGAGTACATCTCGGTCCCCGATACCCATTGGTTACCGGTATCGGCCTCGTAGGCGTCGGCGATCTCTCTATCAGTCTGCCCGGTGAAGGAGCTCTTATATGGGTAGTCCGCGTGCCAGGCTATCTCGGTGGTGAGTCCGTAGGCGCTGGGACCGATGGCCTCGCACGTCTTGGCAAAGGTCAACGCCAGGGCCACAGTGCACGCCTTCGGTTTGAGGCCCTGCTGTAGGCACTGCTTCCAGAAGTTCGTGAAATCGCCGGACGTCATGAGACCGGTGACGATCTCGGCGCCAAACTTCTTGTACTCGCTGATCTGCTGGGTGTAGTCTTCACTGCCGACCTGATAGAAGCCGGTCTCGTCGACTTGATAGCCGCCCTTTGTGAACCAGAACGGGCCCCCCGTCTTCGGGTCGCCCCAGGCCTGCCCGTCAGTGCCGTTGCTGTAGTTGGCCCCGACTTTTTTGTTGGTAGAAAGCTGGTCCCACATCTCCACGTAGCATTGGGCCATGGCCTCCGTACCTACGCAGAGCGCGTAACTCCATTTGAACGGATTCTTGTCCGGTGTGCCTCCGCGGCCGAAGTAGAACGGCTGCCACGGGCCCGAGACCATGAGACCCGGACATCCCAAGGCCTCGCACTGGTCGGCGGCGGGGTTCATGGTGTCTGGGGCGCCACCCGCGAAGATGACGTCCGCCTTCTGGTTGGTGATCAGGTCACCTGTCACCTGGGCGGTCCGGTTGGTGTCTGACTGTGTGTCGTACACCGTCGTTTTGATCGGGTGATTCTTCCCGTCGCCGCACACCACCCCATCACCAAGGGCCTTGGTCCACTGTCCGTGCACCCAATCGAAGGGAATCATAAACGTCGAGAGCGGGCCGGTCTTCGGAACAGCGATGCCCACGAGGATGTCCCGCCCAGATTCGGCCGCCGCTGAAACGGTCGTCGTTGCGCCTGAAGTCGTGGCAGTGACGCCGGCGGTCGTCGTCGGGCCTGCGGTTGTTGTGGTCGTTGCCGTCCCGCCGCACGCGGCGACCAGCCCGCCCAAGCCGCCGGCGACACCAATTGTCGCACCGGCTATTCCTGCGATTTTGAGGAATTCCCTCCGGGTTAGGGCCTTTTCTTGTGACATCTCTTGTCCCCCTCCATCGATGTGATTTGCAGGTGCCGCAGATGCCTTTCCCGATCCCAACCGGCCGGGAAGGGGCTTCAAGGACGCCCGCTACCGACTCGAGTTGTGTTTCACCGAGTGAAACACGTTGTTTCCCCGTGTGAGTTATCGTAGCGCCGCAGCAAGTGCTCGTCAATCCCTTCGGGGCAAGTAGGCAGGTCAATACCCGTAGTGGTTCGCCCTCACAGCCGACGCCGTCCACGACCGAGGGAAGACGAGATAGTCGGGCCAGTATTCTTCCGCGAGTCAAACGGGAGGCCTTCCTATAGGAACGCGCTCAGACCCCTGTGTCATCTCCCTCACCCGGCAGGGTGATTCCGGCCCGCGCGACTGCGGGATCGTGTGTCAAGACAAGGGACCCATTGCCGGTCTCGCTGGCAGCTCCCGAGACAAGATCGATGAACCGCTCCCGTCGGCTTCCCCAGCGCCGATCAAAATCCAGCGCCCGCCGCTCCGCTCGACCCATCTTTTGAGGCTTGTCAGAGTATCGCCAGTGTGCCCACGCCGATCGGGGCCGCCCTAACCGCACGGCCGCGATGAAAGCGAACACCGGTATGAACAGCCCGATCCACCCCATCCATAGCCTGCCTTTCAGGAAGGCGGCAGCCGCAAAGGCCAAGTTGAGAAGCATCACGCCGATGGCACTCCACTCCAGGATGGCGCTTTGTGACAGCGGATCTGAATATCCGAGGGGCACCATCCCCACTGTCATGAAAGCTGTGAACGAGGTTCCCAGGAAGACGGCTACGACGGACTTGCGTCCCTCGCGCTCCCAGTAGACGTCTTTCAGGTGGAGCACCAAGGCGAACTCGTCGAAGACCGCACCGGCGGCGCCTCCAAAGATCAAGGCCAGGATTTCGACCCCCGGCGGGCCAGGGCGAACGGCGAACTCCACCACCCCCACGACAAACATAACCGGCAATCCGATTACGACGTGGTGCACATGCACTCTGCCCCGATGGATGTTGCCGGGCCACCAGGGGACCCCTTTGCGGATGAGACGTGTACTCAACCGCAGGCCCAGGAATGTCAGTACCATTCCCGTGAGCAAGGCAAATGCGGGGAGCTTCTCGCTATGGAAGAATGAACCCAGCCAGAACCCGTATGCGTTCGCCGTTGACATCAGCCCAACCCAATCTCTTGATCCACTTCACCCCAAGCGAGCAGACTGGGTAGCAAGTAGGTCGGTCTCGACGCTTCCAGCTGCTCGCGGCTATAGTCACCCGTCGCAACAGCGATTGACGCCGCTCCGAAATGTTTCGCACAACGCACGTCCAACGGAGTGTCGCCCACGATCGCAACCTCCCGTGGCAGAATCGGCGTTCCGCTATACCGACCGGCTCTTTCGACCGCGATTGCCGCGAGCTTGTCCCTATCGGGGTCGTCGCTGCCGAACGCGCCCACTCTGAAGCTTGCCGCTGGTATCCCGGCCGCCTCCAATTTTGGCACAACCAGCCTCTCCATGTTCCCGCTCAAGATTCCAAGCCAAAGATCCCCGGGGCTTGAGGTCGCGAGGCTTTCGACCAACCCAATCACGCCGTCGAGCGGCCTGATGCCAACTTGCTCGAGCTCTGACAGGTAGCAGGACTGATACCGCTCTAACGCCTCGTCCAGTATCAGGTCGGCATGTCTCGTCGAAGCACCGTTCTGAAGCAGGAGTTCCTTCATTATCTGGGGATCTGTCTTGCCCGAGAGCGAATACTGGTCGAGGGACGCCCCGGAACCGAGGAAATGCCTGATCGTCTCCCCGAAGCAGCCTCGGGAAAGGTCGCCCGCATCCAGCAGCGTTCCATCGACGTCAAAAAGAATGAGCCTTATCAACTGTGCCTGCCGTGCTCCCCGACCACTTGGTTCATGACCCCTCCAAATATGTCTAGCCAACAATGATAGACGTCAGATGCCGCAGAGTTGTTATGGATGTGCTCCCCCGGGGAAGAGAAACTACAATGCACGACTCCAGAGAGGTAAATGCAAATGGCGTCGGCCGATACTTCGCAGGACCAACCCCTTCAAGCGTTCGTGACGCTAACAGTTAAGCTTGGGTCAAGCCTTAGAACCAAGGCACCAGGGTTCATTGGAGGTGAGGGGGCCTGCCGATTGCCTGTGTCTGGGCATCCCCGCGTGAGCGATGTCATGGCGCAGTTAGGGCTGACGGCGGACGACGTCAACCTCATCTACCTAAACCACGTGGCCGTTGTTCCGGAGGCGCCGGTTGCAGAAGGCGATCGGCTGGCGTTCTTTCCCCCGAACTTCATCCACTTCTCTCAGTTCTACATCAAGAGGAAGGAAACTTGACGTGATCGCCGTGCGCCTATTCGGAGGTCTGCAAGTTCTTGCCGGCAGCGGGCGCCGTAGTTACGACATGCCTTATCGGCCCGGCCTTACCGTATCAGCCGTGTTGGCGGAGGAGGGGCTCCCCTTCGAGGGAATAGGCGTCATTCTCGTGAACGGGCGCCATGCTTCGTTGGCGACGCCTCTGCAGGACGGAGATCGTTTGTCCGTGTTCACTCCGGCGGGAGGCGGATAGGCGCCGCTCTGGGCCCTCGTGGGGACACCCCCGCACATTTGGCCGCTAGAAAGCCGCAAACAACAGTCTGGGGGAGGAAAGAAAATGGCGAGAAAACTGCTGAGAGTCGACGTGGGGACCGGATCGGCGACGTTCGAGGAGCTCCCCGAAGAACTCGTGATGTTGGGGGGAAGGGCCCTGAGCTCCGCAATCGTTGCCCGGGAGGTTGACCCTGCTTGTGATCCTCTCGGGCGCGAAAACAAGATCGTTTTTTCAACCGGACTCCTCGCGGGCACGACCGCTCCCAACTCGAGTAGACTGTCGGTGGGCTGCAAGAGCCCGCTCACCGGTGGTATCAAGGAATCCAACTCTGGCGGCCAAGCCGCCAATCGGCTGGGCCGCTTGGAGATCGCGGCCGTCGTGGTTGAAGGCGATCCGACCGGCAAGAAATGGATTCTCAACGTGAACAAAGATGGCGCTTTCTTGCTGGACGGGGGGCGATACTGGGGGCTCGCCAACTACGCGTGCGCCGAGGCTCTGCATAAGGATTTCGGCGAGAGAGCGGCCTGCATCCTCTGTGGTCCCGCCGGTGAATCCGGCTATCGCAACTCCTCGGTAGCGATGACCGATCCAGAAGGCCGCCCAAGCCGCCACGCCGGTCGGGGTGGTTCTGGAGCTGTCATGGGCGCTCGGGGTCTGAAGGCGATGGTCATCGACGATGCGGGTGTGGAACGCCCAGCCCTTTTGGACGCGGACCGATTCAAGCAGGCCCGGGCAAGATTGGTCGACGGCCTGGCGAGGCATCCGGTGACCGGCGACGGCCTTCCCCACTACGGCACGGCCATACTGGTCAACATTATCAATGAGGCTGGTGCCCTGCCCACGCGGAACTTCCACTTTGGGACCTTCAACGAAGCAGAAGCCATCTCCGGGGAGACCCTGGCCCAGAACTGCGATGAGCGCGGCGGGAAACATGAACACTCGTGCATGACCGGCTGTGTCGTTCACTGCTCGAATGTTTACGTGGACAAGGAGGGCAAGTACGTCACCAGCGGTCTCGAGTACGAGACTATTTGGGCCCTGGGCGCAAACTGCGAAAACAGCGATCTCGATGCGATAGCGGAGATGGACTTCGAATGCGATGACATCGGGCTGGACACCATCGAGATGGGCGACACTCTGGCGGTCGCAATGGAGGGCGGACTACTTCCCTTCGCGGATACACAGGGCATGTTGAGGCTGCTCAGGGAAGAGGTCCGCCACGGGACCGAACTGGGGCACAAGCTCGGCAATGGCTGCGAGCGCGCGGCGAGAGAGTTCGGAGTGACCCACGTCCCCACAGTCAAGCATCAAGGCATGCCCGCTTACGACCCGCGCGCAATCAAGGGCATCGGGGTGACCTACGCCACCAGCCCAATGGGGGCCGATCACACGGCGGGTTACGCGGTAGCAACCAACATCTTGGATGTGGGGGGACACGTGGATCCCCTGAGTCGCGAAGGACAGTGCCCTCTGTCTCAGGGGTTGCAGGAGGCGACAGCCGGCTTCTTCGATTCCACCGGTCTTTGCGTATTCCTGGCCTTCGCCTGCCTCGATCAGCCTGAATCGCTCGCCGCTATCGCGGAAATGGTGTCTGCACGTTATGGCAGGGAGATGTCGGTCAATGACCTTGTGGCATACGGTGCGCGGGTGTTGGACATGGAGCGTGACTTCAACCGCCGCGCGGGTTTCGGTAAGGAGGACGATAGGCTGCCCGCGTTCTTCTTGACAGAGCCGTTGCCGCCTCACAAAGTCGTTTGGGACGTGGCAGATCTGGACCTGGACAAGGTGTGCGGCTGGACTCCTGTGATGGAGGTTTGAGGACGGCGGGTGGCTGCGGGCGCCGACCGGCGGTTGACAACAGTTTGAGGGGCGTCCGGCTATTCGATGGAACCCAATTCTCTGGATATGGATCCGGCGACCTGCTTGACGGCTTCCGTGTAGGCACGCATCTCGGCGTCTCCACATCTTTCGATAGGGACTACAACCGCGAGGCTCGCTCGTGAAAGGCCGTCCCCCCCCAGCACGGGTGCTGCCACTGCACCCATCGAAAGGTCCCACTCTCGCAGCTCGAAAGATACACCGTCACGACGTACCTTGAGTAACTCGTCACGGAGTAGGTCACGATCCATAAGGGTGTAAGGAGTGCGCGCGACCTCACCGGCCAAGAGGGCTTTCTCCATTCTTGACTCCTTGTTGAATGCGAGAAGCACTCTGGCGGCCGCACTTCCCAGTCCGGGCAAGGTCATGCCAAGCCACAGGTGTGGCTTGAACATCCGATCAGTGAAAACTACGTCCACCAGTAGAGGTCCCAAGTCGGTCCACACCGTCAATCCCGACGTCTCCGTGGTCTCCCTTGTCAGCGCCTCCAAGAACGGGTGGGCTACCCGCACGAGCTCCGAATGGGAGAAGCTGACGTAGGCGGCCTTGAGGATGCTCGGGCCGAGATGGTACCTCCCCGTCGTGGCATTGCAGCTGAGATAACCGTGCGATTCAAGCGTCTTGACAAGCCGGATAGTCGTCGTCTTGGGCAGACCGGATTCCTCGCGGAGTTCACGAAGGCTCCAATCGGGATGCTCCAAGTCGAACAAGCTCAGAAGGAGCAGGCCCTTGCTGAGCGTTCGGTTGGATGAGCGCTCCTCGGCAGCCGTCGCGTTTTCTCCGTCCATTCCCATGTATCCAGTCTATCCCGAATGCATTGACAACAGGCTAAGCCGGTCGTACGATATTGTCCCAGTTTGCGGTATGTCAGGTCCGTAAACTGGACCAGTCCATGGTAGAGCGGCTCGAGCGAAGAAGCAAGAGGGGGTCGGCGTGAGCGAATGGAAACTGGTCGGAAAGCCCGCGCTCGTCATCGTGCACATGCAGAACGCGGTCATCAAGTCACCCAGTCCCTTCGAGATCCTCGGCCACGGCCGAGCGGCCGAAGAGGAGGGGGTGATCGGGAAGATACAGCAGCTCCTCCGGGCTTTTCGCGCGAAGGGCCTCCCGGTCGTCTTTATGGTCGCGCATACACCACTTGGCACCAAGTTCCCGGCTTACGGCATGTTTTGGGACGGTGTGAGAGGGGCGGATGCCAACCGCAAGGGCACTTGGGACACGGAGATAATCGAGGAGCTGAGCCCCATTCCCGGCGAAGCGGTCTTCTATAACTGGCCTTTCAACATCTTCATGGGCAGCTCTCTGGAGCAGTTCCTCCAAGACCAGGGGATCGAGACCGTGGTGCTGACGGGGGGTGGCAACCGGGATGTCGCCGACCGCTTCTACAACCTCATTGTGCCTTCCGACACGACCGCCGACGGCAACAGGCAGCTGCATGACGCCATTATCAACGGGATGATCCCGGCCATCGGGCTTGTCACCACTGCGGACGACGTCATCGCCCATTTGTAGTCTGACCGCCTTGGGATAGCGATTCTGGTCTGAGTGCCTTCGCATAACAGCTCTGAGCGAGGAAAGGAGCCCGACAGGAGACGGACGGGGTTCGTGGCACTACCGAGAACAACCGGATTCTTTGAATCAGAGATAGGGGGATCGATGATGGAGAACAAAAAGAACATCAGCCGGCGCGAATTTCTCAAGTTGGCCGGCGTCGCAGGCGCGACTATCGGAATGGGTGCCGGGCTCGGCGGCGTGCTGGCCGCATGCGGTTCGAACACGGCGACTCAAGCCAGCACGGGCAGCACCACCACAACGGCAGCAGTCCAGACGACCGCCGCTCCGACAACCGCATCCTCGGCCGGCACAGCGACGTCCGCGGCAGCTGAGGCGGGCGGAGAAATCAAGGTCGGCTACATCACGCCGACAACTGGGGCACTCGCCGCCTTCGGGGTGCCGGACCAGTACTGTCTGGCCCGCGCGACGGAGGCCATCGGCGACGGCATAGTGTGCGCCGACGGCAAGAGCCACCCGATCAAGTTCACGGTCAAGGACAGCCAGTCGGACCCGAACCGGGCAGCACAGGTTGCCGGGGACCTGATCAACAACGACAAGGTGCAGATGGTCCTGGCCGACTCCACCGCGGATGTCGTCAACCCCGCTGCCGACCAGTGCGAGGCCGGAGGCGTGCCATTCCTTAGCACCGACGTGCCTTGGCAGAACTTCATCTACGGGCGGGGCGGCGACCCCACCCACGAGTACAAATGGACCTACAACTTCTTCTGGGGCTTGGAAGACATCATCGCCTCCTTCTTCGCCGTTTGGAGCACCGTCCCGACCAACAAGAAGGTCGCGGTTCTTCTTTCCAACAGCGCCCCGGGCAACGCGTGGTTGGATCCTTGGAAGGCCGCGATGGAACCCGCCGGCTACACCGGCGACTTCACCGACCAGTATCCAGTCGGCCTCGAGGACTATACCCAGCAGATATCGCAGTTCAAAAAGAACGGAGACGAAGTATCGCTTGGTCTGTTCACGCCGCCCGACTTCACCAACTTCTGGAAGCAGTGCATCCAGCAGGGCTTTCGCCCCAAGACAGGCGCTTGGTCCATGTGTCTCGAGTTCCCGCAGGCAGCTGCGGCGCTGGGCGATCTCTGCATCAATCTGGCGAGCGAGAGCATGTGGACCCCGGGCTATCCGTTTACCTCACCGCTTCTTAACGAGACTGCGAAACAGTTCGCAGACGAATTTGAGAAGCGCAACAACGCTCAGTGGACCCAGCCGCTGCAGCACTTTTCAGTCTTTGAGTGGGGCATCGACGTAATCAAGCGCACGAAGAACCTTGACGATCCTCAGTCGTATATCGATGCGGTCAAGCAAACGAAGCTGAAGACGATATCAGGAGATATTGACTTCACTGTTCCGGTTGATACCAGCATGCCCATCGGCCCAGCGCGGGTGACGCCCAACTGCTACAAGTCGCCCCTTTGCGTCGTCCAGTGGCAGAAGGGCAAAAGTCAGTGGCCTTACGACCAGTTGATCGTCGGCAACTTGGCTGCACCGAACGTTCCGCTCGAGGACACGTTCAAGCCACTCACATATAGCAGCTAGCCGTCGCATTGCAGTGTTGATCCCTGCTGAACGTGCTACCCGGCCGCTCCATTAAGGACCGGCAAAGGAGACCAGTGTGGTGCAACTCAGACACATGTTCGAGCCCATCCAGATCGGAAACCTGACCATAAAGAACCGGTTTATCGTCTCGCCGATGGTGGTGAACTACTGCACCACCGACGGCCGAGCGACCGAGACATACATCGCGTATCACGAGGCGAGGGCGAAGGGCGGATGGGGCCTGATAATCACCGAGGACTATGCGGTAAATCCCGGAGCGAAGGCTTTCGTCGGCATCGGCGGGCTCTGGGAGGATGGCCAGATCACGGGGCACGCAGAGCTCACGAAGCGGGTGCACGGCCACGGAGCGGCGATCTTTGCCCAGATCTACCACGCCGGACGGCAGAGCGCCCAGGCAATCATCGGCACCGACGCCGTCGCCCCAACGGCCATCCCCTGCCCGTTCACCCTGGAGACACCTCACGCGCTCACGGTTGAGGAGATCGAAAGGATTGTCGAGCAATTTGGTGACTGCGCCCTACGCGCAAAGAAGGCCGGCTTCGATGGAGTAGAGGTGCACGGCGGTCACGGATACCTGATAGCCCAGTTCATGTCCTCCTACTCGAACAAACGCTTCGACCAGTACGGCGGGAATCTGACCAACCGAATGAGATTCCCGCTCGCGATCATTGCCAACATCCGCGCCAAATGTGGCGACGATTTCCCTGTCCAGTTCCGGATATCCGGCGATGAGGCGGT
>JAMDEO010000096.1 GCA_023483915.1 Actinomycetota bacterium
GCGAACATGTGGTAGATCCAGCGGAAATGCATCGAACCTCTCGGCGAGTCGAAGTCCGATTACAACATCTTTGCCGCCGTATGCCACCGGCTGGGAGTAGGCGACATGTTCACCATGGGCGGCAAAGACGAGTACGAGTGGACCAAGGACTACTTCCACGCCACGGATCTGCCCAAGCACATCACCTGGGAAGAGTTCGAAGAGAAGGGTTACTTCGTGCTGCCCTTGCCCGAAGGCCACAAATCCACCCCGGCCATGCGCTGGTTCGCCGAGGATCGGGAGCGTGACACACCCGACTGGGGCCCCCACCCCGCCGACACGGTCGGCCTCAAGGGCCTGCAGACGGCGTCCGGCAAGATCGAGTTCGTCGCGAGCAGTCTCCAGCGCTTTGAGGCGGGGGGGAATCACGACCTGGAACGGCCGGCAATGGGGCCGCAGTTCATCCCCAGCTGGGAAGGCCACCACACGACCGAGCTCTACGGCAAGTACCCACTGCAACTGGTCTCGCCGCATCCGCGCTTCAGCTTCCATACCATGGGAGACGGCAAGGAAAGCTGGATGAACGAGGTCAAGGACCACCGTACCCTCCTCGATGGCCACTACTACTGGAACATGCGCCTCAACACCCAAGATGCCGCCGCCCGCGGGATCAGGGAGGGTGACCTCATCCGGGCCTTCAACGACCGGGGCTCGGTCATTCTGGCCGCTCAGGTCACTGAAAGGGTGCCATCCGGCACAGTGCATTCGTACGAATCGTGCGCTGAGTACGACCCACTGGGCGTACCCGGCGAATCGCCCGATCGAGGAGGATGCGTGAACATCCTCACGAACATCCGGCTGATCACTCCCAATTCGGGAGGCATGTCGAATAACTCCTGCCTTATCCAGGTGGAGAAGTGGCACGGCTCACTGAAGGAGGGGGTGAACTGATGGGGACCAAGAAATGGAACATGATCATCGACGTCGCCCTCTGTCACGACTGCAACAACTGCTTCCTTGCCGACAAGGACGAGTTCGTCGGTAACGACTTTCCTCCCTATTCTGTGGCCCAACCATGGTCCGGCCATCGCTGGATGAACATCGAGCGCAAGGAACGCGGCCAGTTCCCCATCGTGCAGGTGGCCTATCTGCCCATTCCGTGCATGCATTGCGGCGACGCGCCCTGTATGAAGGCCTCCCCCGAAGGGACCATCTACAGGCGCGAGGATGGCCTGGTCATCATTGATCCTCAGAAGGCCAAGGGCCACAAGGAGATCGTGGGTACCTGCCCGTACGGCGTGATCTACTGGAACGAAGAGGCCCAGGTGGCGCAGAAGTGCACGGGGTGCGCCCATCTCATGGATGAGGGCTGGACCGAGACCCGCTGCTCGCAGGTTTGCCCGACCGGCGCCATCAAGCTGGTCTTGGCCGAAGATGCCGACATGGCCAAGGTGATGAAAGATGAAGGTCTGCAAGCCTTTAAGGCAGAGCTCGACACTCAGCCGCGGACCCTCTACAAGAACCTCTATAAGTGGGAGAAGATCTTCGTCTCCGGCAGCGCCGTCTACAAGGACACAGACGAGTGCGCAGAGGGCGCCGAGGTCACGGTTAGCTCAGGTGGGGCCAAGGTCGGCGCAGGCCTGGCCAACAATTACAGCGAGTTCGTGATCGACAAGCTCGAACCCGGCAAAGAGTATGTCGTAACCGTTGAGGCCAAGGGCTACCAGCCCTACGTAACGACCGTCAAACCTGAGGCAAGCATCAATCTGGGAGTGCTCTTTCTCGAGAAGTGATGAAGTGACAGCCGTGGAAGTCACAGGCATTGATTGCCTGGCGGTCCTAGCCGGCCGGCGGCGTCTGCCGCCGGCCGGCTAGGACCCACTTCTCCCAGAAGAATGTCAGGTTTTGCCATGGCGCGCACCAGAGTGGGCGATCTCGCTAGAGGAAATCTGGGCCGCATCCCATTGGCGCCTGCGATTGGGCAAACTGGCGGGCAATTGGGAATCAACAACGTTTGACTTGCCACTCACCAGCCAAAATGCAATAATTATTGGCGTCCGCGTCTCGGAATAGCCATTCTGCTAGACGGAATAGATCGGCCGGCGAAACGCGAGAGCAACTGCAAATCAGGGCCCGGATGGGCTGGGAGGGCGCTGCGAACTCTTGCCGGGTGAGACCGGCAGTGGGGCGCGCCGGCTCCCAAAGGGGGCACGCTGCTGGTCGGGAGCGCATCCGTGTCCTCGATCCCACGAATGGAGGCCTTCATCTTAGCTTTGATAGGGGAGCGGGCACGGCCGGCTCCGGCCCCCAGCGAGAGGAGTACGTAGCGGGGTTGCGCTTCCGGCGTAGGTGAATAATAGTTGGCGTGTGGGGTACCGGCGCGGTGCCCCTTGCCTTCGATGGAAAATGCGAGTGGAGGTCTAACGCATGGGCAAAGTGGAAAGACTGACCAACAGCACGACGGGTGGCCCGGTCTTCGTCGACGTGGAGGATGGGAAGATCGTGCGGATCTACCCCATGGACCTCGATGACTCCGACGGCCGCTCCTGGACAATCGAGGCGCGGGGGAGGACGTTCACGCCGCCACGGCGGACGACGGTTATGCCTTATACCGCGGGTCATAAGTCAATGATCTATTCGCCCAAGCGGGTTCTCAGTCCCCTCAAGCGAGTGGACTTCGACCCCGCGGGCGCTCCTGGTTCCACCGGCCGGGGCGGCCGCAACTGCGAGAAACGGGGCGAATCGGAGTATGAGCCCGTCAGTTGGGACGAAGCCCTGGACATCGTCTGTGCCGAGATCAACCGCGTCAAACGCACCTATGGGCCGGGTGCCATGCTCACCACCTGCGGTTCTCATCACCTCTGGGGGAACGTCGGCTATCGCCACAGCGCCTACCAGCGGTTCTCCAACCTGGTAGGGCTGGTCCAAGCGGCCCACAACCCGGACAGCTGGGAGGGATGGCACTGGGGCGGCATGCATATGTGGGGGTTCAGCCACCGCCTGGGCATCCCGGAACAGTATGACCTGCTCGAGGACGCCCTCAAGAACACCCAGATGATCGTGTTCTGGTCCGCCGACCCTGAGAGCACCGGGGGCGGCATCTACTCTGCCTTCGAGAGTACCGTACGCCGGTTCTGGCTCAAGGAGCTCGGCGTAAAAATGGTGTTCATCGACCCCTACTACAACCACACCGCCGGCCTCATCGCCGACAAGTGGTTCTCGCCCCGTCTGGGCACCGACGTGGCCCTCGGTCTGGGGATCGCCTACACCTGGCTCACCGAAGGCACCTACGACAAGGAGTACATCGCCGGTCGCACGGTGGGTTTCGATGAATGGAAGGCTTACGTTCTGGGGGAATCCGACGGGATTCCGAAGACCCCTGAGTGGGCCGAGGGGGAGAGCAGCATCCCTGCTCGGGAGATCCGTGCGCTCGCGCGTGAGTGGGCCTCCAAAAAGACCATGCTTGCGGCCGGCGGCCTGGGAGGCTGGGGTGGTGCCTGTCGCTCGGCCACGGGTAACGAGTGGGCGCGGACCATGATCGCCCTTGCGGCGATGCAGGGCCTGGGTAAACCGGGGAGCAACATCTGGGGCACTTCCCAAGGAAGCCCGACCGACGAGTCGTTCCTATTCCCCGGCTACGCCGAGGGCGGCATCGGATGCGACCCGGATAAGTCAGCGGCGGGTTTCCGCTGGATCTACCACATGTTCGCGAACTCGCAGGGAGCTACCCGGTTCACCCACGACTCGACGGAAGGACAGGTCATCTCCCGGCTGCGTATCCCAGAGGCGCTCCAGCACGAGCGCATGGAATTCCGGGGCAAGGGCTTCTGTGGCTCCTCCATCGAGAGCCAGCTCCAGAAGTACGAGTATCCGGCACCCGGATATCCGTACATCCACATGTACTGGCGGTACGGGGGTTCGTTCTTCGGGACGATGACCCAGACCAACCGCTACGTGAAGTCCTACCGCAATCCCAAGCTCGAGTTCGCAGTCAGCCAGCCCATATGGTGGGAGGGCGAAGCCAAATTCGCCGATATCGTCCTTCCCGCCTGCACCAACTTCGAGCGCTGGGATATAAGCGAGTTCGCCAGCTGCTCGGGATACATCCCCGACAGCTACACGCAGACCAACAACCGCGTCTTCACCTTCCAGAAGAAATGCATCGAACCTCTCGGCGAGTCGACGTCCGCTTCCAA
>JAMDEO010000034.1 GCA_023483915.1 Actinomycetota bacterium
GTAGCGATAACGTCCCCAACGTCCCCAAATAAGCCGTAATCCCTTGATTCATTTACATTTGATTCGTGGGGACCTTTGTCGGCAAGGTCCCCAAAAGGTCCCCAAGGTCCCCCATTCGCGGATTCGTCAGCCGCCTCCAGGGAGTACATGGCCACGCCCTTATGTTTGGACGCTCCTCCAGCGCGCACAATACGCAGGCCGTCGAATGAGCGATCGCGATAGCTGCCGAGAGCGCTCCCCATCCTCGTTTGCTGCGACCGGGCGGAACCGTCCCCGCGCAGCCGCAGCATGAGTTCGCGCTCTTCACAGAACTGGTTCAGTTCACTGACTTTCTTGGGTTCACCTCGAAATGCCTGCCACCACGACGCGGTGAACTCCCGCCATGCCTGGCCCTCGACATCGGCCGCCTCGTACAGTTGGTCGAGGTTCGCCAGGAAGCCAGGGACGCCCGCGACGTTGAGGATACCGCCGATGACACTAGACCACCGCTCGAACGAGCCCAGTCGCGCCCGGTCTAGGGGTTTGCCGGCGGTCATCCACGCGCGAATCATGGTGAAGATGGCGCCCACCAGCGCCGAACGATTCTCCTTGGCCCAGGTGGTGATCTCAGGATGCTTGAACGACGTGCGCTTCCAAGGCCGATCCACCCGCGGATCGATCCGCACCCGGATGCATCGCCGCGTGAGTTCCAGATGCAGGTTGGGATTATTGGCCGTCATCAGCCAGACGGCATGATTGGGCACCGAGGCCATGATGGACTCGCCGAGCTTGCGGTCGGTCCACCGGATGGAGGTCAGCACCGAAGCAAGCGACGAGGAGTGCAGTTGCTTGCGATCGTTGGCGTTGTCCAACAGGATGATGGGGCGGCCCTTCATCAACTCGGCGGTGAGCATCTTGCGAAGCTCGTCCTCGCTCTCGGGTAGCGTGCGAGCCTCGCAAGCGGTGCCGGTGGCAATGATCGAGATCAGGTTGGCCAGTAGCCCTTTGCCGGATCCCATGGTAGGCGCTTCAATCAGGTGCATCGGCGACGGCCCGTCGATCATGCGCCGGATGAACGGCAGGATCATGGCCGCGATCGCGTGCGAGCGGTCTGATTCATCCACAAATGGGAAATCCACCAGCAGTTCGTCAATGAAGAGCGCCCGCGCGGCGGCAATGTCTTCCGCCGTCGGCTCGTCGGGAATGGTCCCCAATTGAAGGTTGGCGTCCGGAGTCAACCACAGCCGGTCGTCCGGATGGTAGCCGTCACTCATGATTAAGTCTCCAAGGCGGCCGAACACGGGCGTGCTGATGACGCCCTCCAGTATCGGCAGGTGCAAGTCGGGGTATGCCAACATGTCGCGCGCGGCGTCTCGCGGCGGGGATGTCTCGACGACGGCGTCATCGAGCGTCCGGTGCCAATCCGCCGTGCGCGCCAGCAATCCGAACACGGCATCCTCGTCCATCTCATCGATCTCCGGACCGAATTCGCCGATGACCAGCCGAACGAGGCGCCCGGCCCGATGAAACAGAAAAGGGGTGTGCGGATACAAGGTGCCACCGTGCTGGTTCGCTCGATGGATGGCGAACCATGCGTCGGAGACGATCTCCCGCAACTGACGGTCATTTATCTGGACCTTGGGGAACGTGGGCTTGCCGTTCGGCCCGCCGCCTCCTGCTGCGTCTGCCCGGGTGCGGGAATGCTTGCCGCGAGCATGGTGGTCCAGCACGACAACCTTCATCTGCTGCCGGAGGACGCTGACCGGCAGCTTGGACTTCCCGCAGCGGCCCTGGATCAGCCGGAGGTGGCGCTCCCGCTCGATTGGCCCCATCTGCCCGACTTCCTGAAGGATCGGATCGAGAAGATTTTCCAGGTGCTCGTCGGGCGTGCCGGCATCGAGCTTCCCGATTGCCAGTTCCAGCGGAGTCTCCGCCGCGGCGAGGATGGCTTCAAAATCCGTGGCGGCCTTCCCCGCGGCAAAGAACTCGTTGACGTCGATCTTGGCGTCGGCCAGGAGCGCTTCGGCATCTGTGGTTCCTTCCGGCAGTCCGGCCAGCGCCGCTCGTGCCGTGCGCTGCTTCTCACCGAGTGGAAGGATGGCCACGCGCGTGGCGATTCCATGCTTTGCGAGAACGCGCGCCGTCTTCAGAGCGCCCTGTCGGCCGGCTTCCGACACCTCGTTGTCCTGGCAGATGAAGACGGTCTTCACGCCAGCCAGCTTTGACAGCAACCGCTCCCAGTCCGCCTCGCGGATCTGCACCGTCACCGGGGACACTACCGGGAAGCCGTGCTCCATCAGGGAAATGCAGTCGGTAACGCCCTCGGTGATGATGACCCGCTCCGGCCGCGTCAGGAGCACGTCTTCGTTGTAGAGAACGTCGTTCCGGATGCATGGTGCAACATGGCTATTGTTCCGGTCGTTGCGGACGGCGAGCTTCTTGTACTTCGATTTCTCCCATTCGTGATCGGGTGTCCATGGCGTGCGGCGCCCGATCATGAACACCACTTGGCCGCGGCTCCAGTAGGGGAAGACGATCCGGCCATCGAAGAACGGAACGAGTCCATCCTGCGCGGTTGGGCGGAAGGCCGACGTCGCGGTCAACTCGCGCGGAGTGAATGCGTCGGGTCCGTCCTGCAGTCCTCGGATCACGCTCTCCCCGCCGTTGTCGGCGAAGCCGATTTTCAGCCCAGTCGCCGTTTCATCACCGATCCGGTACTTCTCCCGGAACCACGCGAGGACTTCAGCATTCTGAATGAGCCGCGCGTGATAGAGGTTTGCGGTGGCGGTGAGTGCCTCCCGCACCCGCAGGGTGAGGCAATGGTCTTCCTCGATCGCCAACAATTCTTCCGGGCTGCGCCCGAGTTGGGATAGCGGCGGCAAGCCAACCCGGGCGGCCAGGAAGTCCCGTGCGTGCCGGTGCGACTCGGGCATCTTTCCCGACTGGCTCCGCGTAACGCAACCATGCTGGAGAAACTCGACCAGTTGCAGGACGTCGCCGCCCAGGCCACAGGCGTGACAGTACCAACCTTGCCGGTCGAGCCAGACATGAAACGACCGGTGCGACTGGCTGCGATGATTCGGGCAGTCGCAAAACAGCGTCTTCGCCGACTCCTGTGTAATCCTGCCGGACAGGAGTTCGCGGGTAATCTCGCCGATATCGACGTCGGTGACCTGGCGGTAGTACTCGTGGATATCTATCGAGGCCACGCTCAACCCAGCGCCTCCGGCGGGAGCAGGAACGACAGGAATGTGTTCCGCTGGTCCACCTGGCGCTTCTGTGCGCAATGTTCGATACCCCAGCGGTCGCCGAGAATGATCACCGATTCCTGAGCGCGGGTCACCGCCGTGTAGAGCAGGTTGCGGTGATGCATGAAGGAGTGCGATTTGTGCGCGATGACCACCGCGCACGGAAACTCTGATCCCTGCACTTTGTGGATCGACGTCACATAAGCCAGTTGAATATTGCCGAGCGCATCGCTGCCGCTCTTGATCTCCACTGGACTACCATCAAAATCGACCACTAGTCCGTCTTTGGGATCGGCGCTGAGCACGATGCCCATCGCGCCGTTCATGACGCCCAGGTCGTAGGCGTTCTTCGTCTGGATGACCTTGTCGCCCGGATATAGGCGGGGGCGGTGCCCGGCCTCAACATCAGGAACATCGAAGCGGAACAGCTTCTTCTGGAGCAGTCTCTGGATCTCGATATTCAGTTCGACGGTGCCCAGCAGCCCCTTATGTGTTGGCGTCAGCACATGGACGTCGCGGACGAGATCGTACCCGAGCCTTTCCTGAAGCACTTCATCGAACAGGACCAGCAGCATCCGCCGCAGATCGGCCGCGTCGGTGAACTTGTCGACGACGTACCACGGCCGCCGCGCCCCGTTTTTGACCTCCGACGTCGGGCGCACTTCGCCGACGAGGATCGCCGTGGAGTTCTCTTTCAGTTCGCCGGCTTGGCGGATGATCCTGGTGAGGACCGTCGTCGGGATGGCGCGCGATTTTACGAGGTCCCGCAGGAGGTTGCCCGGACCCACCGGCGGCAACTGGTTGTGGTCGCCCACCAGAACCACGGCGGTCTTCTCACGATTGACGGCCTGAAACAGCCGCCAAGCAAGCGGGACATCTACCATGGAATCTTCTTCAACCGCCGCATCGAGAACGACCGTACGCCCGGC
>JAMDEO010000177.1 GCA_023483915.1 Actinomycetota bacterium
TATGGATCGACGTCCATGAGGGCGACATTAGCACCAGAGCGTACTCGATAGTCGAGAACCCCAATGGACTGGGAGCATTTCTTCTGTTGGGCACCTTACTCACGTTGAGCCTGGCTTTACGTTCCAGGCTCAGACCGATCCAACGCTGGACGATGGCCCTCGCGTGTGTTGTCCTGGCGGCAGGGGTTGCCGTGACATTCAGCCGGGGGGCTTGGCTGGGGTTGGGTGCCGGGGTTGTCGCTCTCTTTGTTATGAGCTATCGCCGATACCTGGCACCGCTGGTTGCAGCAGGCATTGTCGGGTGGTTCGTCCTTCCGACGAGCTTCGCCAATCGGCTGACCTTTGCGTTCAGTTCGACCTACCTCGCCAAGAGCCTGACTGCCGGCCGGCTCTATGTCTGGAGGATTGCCCTCTATGACATCGTTTCCCATCCCCTTCTGGGGGTAGGCCTGGGCACCTTTGGCGGGACCACCGCCGTGACGTTCGGTTACACTCGGCTCTGGGTGGACAATTTCTACCTGCAGGTGGCGGCGGAGGGAGGCTTGATCCTTTTCGCTCTCTTCGTCTGGGTTCTCCTCCGGACGGCCAAGGGATTGGTCAAGGGCCACTCACTTGTTCGCGATCCCTATATGCGGGCTCTCACCGCCGGCGTATTCGGGGGGTTCATCGCGGTGGCGGTGGCAAACCTCACCGCCAGCGTGTGGGAGACACTAGTAGTGGGCGTGGGATTCTGGTTCCTCGCGGGGATGGCAACATCCGCCGCCTTCCAAATCAGGGGCGATGCATCAGCCGAGGACCGCGGATGACGGGGCTGCGAGTCGTGCACGTCATTGGTGGCGGTGACACCGGGGGAGCGATGGCCTATCTGCTGCCGCTGCTCTCAGCCCTCCGAGGCCAAGACTGCGACGCCCGCCTCTTGTGCCTGGGAGGGGGAGGACTGGCGGCGGAGGCAGGCAGCCGCAACCTTCCCTGCACGACCCTGCCCATGAATGGTCCCTGGGACATCAGGGTGCTACCGGACCTACGGAAATACCTATCCGGCGGACACTGGCACGTGGTGCATTCTCACGGCATGCGGGCCAATCTGCCGGTGCGAGGGATCTTGCGCCTCATGTCGTCGCGCCCCGCCCTCTTCACAACCATCCACTCGGAACTGGCTCTGGACTATGCCGGTCCGCTGAAGTCTCGGGCGTACGTAGCGCTGGATTGTCTGAGCGCCGGCGTGGTTGACGGGTTCTTTTGCGTTTCGGCGGATCTGGCGAGGCGGTTGGCGGCCCGCGGCATTGGAGGGTCGCGAATCAGGGTCGTCTACCCGGGGGTGGAGGTGCCGCCGGAGGCCACGGCGCCGCAAGACGAGCCTGCGAGCCCGGAGGCCGGCACCGGCCATTGGGGCGCCGCAACGCCGGTGCCGGCTGCAGTCGTCGGTACGGTAGCCCGGTTGGTCCCGGTGAAGGACATCAGCCTCCTCCTCGAGGCGACCCGCCTGCTCCGCGCCCGGTGCTCCAATTTTCGGGTTGTCGTGGTAGGTGATGGGCCTGAGCGGGCGGCACTCGAGAGGCAGGCCGCCGACGCCGGTCTTGCGGATACAGTGGAGTTTCGCGGGGAGGTCCGCCCCATCTGGCCGGTTCTCCGGGAGTTCAACGTATACACACTCACATCCATTTCGGAAGGAGTACCCCTGTCGGTCCTCGAAGCAATGTCGACGGGACTACCGGTCGTTGCCACGGCGGTTGGCGGCATTCCTGAAATCATCGACGACGGCATCCAGGGCTATCTCGTGTCTCGTAGCGACGACCGGACAACCACCGCGGCGGCTCTGGCCGAGGGCTTGGAAGCGCTGCTCAAAGACGTGGAGTTGCGCCGGCGCATGGGGTCGGCAGCCCGCCAGCGCGTGATTGAGCGGTTCTCACCGACCGCTGCGGCCAAGGCGACCATTCGCTTCTATGAGCGGATCCTGGCCGAGCGATCGGGACGTGGAGGTAGGTAGTGCTTCGCGGGGCAGACATCATATGCGTCTCGTCTTTGGACTGGGACGCTCACTGGACCAGCAAGCAGCAGATCATGCACCGGTTGGCCGCGGCCAACCGGATCCTCTACGTGGAGGAACCGGTGACCATGCTGGCTCCGCTCCGGGTGCCGGCCCGCTGGCGCCGGTGGCGGGCTGTCGTTCCACGGCTGCGCAAGGTGCAACCGGGGCTGTGGGTTCTTACCCCGCCCCCGATGCTCCCATTCGGCAATCTGAGCCCCTCGATCAACCAGGCGAATCAGGCCGTCTTGGCTGCGTACATCCGGTGGGCGGCAAAGCGGACCGGCCTTCACGACCCACTCCTGTGGACCTATCTTCCCACGTCGTGCGCCCTCATCGATCGGCTTCACCCAAGCGCCGTCATCTATCACTGTGTCGATGAGCACTCCGCATTCCCGGGCTTCGTCGATCCCAATACCGTTCGCGCCTACGATGACGACCTCACCCGGCGCGCCGACCTCGTCATCACGAGCGCCAGGAACCTTCTCCTGACACGAGAGCACCTCAATCCCAACATCCACCACGTGCTCCATGGAGCCGACGTATCCCTTTTTGCCAAGGCTCTGGAGGCGAATCTCGCTATTCCGCCCGACATCGCCGCGATCCCTTCACCCCGATTGGGTGTCGTGGGAGTGCACGACGAGCGCCTGGACATCGATGCCGTCGAGGCCCTTTCGCATGCGGACCGGTCTTGGCATGTCGTACTGGTCGGCCCAATTCAGCCGGGAGATGTAGACGAGGCCCGTCTTGCAGCGCTGCCCAACGTCCACCTGCTGGGCGGGAAGCAGAAGGATGACCTGCCCGCCTATCTGAAGAGGTTCGATATCGCCCTCATTCCCTACAAACTGAATGAGCTGACCCGGAACATATTCCCTCTCAAGCTCTTCGAGTATCTCGCCGCAGGGCTTCCCGTGGTTGCAGCCGCTCTGCCGGAATTGGAGCCCTTCCGGGAGAGGGTATCTCTGGCCGAGGCCCCCGGTGACTACCCCCAAATGGTCCGCGACGGTCTGGCGGCGGACTCTCCAGCTGCCCGGGCAGACCGCTCGGCCTCCGCGCGAGGCAACTCCTGGGAGGCGCGGGTGGAGGAGATATCGGGCCTTGTCGAAGACATGGTGGCACGAAAGGGCGTGACTCCATCGCGGTCCGGCAGCAATGCGGCCCCAGAAGGATCTGCCCGATGAAGGTGCTCTTGCCTACGATCCGTGACCCCGGGCAGATCGGTGGTACGACCACGCACGTCTCCATGCTCGCCCGGGGGCTGGAGGAGACGGGGAACCAGGTCGAGGCGCTCTACTTGGGTGGCGCGATTCCGGAGTCTCTCGGCAAGACCGGCGTCGTCTGGCCTGCCGGGATGCTGAATCGCATCCGGTCCGGTTGGGGCATGATGTACGCGGCCGAAACCCGCGGCCGGCTCCTTGCCTCCGTAACCGGGCGCGAGCTTGCCCGAGCCCTGCACCGCGGAGCCCCATGGGAGGTTCTCAACGCCCAGGAAGTCTACTCGGTCCCATATCTGCGCAGAGTGGCGGATGATTTCGGCGTCCCGCTCGTGCTCACGCTGCACGGCTATCCCCTGTTCGAATCCGTGTCCGAGGGTTACAGTGCCTCCTCGGAGATGGGCCGCAGGTTCCTGATGCGGGCGGAGATGCGGGCCTTGCGTCTTGCCGACGCCGTCGTCACGGTGGACACCCGTTTGTTTCGCCACGTGTTGACCCTTGTCCCGGAGCGAAGCACCGTCACTTACAGCCTGATGAATTTCATCGACACCTCAGCCTTTGCCCCGCCGGCGGATAGGGCCGAGGCGGGGCGGCTTCGCTCCAAGTTGCGTAAGGACTGGGATGTGCCGGAGGACCGTATCGTCCTTTTCTGTCCCCGGCGCCTGGTCAAGAAGAATGGGGTCATATATCCGTCCTTGGCTCTGGCGGCCATGGCTCCCGGCGATCGTGAGAGATTCCTCCTTCTCCACGCCGGTGAAGGAGGCGAGCGCGACGAGATCGAGAGAATCATCCGGGAGAATTCCTTGGATAAGAATGTTCGTCTCCTGGGCGGGCAAGGTCGGGACGC
>JAMDEO010000160.1 GCA_023483915.1 Actinomycetota bacterium
CGGCGTCACCTAGGGCAGAACGCCTCGTGCAGGCGGTGTCCAACCTGGTGGAAAATGCTCTTCGCCATGCGCCGGCAGGCAGTTCGGTGATTGTAGATATCCGTGATGTCGAAGTCTCGGTGATCGACCAAGGACCTGGACTCAGCTCTGAAGATGTGGAACACGCTTTCGAGCGGTTCTATCTCTATCGCCGCTATGGTTCCGACCGGCCGGTGGGCACCGGTCTGGGACTGGCGGTGGTGAAGGAGGTGGTCGAGGCGATGGGAGGGAGGACGAGCATCGCGAGCGCGCCCGGCAAAGGGGCGTGCTTCACGCTTCACCTGCGGGAGGCCGCTGGGTCTCAAGATCTGGTGCCGGGGGCGGTTCGTGCCTCAGGGAAATAGGGTAAGACAGGGGCGAGGAACTCTCAGGAAGATCCCCTTTTGTCCATCCCCGGAGAAAGAGGCCGCGATGTTATCGACATTCGAGCACGAAGCGCAGCGGGTCGACGAGGCCAACAAGACCGGACGCCCTCCCGTTGTTTTCATCCATGGGCTCTGGTTGCTTCCCAGCAGCTGGGACCGGTGGGCCGAACTGTTTGAGGAGGCCGGGTATACAACGCTCACTCCGGGCTGGCCCGATGATCCAGAGACCGTGGAGGAGGCGAAGGATCATCCCGAAGTTTTTGCCCATAAGAGCATCCGCCAGGTCGCGGACTACTTTGCCGACCTCGTCGGACGGCTGGATCATTTGCCGGCAATCATCGGGCACTCGTTCGGGGGGCTGATCACGCAGATCTTGGCCGGGAGGGAATTGGCTGCCGTCTCGGTGGCGATAGACCCAGCACCGTTCCGCGGGGTGTTGCCCCTGCCGTATTCGGCCCTGAAGTCGGCATCGCCTGTGCTGGGTAACCCGGCCAATCGCCACCGGGCGGTGCCGCTCACCTATGATCAGTTCCGCTATGCTTTTGCGAATGCGGTGAGCGAGGAGGAAGCGAAGCAGCTCTACGATACCTTTGCCGTGCCCGCCTCCGGCAAGCCCTTATTCCAAGCGGCAGTTGCGAATTTCAACCCGTGGACCGAGGACAAAGTCGATACCGAGAACCCGGACCGCGGACCACTCTTGATCGCGTCAGGTGAGAAAGATCATACCGTGCCACCCGCGATCGCGCGGGCTTCCTACGAAAAGCAGAAGGACAACAAAGGGGTCACCGAGTTCGTCGAGATTTCCGGCCGCGGTCATTCCCTCACGATCGACTCGGGTTGGCGGGAAGTGGCCGAGACGGCGCTCGTATTCGTTCGGCGGTTCGTGAAACCTTGACATCTGGCGCTGCGAACGCCTGAAGGCGTTGTCCTGCCTCGGGTTGATGGCGCTGCTTGACATCAAGACCCGGAAAACAGCTAAGCTCTTGCACGTGAGCACACCGTTTCACCGATGTTGGGGGCTAAGACGATGATCCGCACCATCGACCCGATCATCACCACCGAGCGGTTGCAGGGCCAACTGTCGGCCGGGGATCTCAAGATCATCGACATCAGATTCGAGGAGGAGTACGCGGCCGGGCATATCCCCGGGGCCATATCCGTGCCCTTCGGCCTAGTGTCGGCTTGGGCGGATTCTGACGATGAGCTCATCCTGGAGTTGCCTGCAGATGAGGACCTGTTCAAGGTGGTGGGGAGTTGCGGGTTGACCGGGGAGTCCAAGGTGGTCATCGTGGGCCGGGTCGAGGCGCCGCCGGCCCCACCATACCCATTGGCGGACGCAGTCAGGGTTGCCGTCACCCTTATATACGCCGGGATCGGTAATGTGGCCGTTCTCGCCGGTGGCCATCCGAAGTGGGAGAGGGAGGGACGGGCAACCACAACCGAGATCCCCCAGGTTGAGGTTACGGCTTATCGCGGCTCAGTCGATCGGGAAAGCTGGGTCTCGACCGAGTACGTCAAGGACCACATCGGCGAGGCCGTGATCATCGATGGGAGAGACCCCGACCAGTACTTCGGGACGTCGATAGATCCCTTCACGGACATGTGCGGTCATATTCCGACCGCGCGGAGTCTTCCTCTCGTCTGGGTCTGGGAGAAGGACGGCACCTACAGACCCAATGAGCTGATAGAAGGCATGGCCACGGGAGTAATTGGTGAGGACAGGAGCCAGGAGATTATCGCCTACTGCGGCGTCGGCGGCTATGCCAGCACCTGGTGGTTCCTGCTCACGCAGTTGCTCGGCTATACGAATGTCAAGATATACGATGGCTCCATGGAGGCGTGGGCGGAGGGCGGAAACCCTCTGGTGCGCTACAGTTGGACGCAATAGGTCGGCGCTGGGCCGGGGTTCCGGCTACGGCTTGATCTCCGGCAGCTTCCCAGTGGACTTCCCAGTGTACTTCCTCGCCGAAGGTCACGTGTATCTCTGGTTCGTCGGTCACGTGCGGCGCGAGGCTGTAAAGGATAATCTCTTTGGCCACAGTGGTCCTTTCTGCAAAAGGCTGGTTCACGGCCCCGATGCCACTATGCTGCCGATTCTAAGTGCTGCCCGCGCTCCGGGGCTATCATATTGTTACGTTGTGTGACCATGGCCTAGCCGGGACCGTGGGGCTTGGGAGTGGGGAGAGGAAATGCTCTCAGATGGGTTACTCACTGAGCTTAGAGGGATAGTTGGTCCGGACGACGTGCTGACCAGTAGGGTCGATCTTCAGACCTACGCGTACGACGGCTATGTAGCGAGGTCAATGCCGGATGCTGTGGTTTTTGTGGACTCCACAGATGAGGTGGCACGAGTGGTGCGAAGCGCGCATCGTGAAGGCGTGTCTTTTGTACCCCGGGGCAGCGCCACCAATCTGACGGGGGCCACGATTGCCGTAAGGGGTGGCCTGGTCATCGAGATGGCCCGCATGCGGCGAGTCGTGGACATAGACATCGCCAACGAGCGAATAGTGGTGGAGTGCGGCATCTACAATGATGATGTCTCCGCCGTTCTTGATCCTCTCGGCTACTACTACGCTCCTGATCCGTCTAGCGGCAAGGCTTCGTCCATCGGAGGCAACATTGCGGAGAACGCAGGCGGCCCTCACTGCTTCAAGTATGGGGTCACGCTGAACCACGTCGTCGGGGCCGAAGTGGTGTTGCCCGACGGCGAGGTGGTCTGGCTGGGAGGCAAGGCTCTGGACCTGCCCGGATACGACTTGCTAGGTGCTTTCGTGGGGAGCGAAGGCACTTTCGGTATCTGCACCAAGGCTGTGCTTCGGATCCTGCGAAAGGCTGAGGCTGTGAGGACTCTCCTGGCGATCTTTGACAGCATAGATGACTCTGCCAAGACAGTTTCTGCCATGATAGCCGCGGGAATGGTGCCCGCGACCCTCGAGATGATGGACAACCTGGCGATCCAAGCCATCGAGGCTTCGGAGTCCCTGGGGTTCCCGACGGACGCTGCTGCCGTGCTTCTCATCGAATTGGACGGGCTTGCTGACGGTTTGGAGGACATGGCAGCCGAAGTGCAAGCCATGTGTCGCCGCAACAACGCCCGGGACATACGAGTAGTGGGTTCCTCCGAAGAGCGCATTGCCCTTTGGAAAGGGCGCAAAGGTGCGGTCGCAGCCGTCGCTCGTCTGGCCCCGAGCTTCCTGCTCCTCGACGGAACAGTGCCTCGTACGAGACTCCCCGATGCTTTGCGGAAGGTTTACGAGATCGGGGCCAAATACAACCTGAGGATCGCGAACGTTGCCCATGCCGGTGACGGGAATCTGCATCCCTTCGTCCTGTTCGACAGCAGGATCCGGACGGAGCAGGAACGGGCGATGGAGGCCGGCATGGAGATTCTCGCCGCCTGCGTGGCGTTGGGCGGCACGATCAGTGGGGAGCATGGAATCGGCCTCGAGAAGCTAGATGCTATGGGCATGCTCTTCACAGAAGCCGACCTCCGAGCCCAGGAATGGCTGAAAGAGGTGTTCGACCCGGCCGGCCTATCCAACCCAGGCAAAGTGCTGCCTTCGCGAGTCGTCGTAGCGGAGGCTGCCCATGTCTCCTGAGATCGGCGGATCTGTGGTCGAACTTGCGGCCCTGGTGCCCGGGGCGGTGGTGCAGGAGAGGCCCCAGACCGACGTCCCGGGGC
>JAMDEO010000039.1 GCA_023483915.1 Actinomycetota bacterium
GCCGCTGGGTGAACCAGCGCATCCATGGCGGGACATGGTACTCGCTCGGCAGTTACGACTTCCCCGCGGGGTACAACACAGGATCCGGCAGTATCACGATCTGGGCGACCGGCGCCGACGGCAGCGTTTGCGCCGACGCGGTGAAGTTCACGCAGTAGACCCAGGCCGGTGGGCCGCAGCGGCGCGCAACGCAACTTCGCTGCTGCGGCGGCGAGAATCACTCGGACAAGGGCCGGGCTACTCCCGGCCCTTGTGCCGCGAGGGCAGCTGCAAGCTCCGGAGCGCGAAGCATGTGTAGGTGAGTGATAATCTGGTGAGATAATGACGGAAGGCGGGGATACGAGTGTGCACTACTACCACGGTTAGCAACTGGGCCACCGACGAGATCAAGAAACGCACTCTGAGCGTTGTGGCCGGAACCGGAGTGCGCGTGTGGCTCTTTGGATCGCGGGCTTGGGGTGGGGCAAAAAGCCTTTCGGATTTCGACTTGGCCCTTGAGGCGCCACTTGGGCGAGTTGCGGACAGCGTGCGAGTGGCCCTCAGGGAGGCGCTTGAGACCAGCCGCATTCCTTATGAGGTCGACATAGTAGACCTGGCAGATGCGAGCGCCGAGCTACGAGCCGCGGTGAAAGAGAAGGGCATCTTGTGGACAGATTGACCCTTCGTCTGGAGCTGGCGAAGCAGGCTTGGACAACCCTAGATGCCGCGCTCCGCTTGGAACAGCCTTCTAATCTAGAGCGAGATGGAGCCATCCAGAGATTCGAATACACCTTTGAGGCATTCTGGAAAGCGGCCCAGCTCTACCTGGAAATCGGAGAAGGGATCATTGCCCGGTCGCCGCGGACGGTGTTGCGCGGCCTGGGACAAACAGGAATCCTTTCCGAAGAGGAGACCGTGCAGGCGCTGTCAATGCTCGAGGATCGGAACCTGACGGTCCACACCTATGTCGAGGAAGTGGCGAGGCTCATCTACTCCAGGCTTCCCGGCCACCGAGATCTACTTGGTGCTGCCCTCGCCAGAATGGAGACCGCCCTGGTGTCGTGACCAGGCCTGCTCGTTGGACCGGCCCTCACCCGCGACGGTGCGCGATCATCTAAAGACCGAGTGGGACACTGCCCTGTGTCTCGAGTCTGCCTTTGCCCTGCAGTACTCCGACCAGTGCACATTTGGCAGAATCATACCGCGACCAGATTGCGGGAGCTCTGCAGGGTGATCTTGATAGCGCAGGCGCCACTAGGCGTAGACTTGGAGCCGGAGACGCTGTTGCCGGTTCGGATCTCGTCAGGCAGCCTGGGCGATTGTCTGCCCAACCTCCGCACACGTCGCGCCCAGCGTCAGCAGGGACCGAACCATCAGGTCCAATGATACCGACGCGTCCGATGCCTCCATCTTCGCAACCCGTGACTGGCTAGAACCAAGGCGCTCGGCTACGGCAGTCTGCGTCCAGCCATTCTTCTGTCGAAGTTCTCTGAGATGCCTGGCGAGAGCCAACCTGACCTCCACAAACGCAGCCTCTTCCGGCGTAAGCCCCAGGAAGTCGGCGGCGTCTCCCGCACGCCACCCGGCCGCTTCGAGTTCTCTTCTTCTACCTTCATCCATTGGACTCGCCCTCAGTCCGTTCGCAGGCTGTCATACGCGCGAAACCTTCGTCGGCATGTCTGGATGACCGGATGCGGTGTCGCCCTTGTGGTCTTCCTAAACACCGCTGCGATGATGATCACCTCCGGATCCAGCCGATAGACCAGCCGCCAGTTGGAGCCCTCGTCTATTACCCGCAGCTCGTGACATCCTGAACCGATCATGGGCATGGGCCGCGAATCGGGTAGACCCAACGATTCTCCGCGCTGCAACCGCCGGAGAAGGACCCCCACTTTGATGCGCCCGGCAAGAGTCAAAGGCGGGGGAATGACCTCTCCACCGAGCCACACCAGCGGCTTATCCTTGTGATCTACAGACATACCCATTCTATGCCAGAACTGACATGCCGGTCAACCGCTTCCTTGATCTCTGCCCCACCTGACGGCACGGAGGCTCACAACACCAGTGTGATAGACAGCCATGCCCCGGTCATGCGACTTCAGACCGACTTTGGCGTCAGCCGAGTGACCGAGAGCTTGAGGCTGCGGATGCGGAAGAGGCGCCTTTCGGCGCCCCCAGGAAAGACGATCCAGATTTTGCCCCAAGCCCGACGGTCATCGATCCCACTCTGATTTCTGCTGTAATTCACGACATCGCACGGGCACGCGGTATGAACAACGAGTCCGAGTCCACCAGCACAGACTTGGCCTCCATGCCTAAGGAAATCAAGGCGGCGGGACTCCGCTTGCGGGTGAGCGTGTGGCGCTAACCCAGAACGCTGGACAATCTGCGTCAAGTGCTTCTCTGGGGATGCCCCTCTAAGGAGCCAAAGGCGGGACAAACCAGTCTTCGACCCGCAAGCCGGAGAAGCGCACGAAATCATCCACGTTATGCGTGATCAACACTAATTGGTTCACGTGGGCTATCGCAGCGATTTGGCCATCGACGAAGGGGGCTGTTTGTCCCATTGACTCCAGACGAGCCCTTTCCTCGGCATGGCGCCGGGCGGCGCGGGCATCATAGGGGAGAACAGGGACAGTCGAGAGGGACTCGAGATAGTCCTTGAGCAGATCACGCTTGCGTGAAGGCGGCATCCGGATACATCCGAACCATAGTTCGTGAATGACTGGCGCCGCGGTAGCGATCTCTCCTTGCCGGTCCAAGATGCGAGCAACGACCGCTGGATTGGGGTCGCGCAGAACCGGCTCGGAAAGGATGCAGGTGTCTAGGAGGTAATGGGCACTCACCGCCGGACCACCCGGCCGGGGTGCTGGTCGCGCACCCCGTCAAGGTCGCCTGGTTCCAAGCCGTGATGGTCCGCATCGTGAGAATTGCGGAACTCCTCCAAGAAGGCAAAAGGCTTCGACGACGAGTAGCAGAGCCGACGAAATTCCCGGGCAGAGACCACGACCGCAACTGACTTCCCTCTTCGAGTCAGCTCGACAGTGCCCTCCTCTTCTGCTAGTCTCACCACCTCCGAGAGGTGGTCTTTGGCCTCCGCTATGCTGAACTCATGCGCCACATCACTCCTCTTTCTGACTCTCGGCCGAGATGGCTATCTACATAGCCATTATACTTCAAGCAGTGCGTCTCCGAACATACAACCACGGGCTGATGTTACGGGTTGCGTGCGTCGCGGCGACGGCACTCCGACGGGACCCCACGGGTGGCGGGCCGGCTCCGAGGAGCCGGCCCGCCACTCTCCGCTGCGCAGTGCGTTGCGGCAGTTAGTGCTTCTGCCGCAGCCCCTACCGCTGTAAGAGATTGACGAGAATAATGCTCACCTCGGCACGGCTGGCATTGGCCCAGAAGTTGTAGCTTGGGCCCATGCCGGGCAACCCGTTGAGCAGTCCGGCCGCACTCGCTCGGAGGGCCCACGGGTAGTGGACCGGGCTGAAGTTCGGGAACGGGGGCACGTAGCCCACAGGTGCTGCCGGCAGGTTGGCGGCCCGGGCGACCATCGTGATGAGTTGGGCCCGCGAAATGCTGTCGTACGGCCCGAATGTATCTGGCGTCTTCCCGATTGTAATGCCCAATTGAGCACAGGCTTCGATGTATGCGCTCGGATACCGGGGGTCATCAGGGTCGAGCTGCATGGCTACATCTTTGAAGGCGCTGGCTGAAACCGGCGAGACCTGGTAGCCCAGGGTGAGCACGATCATCTTAGCGAACTGTTGGCGGGTAACCGGCTTGTTTGGGCCGAAGGTGCCATCACGGAAGCCGCTGATGACCCCCCGCTGATACAGAGTGGCTATGTCCGCGGCATATGGGCTGTTGGGGTCGACGTCGCTGAAGACCGCGGACGAGATGGGAAGCGTTGTCGTAGTCGTCGAGGGCGACGGGGTGGTCGATGTGCCCGTACCCATCCGGGCGAGAGTCGAGGTGTCGCGTGAAGGGCTGGTTTTCGACTTGACGCATTCGGCGTCCGAAGTGGCCGGCAATCTCAACTGCCCAC
>JAMDEO010000192.1 GCA_023483915.1 Actinomycetota bacterium
ACCGCCGCCAAGTCATTGATCAACCTGGCCACGGCGTGGTGGATGGCGTCGAGGGTTGCACTGCCGGGCGCGATCCGCCGGTAACTGGCCAGATCTGCTCGCCCCCAGACCGGCGCGGGGGTCGTATAGAGGATGGCCCCATCGGAAACTCGCACCATGGAGACCTCGAGGGCAATACGCGCCCCGGCCACGTATTCTGGATAATAATAGGGATAGTTCCAATACCAGTACGGGTAGCCGGGACCAAAGAAGTCATCGCCGAATTCGTCGCCCAAGCCCCCCTCGAAGCCTTCTCCTTCTTCGTCTTCCTCTCCTTCTTCTCCCTCCTCGCCCTCTTCGTCAACGAGCTCATAGCGAACGGGTCCCCGCAAGACTCCCTTCCCGGCCAAACGGCCGGAAGAGCCATAAGCGGCCGGATAGGTCTGGGCCGTTCCGGGATCGCGCAGGACGCGGCCCACGATAAAGGCTTGGACGGACCCCAACTGGCGAAACTGCCCGGCGTCTTTCGCATAGTCCGTCCGCGACATCTCCGGCAGCTTCTTGTCGCGCAGGAGAGACTGGAGCTTGTACGGACGGATCACCGCGTAGGTTCCATTGACCTGTAGAGCCGCGGCCAGATCCTCGGCGGCCATGAGCCCCGCGCCCGCGGTGCGTGTCTCATTCCGGAACGGCACGACCGCCACGGTACGCAGGTTCGGTTCGTAGAAGGGGGGGTACTCGCGTGCCGTGAACGACTGGGCACAACCGCCCGCCACGATCAGCAGCGCCCACATGCAGAGGACGATTGTCATTCGGCGTCTTTGTGTGGCCATGACTCACCCCCAATTGCATGATTAAGGCATTGTGGCGATCTACCGTCGTATGGTGAAATCATGCTGCAGCGACAACTGGCCGAGAGAATAACAGTTGACCGTGTAGTTTCCCGAACCTACGTAGGCCGCAATCTTCGGAAGGGGAAACTCGACGGCCTCGGAGGTCTCACCGATGGGCCAGGTAAGATCCTTCGTGGCCAGGATCTGATCGGGCTCTCCGACCGGCGTGACGGTGAGCCGCAAGGTGTTGCCGCCGGCCGCGGCCGGAAGCTCCAGCACCACGTACAGGGTCTGGTCGGTGGTGTGAAACCAATTGCTGAACACCCACCGCCCGTCCACTTGGCCCCGCGCGGTCCGGAGAGCCGTATCCGGATGGACCCGCAACTCGGCGGGCACGATCGCGAAATCCCTGATCAACTTGCTCACGGCCTCGTGCATGGCGCCTTGCGGGCTGGTGGGTCGGCGGGCCGCATGGTACGGACCCGTGCCGGCTCCTCCCGTGGCCGGGACCGGCGTCGTATAGAGCACCGCGCCGTCGGAGACGCGGACGATAGAGGCTTCCAGGGCCACGTAGGTGTGCGCCACGTAATTGCCGTAGTAGGGGTAGTTCCAGTACCAGTAGTGATAGAGACGGGAGTAGCCGAATTCGTTCTCTTGCTGGGTGTCGGGGAGATTGCCGCGCGTGTAGGCGTCGAGATAGGGATTGTCGATGGGAGCGCCGCTCATGGCCCGCTCATCGGCCAGGACACGCCCGGCGAGGAAGGCCTGAACCGAGCCCAGCTTGCGGAGTTGCTCGGCTTCCAGGCGGTAGTCCGTGGGCGACAGGGGCGCCAATTTGCCGTCCTGAACCAGCTTCTGCAGCCGGCTGGGAGGGATGACCTTGTAGGTCCCGTTGACCTGCAGGGCGGCCGCCAGGTTCTCCGCCGCCAGTTCCCCGGCGCCGGGGACCTTCGCGTCGTTTTGGAACGGCAGCACCGCCACGGCTCGAATGTTCGGATCGTAGAAGGCCGGCTGCTCCCTCACCAGAACCGAGCCGGGGCCGTAGGACCTGGCGCAACCGCCGAATGCGAGCGCGGCCAGGCAAACGAACAGCACATACGGGTTCAGACACGTCTTACTCATGGTTCACCTCTTCTTGCTCACGCGGGCCGCCTATTGCCTACTTGGCCCTATAATCCCAGGAACACACGTATTGCTGCCTTAGAGAGTGTGTGAGAAGCCGGTTCTTTGTGGCATGGGCTTCCAGCCCATGAATCATCGGCAGGATGCCGATGCCACAGAGCCTCGCGAGCAGGATGCCCGTGCGACTTCTCACACACTCTCTTAGCTGTTGGTGGTCCGATGTCACGATACCGCATGTGTTCTCATGTCCGCCTATAGGGGTAAACGCATTTTGGATTACATATTTGCTCGGGGGCGACCGACCGGTACAATCTGGCTCCACGGGGCCGGGCACCGTAGGCTACGTGCCAAGCGCGAAGCGGTGTGCGCCAGGCGCACCCCGCTCATCGACGACCGCCATCGGTGCAGGCATGACCTGCCTGCCGGAAACAGCGGCACGTATTTTGCGTAGACCCAGTAGTCCAATAGGAGAATCCGTGTGAGCGTCCTGTCATTCACGATCCTCGTCTGGTTGGGAGGACTGGCCGCCGGCCTGCTCGGGGCTTTGACCGGGCTGGGCGGCGGCGTGGTGATCGTTCCGCTTCTGACGCTCTTCTTCGGCGTCGATATCCGCTACGCGTTGGGAGCGTCGTTGATTTCGGTCATCGCCACCTCGTCGGGCGCCGCCTCGGCGTATGTCCGGGAGGGCTACAGCAATATCCGCATCGGCATGTTTCTGGAGATCGCGACCACCCTCGGCGCCATCGCGGGCGCTTCTCTGACCACCATCTTGCCGCCGGGAATCATTGCGGTGATCTTCGGGTGCGTTCTCCTGCTTTCCTCCTATCTCAGCTCGCGCCGGCCGCGGGACAATCCCGATTGCGTGCCGGACCGCCTGACCGCCTGGTTCCGCATGGAGAGCACGTATCCGACGCCGGAAGGCGAGAAACCCTATCACGTGCGCAACGTCGCGGGAGGCTTCGGCCTGATGTCGGTGGCGGGTTTGCTGTCCGGACTCCTGGGCATCGGCTCCGGAGCATTGAAGGTGCTGGCGATGGATCTGATCATGTGCCTGCCCTTTAAGGTCTCCACCACGACGAGCAACTTCATGATCGGCGTCACGGCCGCCGCCAGCGCCGGCATCTATCTGGGCAACGGTTATGTCGAGCCGGCCCTCGCCATGCCGGTGGTGCTCGGCGTCCTGCCGGGCTCGATGCTGGGCTCCCGCATTCTGGGGGGAGCCTCCGTGCGCGTTCTGCGTCTGATCTTCACGCTGACGATTCTGGCGCTGGGAATCGAGATGATCTATAACGGCTTGAGCGGAGGTTTCAAATGACAGAGAATCGACAGGCCAGGCTGGATCAAAGGCTGGAGGTGATTATCGGATACACGCTGCGCATTGGTGTCCTCACGGCCGCGGCGATCGTACTGATCGGCGGCGTCCTCTATCTGGTCCAGAGCGGTGCCGCTGTTCCCCGTTACCATACCTTTCACACGGCCGCGACGCCTTCCGACAATCTGTCGGGGATCGTGCGGAATATTCAGGCGTTGAACAGCTACGGCATCATCCAGTTGGGTCTGCTCGTGCTGATCGCCACGCCCATTCTGCGCGTCATATTCTCTGTGATCGCCTTTGCCCTCGAACGCGATGTTCTCTATATCGTGGCGACCTTGATCGTGCTGGCCGTGCTCTTGTACAGCCTTCTCGGCCATGGAGTGTAGCCGCCGTGCCTTGAGAAAGGGGGACCGTATGTACTTCGTTGCAGGGATCGGTAGTGGCGGTTTGGCACAGACCTACGCCGGGACGCCGGAGCTGGAGCTGAGGAAGACCTCCGACTACGCCGAGACCCCGCCCGAGGAAACGATGGCCTTGCTGGGTACGTCGAAGCTCGGGCTTTCGCCGGCGCAAGCCCAGGAGCGGCTGCGGATGTTCGGCCCCAATGAGGTGAAGGAAGAGCAGCCATCCGCCCTCCTGGAGTTCCTCTCCCGTTACTGGGGGCCGATGCCGTGGCTGCTGGAGCTGACGATGGCCCTCTCGTTCTTTCTCGGCCACACCCTGGAGGGAGTCATCATTTTTGCGCTGCTGAGCATGAACGCGGTGATCG
>JAMDEO010000142.1:0-10266 GCA_023483915.1 Actinomycetota bacterium
GATCGCGGTGGGAAAAGCCTGCCCCAGGCTCTCGGAGTAGAACTCCAGCTTGCCGGTGGGGGTGGGGATGGGGTTGGCCTCCGGGTCCTTGTAGAACTCGTACCACCCCGCGGGCCACTTCTCCCAATCTTTGGAAACGGGGATGACGAAGTACTCCTTCTCCTGGAATTCATCCCAACTGATCAGCTTGTCGAAGAGCATGCCATCAAAAACTGCCTTGACAAGCTCCTCGGAGGTGAAGCCGTCGGTGACCTCGTCGTACAGGCCCAGCTTCTTGGCCACTTCGCAGACCGCCTCGTAGTCGCTCTTCGACTCGCCCACCGGCTCGATGGCCTTCTTCATGAGGACCACGCTCTGGAAGCTGTCTCCGTCCCGCAAACACGGCATGATGTCGTCCACTTCGAGGGTGGTGTTGGTCGGCAGGATGATGTCCGCAAACAGGCAGTCGTTCTCCAACCAGGGATGCTGTGCCACCACGCACTCGATCGTAGGGTCCTGCATAGTCTCCACCACGTCGTTGCCACAGCCCCAGCAGGTGACCCGGCACGGCGTATCCGTCCACATCATGTGGAACTCCGTGCCGCCGTCCTGCTTCGGGATCGGATAGGTGTACTTCTTGTACTGATCGGCCGTTTCTTCCTCGTGGCCTCCCGTGCCCCAGAAATCGACCGGGGGATTCTTGATGGCCTGCTCGATCAATGTCTTGGGGATGAGCTGCTTACCCCAAGCGAGTGGAGTGCCCCTGTGAGGCTTGAGCAGCCGGTCGCCGGCGGGGGAAGCTGCGAGGTTGTTGAACATGTCCATGTACTGCCTGCCCGCACCGATCACATTGCGGGGCATACCCAGGTAGGCGATCTGAGCCTGATGAACCCCGGGCTTGCCGAGCCCCTGCATGCCGAGAAGGACGATCTCCAGGCGGGCGGGCTCGTGCGCATAAGGGCCGCGGGCAAAGCCGCCGGCGAAGTAATGGCCGATGGTGACCGCTTTCTTCGCCCAGTCACGGGCCAGCGCCTTGATGGTCCAGGTGGGGACGCCGCACTTGGGCGAGGCCCACTTAGGGGTCTTCGGGATGCCATCTTCCTCCCCCAGTACGTAAGCTTTGATCTTGTCGAAACCGACGGTGTGGGTCTCAACGTACGCTTTGTCGTAGGTGCCTTCAGTGATCCACGTGTAGATGATGGCCAGCTGCAATGCCGCGTCGGTGTTGGGAAGGACGGGGATCCACTTGTCGGCGTGCACCGCGGCGGCGTAGTTGACGTCGGGGCAGATGTACACCTGCTTGATGCCCACCTGATTCCAGAAGAACAGCAGCCGGCTGGCAAGCTGTCCCCGGAACCCCCAAGGGGTAGTCTCGGGGTCGCCGCCCCATACGACCACCATGTCGCTGTTCTCTGAGATATCTTTGACGATGTTGTCCGCGGGGTTCATCATGCCGACCAGGCCCTTGCCCCAGACATGCCTCGCCCCCCAATACCAGCCTTCCCAGCTGTCGGGGTTGCGGACCTGTTGGGTAAATCCGCCCATCTTGTCGAGAAGCAGCGTCGAGCAGCCGTGTGGGGCGTGGACGAATTTGCACTCCCCGTGCCCGTCGCCCTGCACCAGGATGGCTAGCGGCCCATAAGTCTTGTGGATCCGCCGAATCTCACCCGCGATGAGATCGGTGGCCTCGTCCCAGGAGATGCGGACGAATTTGCTCTTACCACGGTTCTGCGGGTTGCGCCCGCCCGGCCCGGTAGAATCCGGCGCACCGTTCGGATCCCAGTCGACCCGTTTCAGGGGGTACTTGACGCGGTTGGGCGAATAGGTGCGCTTCTTGTAGGCAAGGCTCCAGGGAGAGGGAGCCGACTTCAGAAGAGGCTCGAAGGTCTTGCCGTTCTTGGTGATCTTCCAGGGATTGAACGTCTCCGGATCGTACCTTGAATCCCAATGCAGCGGTCTGATCCTGATAACCTTGCCATCCCTGACGTCAACGGCGCAGGGAACCGCGCCGTAGATGCCTCCGCTAAGACCAAGTGCCTTGAGAACCGTCTTTTCTGTGCCGTCCTCTTTGATCGCCATGCGGTCACCCCTTCCCCATAGGTCGCAACTACGCACAACCACCCCGGCCCGGGCCGCCGTAACGGCCCGGGCCGGGGAATCGAAGATCACCTGGGTCCAAGTCTCCCTATCAAGATCCTCGTCGGATCCCGCGGGTCTCACAGAGCGGGCCTTACTCTCTACGTTAGCGGAATATCTCCTAAATTGATGTCGGCTTCAGCAGTGTTGAGGTCGGTGAAGGTCGTCACTTTGCCGTCGGCCTGCAGCTCCAGGGAGTAGACGCCGTCGGGGAGGTCTTCGAACCAGAAGTCGCCGTAGCTATCGGTCTCGGTCGTCAGCGGATCTCCGCCCGCCGCGCTCTTCAGCGTGGCCGTGGCTCCAATCATCACCTCTTCCTCCGCCGGGTCATAAAGCGTGCCCGCGATGAACTTCTTGGGCATGTTCAGATAGTAGACCCGGGGCTTGGTTTGGTCCTTGATCTCCGGCATCCATACCTCGGCGTCCTTGATCAGCTCCTTTGCCTCTTCTTCTTCCATGAACTTCATGCAGAGAGTCGGGCACGCATCGACACAACGCGGCTCTTTCCAGCCGCTGTCGATGAGATGCGCGCAGCCTGTGCATTTCTGGGCGATGTTCAGGTCCTCGTTGAAGTAGATCACGTTGTAGGGGCAGGCGTCCGGGCAATTGCGGCAGCCTGTACATTTGACGGGATCGATCACCACGAGGCCGTCGTCACGTTTGTAGAGCGCGCCGGGGATGGGACACGACTCGATGCAGGGAGCGTCGTCACAATGCATGCAAAGGTGCGGCCGGTAGGCCACCTTAACCTTGGGCACCGTGCCTCTGACCCTTTCTTCCAGCTTGAGCCAGAACTGGCCGATCTCCGGCTGCGGTTTGGCGATGGGGGTCCAGTCGTTGCCGCAGTGCTCGTCCTTGCAGGCGAACTGGCAGGTGTGGCAGCCGTTGCAGATGGAAAGATCGATGACGAATACCTTGCCCATGACTACCTCCCTCCCTCGACCCAGGCGTTGAAGCGCAGCCCGGAAGCGAGGTCGTACTCACGAGCGAAGGCCTCCGGATGGTTCCTTCTCCACTCGTCCATCTGCTGCATGCTGACCCTCTCCACCTCGACCAGGAAGGCCGTCGTCGCCTGACCGGCCGCGTGCCGGGAGGTAAGGCCCTCCGGTGTGATGGTGTTGATGGCGCCACCGCGATCCAACCTGCCGGGGATGATGTAGTCGGTCCGGGCACCGTGGTCGATGGAGACGGCACCGGGCATGACACGCTCAAAGACAAGGGCGCCGCAGAGAACGCTGCCGCGCTCATTGTGCACCCGGACGATGTCGCCATTCTGGATACCCCGAGCTGCGGCGTCCTGCGGGTTGATCCAACAGGGCTCATAGAGGTAGCCGTCGAAGCCCCGGACCTTGCCGGTCATGGCTTCCTTGCTCCAGGGGATGTCGTCGCCCTGGGCGTGGACTCGCCATCTGCCGTGGTTGGACAGCACCAGCAACGGGTAAGCCTGAGCCCGCTTGCTCGAGATCCTTTCGTCATGGGTGATGCCCTTCTCGATCCACTTGGGTATGGGCGGCCGCTCTTCATCGTTGGGGAAAGCCTCGGCCAGACTCTCGGAGTAGAACTCCAGCTTGCCGGTGGGCGTGGGGATGGGGTTAGCTTCGGGGTCCTTGTAGAAGTTGAAAAGGCCTGCGGGCCATTTCTCCCATTCGGGGGAGACCGGGATCACGAAGTAGTCCTTCTCCTGGAATTCCTCCCACGAGATGATCTTGTCGAATTTCATACCCGTATAGGTCAGGTGGATGAGATCCTCGACGGTAAAGCCCTCAGTGACAGCCTCTTCCATGCCGAGCTTCTTGGCCACCTCAACGATGGCTTCGTAGTCGCTCTTCGATTCGCCCACGGGTTCGATGGCCTTTCGCATCAGGATGACGCTCTGGAAGCTGTCACCGTCGCGCAGGCAGGGGGAGATGTCGTCCACCTCAAGGGTGGTGTTGGTCGGCAGGACGATGTCCGCGAAGATGCAGTCGTTCTCCAGCCAGGGATGCTGCGCCACCACGCATTCGATCTTCGGGTCCCTGACGGTCTCGGCGACGTCGTTGCCGCAGTTCCAGCAGGTCTGCCGGCAGGGGGTATCGGTCCACATCATGTGGAACTCGGTGCCACCGTCTTCTTTGGGGATCGGGTAGGTGTACTTCTTGTACTGGTTGGCAGTCTCTTCTTCGTGACCCCCGGTGCCCCAGAAATCGACAGTCCCCTTCTTGATGGCTTCTTCGATGAGGGTCTTCGGGACCATCTGCTTGCCCCAGGCGGTGGGAGTTCCGCGGTGAGGCTTGAGGATACGCTCACCTGCCGGGGTGCCCACCAGATTCCCGAATGTACCCATGTGGTCCTTGCCCCCGGCAATGATGTTCTTGGGCATGCCGGTATAGGCGATCTGGGTCTGATGGACGCCGGGTTTGCCCAGACCCTGCATGCCAAGGAGGATTACCTCCAGCCGGGCGGGCTCGTGAGCGTAAGGACCGCGGGCCATGCCCCCGGCGAAGTAATGCCCGATGGTGACCGCCTTCTTCGCCCAGTCGCGAGCCAGGGCCTTGATGGTCCAGGTGGGGACGCCGCACTTTGCTGAGGCCCACTTGGGCGTCTTGGGAGTGCCGTCCTCCTCACCGAGGACGTAGGCTTTGATCTTATCGAAGCCGACTGTATGGGTTTCGACGTACTCTTTGTCGTAAGTGCCTTCAGTGATCCAGGTGTAGATGATGGCCAGCTGCAGCGCCGCATCCGTGTTCGGCAGCACCGGGATCCACTTGTCGCCGTGGATGCAGGCGGAGTAGTTCAGGTCGGGGCAGATGTAGACCTGCTTGATGCCCACCTGGTTCCAGAAGAACAGCAGGCGGCTGGCGAGCTGCCCGCGGAAGCCCCAGTGAGTCGTCTCGGGGTCGCCACCCCAGACCACCACCATGTCGCTGTTCTCGCAGATGTCTTTCACCACGTTGTCGGCCGGAGCCATCATGCCGATGAAGCCCTTGCCCCAAACATGCTTGGCCCCCCAGTACCAGCCTTCCCAGCTATCCGGGTTGCGCACCTGCTGGGTGAAACCGCCCATCTTGTCGAAGAGGAGGGTGGAGCAGCCATGAGGGGCGTGGATCATCTTGCATTCGCCGTGCCCGTCCCCCTGTACCAGGATGGCAAGTGGGCCGTACTCTTTGTGAATCCTCTTGATCTCGGCCGCGATGAGATCGGTGGCCTCATCCCAGGAAATGCGGACGAACTTGCTCTTTCCGCGATTCTGCGGGTTGCGGCCACCGGGGCCGGTAGAGTCCGGGGCGCCGCTCGGATCCCAGTCCACCCGCTTCAGCGGGTACTTTACCCGGTTGGGGGAGTAAGTCCGTTTCTTATATGCCAGGCTCCACGGAGCCGGGACCGATTTGTGGAGCGGCTCGAACGCCTTGCCGTTCCTCGTGATCTTCCAGGGATTGAAGCTCTGGAAGTCATACTTCTCTCCCCAGTGCAGCGGCCGGATGCGGATGATCTTGCCATCCTTGACATCTACCGCGCACGGTGATGCACCGAAAATACCGCCGCTCAGACCGAGCGCTTTGTAGACGGTCTTGTCTACACTCGTGTCAGGCTTCGTTGGCTCATTTCCAATGGCTGCCATAAGGCCCCCTTCCACCTGTGCCTAAACTCGATGCCGCCTGAGCTCAGGAGCTCTTCTCGAGGATGATGTCCCCGAGGTAGATAGACTTGCTTGTCTTGACAGTGAACGTTTGCCCCATGTAACCCGGGGCCGCGATACTGAGGGTGAAGCTGGCGCCGCCCGGCAGGCCTTCGAACTCGAAGTCGCCGAAGCCGTCGGTGACCGCGGTCGCCTCCCGACCTTCCCCTTCCAGCGTGACGGTCGCACCTTTGGCACACTCGTCCTTGTCGCCGAAGACCACGGCGCCGGCCACGAAGTTCTTGGGCAGGCCGATGAAGCGCACCTTGTCGCCCATCCCATACTCGGGATGCATCGCTTCTGCCCGCTTCCAGGCTTGCGAGACGGCGCTGTCCGGTGCGTCGAGATCCCCGAAGATAAGCGTTCCGGTGGGACACGCTTCCACGCACCGAGGCTCTTTCCAGCCGGCATCCAAGAGGTGAGCACAAAACGTGCATTTTTGCCCCACCTGTTCGATTTCGTTCCAGTAGATCACCCGGTAAGGGCACTTGGAGACGATCTCCGGCCGGTCCTTCGCTTTCTCGGGGTCGACCATAACGATGCCGTCGCCACGTTTGTAGACGGCTCCATCGGAGCCTTCCGCGCAGCCGGGCTTCTCGCACTGCATGCAGGGAATCGCTATGTAGTCCTGTTTCACCTTGGGGAACTGGCCCCGCTCCTTGGGCAGGATCTTCATCCAGGTCTGCCCGGTCATCGGCTGGGGTGCGGAGTACCCGGGGCGGGCGATCCCGCAGTACTCATCCTTGCAGGCGATGAAGCAGTTGTAGCAGCCGTTGCAGCGGGTCACATCGACGACCATTCCGTATCTAGGCATGTGTCATCCCTCCCACTTACACATCTCGACGAGGCATGAGTTTGGTGCCATGCCTGGGACGTTCTTTGACATCATCCGGCCGGGAGTGAGCAGGTTGACGCAGCCGCCTCTGTCGGGGCTGTCGGCTTTGCCCGGCTCCAGCGGATCGTATCTGGAGGCTCCCTCATAGGAGTGCACAACGCCCGGCCTTACCCTTTCGGTGACGTAGGCGCCGAGGAGAACCGACGCCCGGTCGTTATACAGCTTGACCACGTCGCCATGCTTGATCCCTCTGGCCTCGGCGTCCTCGGGATGGATGCGGCACACCTGATAGTTATAGCCGTTGATCCACATGCGGTGCTCGGGAATCTCCGATAGCCAGGGCACGCGGGTGTCGTGGTGCGTATGGAAGGAGAACCGCGGGTGAGGAGAGATGAGTTGCAGCGGGTACTTCTTGAACAACTCCGACTCGTGTCCTTCCCAACTGGGGATGTACTTGGGCAGGGGAGCTCGTTCGTCGTCGTCGGGCGTGTGCCGCATCAGACTCTGCGAAACGAACTCGATGAGGCCGGTGTCGGTCATCAGTTCGTCGGCCTTGTCGGTGCCGCGCTTCGGGTTGCTCGTGTCCGGTGTGTCGCAGGCCCTGCCTTCGGCGAACCAGCGCAGAGCATAGGCAGGCTTATAGTTCTCGAGCTGCGGGACAACGAAGTAGCCCTTCTTCTTGAAGTCTTCGTAGTCCATGTACTTCGGCATGTCGGACCAGTCGTACATCTTCTTGATCCACTGCTCGAAGGTGTTGCCCTCGGTGAACTGGTCCTTGTAGCCCAGCCGGTCGGCCAGCTCGATGAAGATATCGTAGTCCGCCTTGGATTCGCCCACGGGCTCGACGCATTTCTGTTGGTACACGATGACCCGATGGTTGGCGCTGCCCGAGGCGTGGAGGGAATAGCCACCCGAGCTGGCCCACTCGCTGATGTCATCGCGCTCCAGGTTGGTGCAGGCCGGCAGGATGACGTCGGCGAACTTGGTCTCATTACACCACCAGCAATCCTGGTTGACCACGAACTCCAGCTTCGGGCTTTGGTACATCCGCACCCATTTGCTGGTGTCGGTCATGGTGGAGAGGAAGGAGCCACCATAGCGGTAGAACATCTTCACCTCGGAATGACCAGGCAGCGGGTAGGTGAACTTGGTGAAGTGCTGCTCGATGGAGTTGCCGCAGAAGCCTTCGCCCATCCACTCGATATGGCCGTCGAGAACCGCGTCTGGAACGGTCAGCCTGTAGAGCCGTTGCTTGATGGGGTTGATGGCCGGCTTCTCGGCGATTAGGTTGAAGCCACCCTGTGCGTAACCCGGGAATTCCAGGGTGTGGTTGTAGGGCGGCCCATTGGCCGTTCCCCAGATGCTGATGCCTGGCAAACCGAGGCCCTGCATCGCCTGCAGGAAGACCAGATGCCTGGCCGACTCGGTGGCGTAGGCTTGGCGGCATGCCCCGCCTTCGCCGCCCTTGGTACCACCGGCGAGTGAGGTCCGATGCGACGCCCACTCCCTGGCCAGTGCCACGATTGTGCGGGCTTCAATGCCACAGATCTCTGCAGCCCACTGCGGGGTCTTCGGAACCCCGTCGCTCTCGCCGAGGACATAGCTCTTGAACTCGTCGAAGCCATACGTGCGTCTCGCAATGTATTCCTTGTTGTACGTGCCCTCGGTGATCCACACGTAGGCGATGGCGACGGCAAGCGCCGAGGTCGTGCCGGGCCGGTAGGCGATCCACTTTTCCCCCACATGCGCAGCGGTGTAGTTGTGGAAAGGATCGAGAAAGATAGTCTTGATTCCTTTGTCACGCAGCCACAGCCGCCACACGGCGGAGTCGGTGCCCCCATAGATCCCGTGGGTGGTGTCGGGATCGTTGCTCCACGAAATCAGTAGTTCCGTGTTGCGGAGAGCATCCTCCAGCATGTCGTAGTGCTCGGGGTTGCCGAGCCGCCAGTAGAAGCCGTAGGCATGGGTGGCCCCCCAATGCCAGCCTTCCCAACTATCCGGGTTGTCGAGAATGTCGGTAAACCCGATGAGGTTGAAGAAGCGGGCCCACGCTCCGGAACGGTAGCCGAGATTGCCCCAATTGTGATGCGACGACGCGCGGGACATGATGGCCTCGGCGCCGTAAGTATCCCGGATGCGTTTCATCTCACCCGCCACCAGATCGAGGGCCTCGTCCCAACTGATACGGTCGTAGCCCGACTTGCCGCGGTTCTGGGGGTTGCGCCCACCGGGGCCGGTGGAGCCCGGTGCGCCATCTGGATCGAAATCGACCCGTTTCATGGGATAGAGGATCCGCTCGTCCGAGTAGACTCTCGACCGTTCGGTGAGGGAGAACGGCGCTACGCAGGCCTTCCGATAAGGTGTGTACTTGGTCCCGTCGACATCGATCGTCCACGATGGGGCGTCCGTCTCGTCGAAGACGAGCGGCCTTACCTTCGTGATCTTGCCGTCCTCCACATGGACACGGATGGGGCCACCACCCGTGCAGTTTACAAAGGTCTGCTCTGCCATCCCCTCTTCCTTCCTGGAGCCTACTTGCGCGTGTCGCGGCCGGCCCTCGGCAAGATCGCCGGGGCCGCCGCGCCCAAGTCCTACGCGGTCGGTGCTCCGTTCAGCAAGGCCATTTCTGTCGTCGCGAATCCGTGGAGGAAGCTGTATACGTCCCTCAGGTGCTTGCTGAAGGGCACGTCGTCGTCGGTCGTTCCGTAGCCGCCCAGGATGCCGCAGGTTATGTTCACGAACTCCACGCCGATGGTGTCTACGAATGCCTTGACCAGCATGCCGCACTTGGGGTTGTACTCATACTTCTCCTGGAACGCCCAAGCGGACTGCATGAGGTAGGCGTGCGCCGCCTCGTACTTCATCTTCATCTCGGCAAGCTTCATTCCCACGTGCTGGTGCTCGATGATGGGCTTGCCACCTTGTACCCGCTCTTTGGCATACTGGAGCGCTTCCTCGTAGATGGACCGAACAGTACCCAGGTTGGCGGCAGCGCCGAGAAGACCAAATGGCGGCGGGACACCAAGAGCCGTTTTCGACCAGTCGAACTGCGGGCCGCCCCACTCGCCCTCGGTGCCCCAAGCCTCGCCCTCTTTCCCCAGCAGGTAGCGCGCCGGTATGCGGCAGTCTTCGAATATGAGCTCGGCGTTGGCAAGAAGCCTTCTGCCGAGCTTGTTATGCATCCGGCCGACCCGGAAACCGGGCGCGTCGGCGGGTACCAGAAAGCAGCTCAAACTGGTGGAAATAGGGCCCTTCCTGTCGGTGCGGGCGTAGAGGAAGTAGAGCTTCGCTATGCCCCCACAGGAGATGTAGTGCTTGGTACCGTTGATGACATACTCGTCGCCGTCCTTCACGGCATAGGTCTGGATGGAGGCGCCGGGTTCGTCATACAAGAAGTGCGAATCGGTACCTGCATCCGGCTCCGAGCGGGCCAGCCCGAGGAGGAAGGTGTCGTCCTCCATGAATTTCGTCAACCACTCCTCGCGTAGTTCCGGGGTAAGCTCACCGACCAGGCGCGGCGACTCGGTATAGCAGCCCCTGATGAGGGTGGCGAAGCCCTGATCGGCCGCACCCAGCTCTTCCAGGATGATGGCGAGAGTCGGATAGTCGGCGCCCACTCCCCCGAACTTTTCCGGGATGGCCGAGCAGACCTTTGTAAACT
>JAMDEO010000142.1:10276-19354 GCA_023483915.1 Actinomycetota bacterium
GGGATGGCCGCGGTGCGCAGACCCAACTCCGAGGCCTTCTTGAGGAGATCCCAGGGCACGCAGTCCAGGGGATTCGTCTTGTGATCGTACTCCAAGGCCACGGGCTTCACTTCATTCTGAGCGAAGTCACGGACCATGTCGCGAATCATCTCCTGCTCTTCGGTCAGCCTAAAGTCCATGCATCTATCTCCTTCTGGCGCCCACGGGCCGCGGTCGAGCTACAACTCGGTGCCATCGTGCATGATAGTCCGCAGACGGATGAGTTACGGCACTTCAGCGCAACTTTTCATGGGAATCAGTATGTATGCGATTCCCGTATAGGCGGCCGAATAAGGACGGCGTCCGCGCCATAGGAGCGCGAGTCCCTTGGCCGTTGCAGGTTAGATATGACTGGATCGACCGCGACGGGAGACGCTCGCCCGGATATGAGCCATGAGGGCCCGGGCGGCCGTCGTCAGGGGCCGATCGCGGGGATAGATGAGGTGGAGGTCACGGTAGAGCGGCTCCTCGAAAGGAAGGGCCTTCAGATCTTCGAGGTCCTCGGGAGAGCACAGCATGCTCGGCATCGGAGCTAATCCAAAGCCCCTTCTCACCAGGGCTTTGGTCAGTTCGGGATAATTCGCGCGGTATGAGAACTTGATCTCCTGGCCCGCGCGCCGCAGGGCATCCGAATAGACGTTGCTGATGTTCAGGGATGCACGAGGGAGAAGTATCGATTCCCCAGCCAGGGCGCCGAACGGTATTGCCTTTAGTTTGGCAAGGCGGTGGGTCCGCGGCATGACCAGAAGGATCTCCTCGGTGAGCAGGTACTGAGTCGAGGCCCGGATAGATCCCCAGAGAGTCACGACCGCGAAATCGAGCTCTCCCCTTACGACGCCTTCCTCGAGCTGCACATCGTCGGCTTCCGTAATGTCGACGTTAACATTCGGGTATGCTCCCTGAAACGTGACCAAGACCGGGGTCAGAATCCGGGCTATTACGCTGGGAACCGCTCCGAACCGCACGGCGCTCGGTCCCGCGCCTGCCTGTTCACGCATCAAGCTGATGGCGTCCTCGGTGCGGGTGATGATCGCCTGCGCCAGAGGTTGCAGTAGCCGCCCTGCGACGGTGCACTCGACATGACGCCCATACCGCTCGAAGAGCTTGGCGCCTAGCTCCGCCTCTAGCCGAGCGATCTGACGACTGAGCGTGGGCTGGGTAGAATGAATGGCACGCGCGGCCCGGCTGAAGCTGCGCGCTTCAGCGACAGCCAGAAAGGATTTGAAAAGATCCAGCTCCATCTATTCGCAGCAAGTATACGTGATCGTAATACTTTAGCCCATCCATGAAAAGTTCTGGCGAAGAGCCCCCTGCTACCATTGACTGGCATTATCATGTTGTACGGCTTGGAGCTTATGGGGGAAGCGCAGCCGAAGTCTCGATGACAAGGGATGGACGACTCATGAACATAGCGGTGTGCGTAAAACAGGTCACAGACACGGAGGCAACAGCCAAGCTGGAGCCCAGCTCTTGGCGTCTCGACCGGAGTGTGACCTGCATCCTCAACCCTTACGACGAATATGCGGTTGAGGAAGCATTGCGGATCAAGGAGGCCCACGGCGGCGAAGTCACCGTCGTCTGCATGGGACCGGAAAATGCAACCGATGCCGTACGCAAGGCACTGGCCATGGGAGCCGACAGCGCGGTCCTGGTTTCCGACCCAGCCCTTGCAGGTTCCGATGCACAGGCTACTGCCTACGTCTTGGCGGAAGCTCTGAAGACCTTCTCGTGGGATTTGGTGCTGTTCGGCCTTCGCTCCACCGACGGCGAGACCGGCTGCGTGCCGGGAGCCGTGGCGGAGAAACTCGGCGTGCCCTTATTGTCGGCCCTGTCGAAGGTCGACATTCAGGGGACGACCCTGACGGTCCACCGTGAGACGGACGAAGGGTACGTGGCCTACGAATGTCCGGCTCCTGCAGTTCTATCCGTTATCAAGGGCATCAATGAACCTCGCTATCCTTCGATGAAGGGCATCATGAGCGCCAAGAAGAAGCCCCTCGACATCAAGGACGTGGGCGCACTCGGCTTGGACACCACCCAGGTGGGCCTCGAAAGTGCGAAGACCCGCGTGCTCTCGGCGCGTTCTCCGGAGCCTAGGAAGGCGGGAGTCAAGGTGGAGGACGACGGCTCAGGCGCCGAGAAGATCGCTGACTTCCTGACGGGCGCTAAGCTCGTTTAGGTTGGGGGAGAGAGCAATGAGCGACAAAGAGGGCATCCTCGTCGTAGCTGAGCCCAAGGACGGCAAGCTCGCAAATGTGACCTTGGAAAGCATTACCCGGGCCCGGGCGCTGACCGGAGCTGTCGGAGGCCCGGTGAGTGTTGTGGTTATGGGCGCAGACACCGCGCCCTTCGTGGCTCAGGCCGGCCGGTACGGCGCCGAGCGCGTTTACACCGCGGACAGCCCGGAGCTGGCGGTGTTCCGGCCGGGTCCCTTCGTCGACACGGTGGCGGCCGCGATAGCTGCCGCCGATCCTGCTGTGGTCCTCTGCTCCGGCTCGCCGGACGGCCGTGACGTCGCAGCCGGTATCGCGGCGCGTCTCGGTCTGGGTCTTCTGGTTGACATCACGGCGATCGAAGCTCAGAGTGGCGCGGTGACGGTGACCCATCCCTGCTTCGGGGGCAGCCTCATCGTCGAGAAACAGGCCACAACCATCCCGCTGATCGCAACAGTCCGGTCGAATTCCTTCGCCCGCGAAGAGGCTGCGGTCGAGCCGCAGGTGGTAGCCCTTTCTGTGGAGTTCAGCGCGGACAGTCTACTTGCGAAGGTGCTCGCGGTGGCTTGTGAGAACGCCGGCATCGTGAGCTTGGAAGAAGCCTCCATCATCGTGGCCGGGGGCCGTGGCGTGGGCAGTGCGGAAAACTTCGCCCTAATCCAGGCCCTGGCCGACGAGCTTGGTGCCGCCGTGGTGGCCGACGAGCTTGGTGCCGCCGTGGCGGCGAGCCGCGCAGTGGTGGACGCAGGCTGGAAGTCGCATCCATACCAAGTGGGCCAAACCGGCAAGACCGTTTCCCCCGGGCTGTACATTGCCTGCGGTATCTCGGGGGCCATCCAGCATCGGGCGGGCATGCAAACCTCAGATTGCATCGTAGCCATCAACAAGGACCCCGATGCCCCGATCTTCTCCTGCGCCGACTTTGGCGTAGTGGGCGACCTGCTTCAGGTGGTGCCTGCGCTGACCGAACAGATCCGCAAGCGCAAGGCGGCTTCTTGAAGCCGAGCTGCGGAAACTGAGTCGCGACGGTAGTGGCGTAAAGGGCGAGGTGCAGCCATGACACAAGAGAGAGACGTTCTCGAGGTTGATGTCCTCTATGTTGGGGGTGGCATCGCCTCGCTTAGCAGCGCCCTCCATCTGTCGAACCTCGTCAAAGCACACAACGAGCAGGCCGCCGCGACCGGGGCGAAGAGGCTCGACGAGCTGACGATCGCCGTCATAGACAAGGGCTTTTCGCCTGGGGCCCACGGGATCTCGGGGGCGGTCATGGCTCCGGGTCCCCTCAAGGACCTCGTTCCTGATTTCGTGGAGAAAGGCGCGCCTCTCGAGGGAGAGGTCAAGAAGGAATCGATCTTTTTCCTTACCAAAAAGCGCAAGCTCAAAGCCCCCTTCGCCCCGCCGCCACTCAACAACCACGGAAACTACGTGGTCTCTATGTCTCGCTTGAACCAGTGGATGGCTGATCTTCTGGAGAAGAATGGCGTCGATCTCTTTTGGGAATTCGCGGGCGTCGAGGTGCTCTACGACGAGGGCAAGGTCATCGGGGTAAGAACCGGTGACAAGGGAATCGATGCAAAAGGCGAGAAGAAGCCCAACTACGAACCTGGGACCGACATCCATGCCGGGGTGACCGTGTTCGGCGAGGGGTCCAGGGGCAATCTGACCAAGGAATTGATCGCGCACCTAGGTCTCGACCAAGGCGCAAACCCACCGGCGTTCGAGGTCGGGGTCAAGGAGGTCTGGGAGCTCCCCGAACCCAGACTACAACCTGGAGAGGTTGTGCACACGTTGGGCTACCCGCTGAAGAGGGACACATTCGGCGGCGGTTTCATCTATGGCATGAAGGACAATATGGTGTCGGTTGGCCAGCTGGTCAGCCTCGACTATTCCGATCCTTACCTCGATCCCCATAGGGAGTTCCAGAAGTTCAAGCTCCACCCGATGTTGGCAGCTTTGCTCAGCGGCGGCAAACTGGTCCAGTACGGGGCCAAGACGGTCCCGGTGGGCGGTCTTTACTCGATACCCCAGCTTTCCTTCCCCGGAGGACTCATCATCGGCGACGCGGGCAACCTCTTCAACAGCCAGAAGATCAAGGGGATCGACCTTGCTATCCGCTCGGGGATGCTGGCGGCCCGGACCATCTTCGACGGACTGGTGACAGACGATCTTTCCGAGACGACGCTGGCCCGGTATGCCAAGGCCGTCGGCGAGAGCGCGGAAGTCAAAGACCTCCGCAAAGTGCGCAACTTCCATCAGGGCATGACCAAAGGCCTCTATCTGGGCATGAGCAAGGCGGTCTTGCAGTTCTTGCTCGGAGGAAGAGACATCAACGACAGGCTGGACTCCAAGCCTGATTGGCGTCACATGAAGAGGGTCACGGAAAAGTACGGTACAGCCAGTCCTTCGAAAGAGGCGATCGGCGAAATCGACTTTGACGGCAAGCTCACATTCGACAAGGAGACCGACGTCTACTATTCGGGGGCGACGCACGAGGAAGCTCAGCCACCCCACCTCAAAGTTCCGGACCTCAATATCTGCTACGGCAAATGCACCGAGTACTATCACAACCCCTGCTCCAGGTTCTGTCCGGCCGGGGTATACGAGATGACCACTGATGAAGCAACCGGCCAGAGGACGTTGCAGATCAACTTCTCCAACTGCGTCCACTGCAAGACCTGTGACATCAAGGACCCGTTTGAGAACATCCAGTGGGTGCCCCCAGAAGGTGGCGGCGGCCCCAAGTACACCGTCATGTAGACCTGGAAGCTTGGGCAAGGCAACAGGGATGACCGCAGTGGATACCTTTGAAGTGTATGCGCCCACGCGGGTGATGTTTGGCCGCGGGTCCGTGACTAGACTGCCGGAAGCAGTATCAGGTCTCGGGAAGAAGGCCCTACTGTTCACTTACGGCGATGACAGCATGAGAGCCTCGGGAACACTCGATAAGGTGACCGATCTCCTCGTGCAGGCGGGCGTCAGCGTGACGGTAGACGAAGGCGTAGAGCCCAACCCCGATTCTGAGTACGTCGACCGGATGTCGCAGAGCGCGCGGAAAGAGGACTACTCCTTCGTGATCGGGCTGGGAGGCGGCAGCGCTATAGACGTAGCCAAGGCCGTCGCTATCGTGTCCGTCAACAAGACCTCGGTTCTGGAATACCTTCCCGGCGGCAAGAATCCCTTCATGGAGGGAGTGAAGAACGCCCTTCCCATCGTGGCCATCCCGACTACCGCCGGTACCGGTTCCGAGGTAACGCACATCGCGGTCATCTCCGACAGACGGCACCATTACAAGCCAGGAATGGTCCATTCCAGCCTCTACCCCACGGTATCGATCGTCGACCCCGAGCTCATGCTCACGGTGCCGCCGGGCGTGACAGCCTCCACGGGAGCCGACGTTCTCTTCCATGCGATGGAGGCCTACATTTCCCGTGGGGCCAACCCCTGGACCGACATGATCGCCCGGGAGGCCATCCGTCTCACCGTGGAGAACCTCGAGAAGGCCTACCGCAACGGATCGGATATCAAGGCGAGAACGAACATGGCCTGGGCCTGCACCCTGGCCGGCATACCTCTAGACCAGGCGAACGTCGTGGCTATCCATGCTTTGGGTCAAGGTATCAGCGGGCACACGAATGCCGCCCATGGCAGCACGATGGCCGCGCTTGGCCCTGCCTACCTGCGCTACACCTACAAGGCCAATCCGGCCCGCTATGCGCAGGTAGCGGAGTGGCTGGGGGAGCCGAGGGACGGCTCGAGCGACATGGAACTCGCCGAGAAATCCTCTGAAACACTGCGCAAGTTCCTCGCCCGCGTTGATCTGGATATCACAGCCTCGAGTCTGGGAGTAACCGAGGAAATGATCCCTGCCATAGCGAAGGAGGCCTTCCTCCTCCTGCAACCACTCATGGATTGTTGCCTCGTCGAGCTCAGCGAAAAGGATGCCCAAGAAATCGTGCGCATGTCCATGTAGCGCATAATGCGGCCATTGCAGCCCCGGCACCGGGACCGCCGTGGCGCATTGCGATATGACATCAGTCAACCACCAAAAGGAGTAGTTACATGCCAAGGCCAGAAGAAGTAGAAGTCGTCAAGGCGATGAAGGCGGCCAAGACCGGTGAGGAAATCCTCGCGTCTTGGGCCATGCAGCGTCCGGGCTACAAACCCGGCGCGGGGGGCGATCCGTCCCTTGATTTCTGGGTCAAACGCCGTCCCGACATGCTGCAGACTTATGCGCAGAACCAGCTGACCGGTCTGCTCGACCGCGGGATCCTCGATCCCAAGACCCGGTACCTGCTCCTCGTGGGCCTGTACATGATGAACAACCACTATGACGGCGTCATGCCGCAGGCGTGTAACGCCAAGGCCGCCGGCGCCACTGATGAAGACATCATGGAGGTGGCCTTCTGTGTCTGCTACTCGGTAGGCAAGGCCAAGCTGCAGGAGACCGGCCAGTGCCTCGACAAGGTCTTCAGCAATCCGATGTACCAGTCAATCCAGACACTGAAGAAGTAGGGACTCGGATCGGCTACCGGTCCGGCGACCTGCCGTCAGACCCAATCAGCGAGGCCGCCGCCAGGCGGCCTCGCTTTGCTTGTGGCCTTAGAGGGGGTGGCCACGCTTGCGCTGCGGCGCGCCGCACGGCGCCCCGCACGGTCCGCCGCCGAAGAAGGCTAACCGCCCTGATAGCCCAAGGCTGCCGAGAGCTCTGCAGCCACTTTTCTGACAATTGCCGCGTAGCGCTTCATCTGCTGCTCGCTCGCCCTTTCCGGCGGGGCGACAACCGAGATGGAAGCCCTCAATTCGCCGTTGCGGTCGAAGACGGGAGCGGCAACCCCAGGGGCGTCTATGTTCCACTCGCCCCAGTCAACCAGAAGATCGGTGCCATGTGGCCGAACAACGCTCCCGGCAACGCCTATCGAAACGTTTACGGCCCAAGCAAAGATTGGGCGGCGAAGGGTTACGTGTTCACCGATGGCGGGGCCTATAACGAGCCCAGTGAAGACTTCACGCAGCAGATCAGCTTGTTTAAGAAAGAGGGCTGTGAGATCGCCATGGGGGTCATGATCGACCCCGACTGGACCACGTTTAGTCACCAGTGCGCGCAGCAAGGGTACAAGCCCAAGATCATGTACGGGATCAAACCGACCCTGTTCCCAACCACCATGGAGGCCGTCGGACCCTTGGCAGACGGGCAGACCGGCACGCAATGGTTCCACCCCACATACCCATTCAAGTCTTCCCTGACTGGAGAAACCGCCCAGCAGATGTGCGACGACTTCGAGAAGACGAAGAACATGCAGTGGCAGCAGACCATCACGCACTACGCGGTCTTCGAGTGGGCGGTCGACGTGCTGAAGCGGCAGACGAACCTCGATGATAGGGAAGAGTTCATCAAGAGAGTCCAGGAGACGAAGATGGCGGATTCCCTTGCCGGCCCCATCGACTACACCGTGCCGGTGCAATGGGGCACTTCCCATCCAACCTTGAACTGTGTGACCACCCCCTGCTACGGCGGTCAATGGCGGCTGTCGAACGGCGGCAAGTATCAGTTCGACCTCGTCGTGGTCAGCAACGCTTCGGCTCCCATGGTCACGGTGCAGGACAAGATGCAGCCGATGACTTGGCAGGCATAGAAGCAGCAGCCGACCCGATCAGCCTGGGCCGTGACGCCGGATTTGGCGTCACGGCCACCTACAACGGTTGACGAGCGCCCAAGGCTTGATACGCTCTACCTGACCCTCGTGCGAGGGTCAGAACAGTGAAATCCGGGAGGGTTCGTCCATGCAATCCAGTTTTCAGAAGCTGTCGGAGCCAGGACAGATCGGCAACGTCAATCTGAAGAACCGCATTATCAAGGCCCCGCAGCATACGGGCCTCGCCAATCCTGATGGGTCAGTCACCGACCGGCTCCTCCGCCATTACAAGGAGTTGGCGCTGGGCGGTCCAGCCATGGTGATTGTCGAGTACGCCTGGGTCGACAACGACGCAAGCAAGGCGTCACCCTGCCAGCTTGGCATCGCACGCATCGAACACATGCCCGGGGCCGGACCACCTGGAAATGACGTTCGACGAAATCCAAGGGGTCGTCAAAGCCTTCGGTCAAGCCGCGAAACAGGCCCAAACCGCCGATTTCGACATGGTTGAGGTCCACGCCTGTCATGGTTATCTCATCTCGAACTTCTTCTCACCGCGAACCAATAAGCGCACTGACTGGTATGGCGGCTCCCTGGAAAACCGGATGCGCTTCTTGCTCGAGGTGATCGCAGAGATCAAGTGCCAGGTAGGATCTGGCTATCCGATCTCGGTGCGTGTCAGCGGCACTGACTACGAACCAGATGGCCATACCATCGAGGAGACCGTTGAACTGTGCAAGCGGCTCGAAGAAATGAGGGTCGCAGCAATACATGTCTCGGGGGGAAATCATCACCAGACCATTCACGAAGTGAGCCCCATGGGCATGAGCCTGGCCCACAACGTGTGGGCTGCCGAAGCTATCAAGAAGAACGTCACGTTACCTGTAATCGCTTCCGGCTCAATAAACCTGCCTGATCTAGCGGAATCCGTTCTGGCCGGGGGCCAGGGCGACTTCATCGCACTGGGGCGACCGATGTGGGCCGATCCGCTGTGGGCTCGGAAGACGCTCGAAGGCCGGCCCGAGGACATCAGGCCCTGCATTCGCTGTAATGACGGCTGCCTCGCCCGAGGCGATCACCAAGCCAAGACGGTCTCCTGCTCGGTGAACGTAGCGTGCTGCCGTGAAGAGGAGTTCAAGATCGCCAAGGCTGAACACTCCCGAAAGGTTGCCGTAGTCGGGGGCGGCCCGGCC